>JBKQRS010000355.1:0-2582 GCA_052143915.1 Bradyrhizobium sp.
GCCAATCTGATCGGCCAGACCGTGCAGCTCCATCGCGTCGTCTCGCGCGACCGCGACCGCCTGATGGCCGAAAGTTACCGTTTGCAGAAGGAGCTGTCGGATCTCAAACCGGCACGTGAGCGAAAAAAGGTTTTGATCAAGGGCATCGTCGGAGACAGTCCAGCGCTCCGTTCGCTGCTCGAGAAGATATCGATCGTCGCCAAGTCCAATTCAACCGTGTTGCTGCGCGGTGAATCCGGCACCGGCAAGGAACTGATCGCCAAAGCCATCCACGAGCTTTCGCCGCGTGCTAAAGGTCCCTTCATCAAGATCAACTGCGCCGCATTGCCGGAATCGGTGCTAGAGTCCGAGCTGTTCGGCCATGAAAAGGGAGCATTCACCGGTGCGATCAATGCGCGCCGGGGGCGCTTCGAACTCGCCGACAAAGGCACGCTGTTCCTCGATGAAATCGGAGAAATTTCTCCCGCTTTCCAGGCCAAGCTCCTGCGCGTGCTTCAGGAGCAGGAATTCGAGCGCGTCGGTGGCAACCACACGATCAAGGTTGACGTGCGCGTGGTCACGGCAACCAACAGGAACCTAGAGGAAGCGGTGTCTCGCAAGGAATTCCGCGCCGATCTTTACTATCGGATCAGCGTGGTGCCGATATTGATGCCGCCGCTGCGCGATCGGCGCAGCGATATCCCGCAGCTTGCCGGCGAATTCCTCAAGCGCTTTAACGGCGAGAACGGCCGGACCCTGTCATTCGACGCGACCGCGATGGATGTGCTGATGGGCTGTGGCTTCCCGGGCAATGTGCGCGAGCTTGAGAATTGCGTTCAGCGGACCGCGACCTTGGCGCATGGTCCGTCGATCGTGATGGATGACTTTGCCTGCCGCAGGAACGAATGCCTGTCTGCGATGCTGTGGAAGGGCCGTTCGGAAGTGGCGCCGCCGCGGTTGCGACCCGCGATTCCGCTTCCGGTGTTGCCGGCTGCATCCGCAGGCGGCGCGACGCATGCCAGCTCCTCAAGCCAGCCAGCCACCGACCAGGTCTCAATGCCTGCAGGCTCGACGGAAGCGAATTGGGGACAGTTGCCCGAACGTGATCGGTTCATCGCGGCGATGGAGAAGTCCGGCTGGGTCCAGGCCAAGGCCGCCCGCATCCTCGGTTTGACGCCGCGCCAGATCGGCTATGCGCTGAAGAAGCATGGCATCGAGGTCAAGCACCTCTAAAGCCCTTTCCGTTTCGATAGGATCGAGACGGGTCTGTGGAGCGTTCGGTCGACGCCATGTCTTGACGCGAACCAGTCTCGATTCCGCTCGAACGCGCTCTAATCCCGACTGTCGCAGTTGCGACAGCCTGTCGTGGCCGCGACAGGACGTTGATCCGTCAAAACAGCAAATAACGATTACAAATCAACGGTCTGATTTCTGGCATGGCGCTTGAAAGGGAGACGGCGTCCGGCACCGACGCGCGGGAGTCACGAGATGGCCTACAAGATCATTGCCTCACAATGCACGGTATGCGGCGCTTGTGAATTCGAATGTCCGAACGCCGCCATCCGTCTCAAGAACGACATGTACATCATCGATCCCAAGAAATGCACTGAATGCGTTGGGCATTTCGATACGCCGCAATGCGCGGTGGTTTGCCCGGTTGAAAATACCTGCGTGCCCGCGTGAGGAGCGATCCGATGTCAAACGACGGCAGCAACACTACGACTCCGCGCGGGCTCATTGCCCGGCTCGGTGAACTGCTCATGGTGCTGGTCGCCGGCAAAGACCTGCGGGTCCGGCGGGTGATCGCGCGAACGGCGGCACATGCGCGATCAAGTCGCGATCTGCAATTGAATACGCAGTGGCATACCCGGCACGATCCGGTAGCTGCTCCGCGGGTGGAGTGACGAATGGCAGCCGTGCAAGAGACCGTCGAACGGGTTCGGAGCGTCGACGTCGAGCAATACAAATACGGGTTCGTTACCGACATCGAGTCGGACAAGGCGCCCAAGGGGCTCTCCGAAGATATCGTCCGCTTCATCTCCGCGAAAAAGAACGAACCGGCGTGGATGCTGGAGTGGCGCCTGGAGGCCTATCGCCGCTGGTTGACCATGGCCGAGCCAAAATGGGCCCGCGTCCACTATCCCAAGATCGATTACCAGGATCTTTATTACTACTCGGCGCCGAAAAAGAAGAAGGAACTGGCCTCGCTCGATGAGGTCGATCCGGAAATCCTGAAGACCTACGAGAAGCTCGGCATCCCCTTGCGCGAAGTCGAGATGCTCGAAGGCGTGGTGCGTCCCGAAGGCGAGCGCAGGATCGCCGTCGACGCCGTGTTCGATTCCGTCTCCGTGGCGACTACCTTCCAGAAGGAACTCAAGCAGGCCGGCGTGATCTTCATGCCGATCTCGGAAGCGATCCGCGAGCACCCTGATCTGGTGAAGAAGTATCTCGGCACGGTGGTGCCGACCTCGGACAATTTCTTCGCCACGTTGAACTCGGCGGTGTTTTCCGACGGCTCGTTCGTCTATGTGCCGCCGGGCGTGCGCTGCCCGATGGAGCTGTCGACCTATTTCCGCATGAACGCCGCCGAATCCGGCCAGTTC
>JBKQRS010000356.1:0-4405 GCA_052143915.1 Bradyrhizobium sp.
CTGTCAGCTCCGAATCAGCTCACCGCCTACGAATCACGCGATAATATGCTTGGGAATCCTCTAATTGAGGACAGGCTCTAGCACTACTTTGGCAGATTTTTTGGATTGATCGGCGCAACTGGATTCCCGAATCAGGTTTTCAATGATTCATGGGTGGTCGGCTTTTGGAGGGCCGACCAATGGTAGACACGACGTCGAAGTGGGAAGATGAGCTTGGACGCTGGCTTGAGCCATTTCTGGATCGCTTAGGTCACAAGGCTCGTCGGCGGATGTGTCCGCTGTATGTTGCGGGGCTGATTGGACCGGGGGATCGCAAGAGCGTCCAACCGATGGCGGCGCGGCTGGCGCCGGGCGATTATGATCAGTTGCACCATTTCATCGCTGATGGCGTCTGGGATGCGGCGCCATTGGAGTCGGAACTGCTCGTTCAGGCCGATCGCCTCGTCGGCGGCAAAGATGCGGTGCTGGTCATCGACGATACAGCGATGCCGAAGAAGGGCGATCGTTCGGTTGGTGTGGCTCCGCAATATGCCTCGTCTCTCGGCAAGACGGCCAATTGCCAAACATTGGTGTCGCTGACGCTTGCGCGGGGTGAAGTGCCGGTCATGGTGGCATTACGTCTCTTCGTTCCCGAAAGTTGGACGAGCAATCCGGTGCGTTTGAAGCGTGCGGGCGTTCCAGTCGAGCACAGCGCGGCGCGGACCAAGCCAGAGATCGCCTTGGCGGAGATCGATCGCGTGATGGCAGCCGGTATGCGCTTTGGCTGTGTGCTGGCGGATGCCGGTTACGGCCTCAGCGCGCCGTTCCGGCAGGGGCTCACGACACGCGGCCTGGCCTGGGCCGTTGGTATCCCTCGTCACCTTAAGATGTATCCGGTCGGGGTAAAGCTGATCTGGCCGGTTGCCGGTCGGGGTCGTCCTCGCAAGCGGCACATTCCGGATATCCTGTCGAGGGCGGCCGAAGACATGCTGGCCAATGCCAAGTGGCAAAATGTGAGTTGGCGGAACGGCACCAAGGGTCGGCTGGAAGCTCGCTTCGCCGCTGTTCGCGTGCGGACCGCCGATGGACCTCCGCAGCGGATCAAGGACAAGGGCCAGCAGCACCTTCCAGGAGACGAAGCGTGGCTCATCGGTGAACACAGGACGTCGGGAGAGAAGAAATATTATCTCGCCAATCTGCCGGCCAAGACGGATCTGCGCACGTTAGCCGCCACGATCAAAGCGCGATGGATTTGCGAACAGGCCCATCAGCAGTTGAAAGAGGAACTCGGGCTCGATCACTTCGAGGGACGATCCTGGCAAGGCCTCCATCGCCATGCCCTCATGACCATGATCGCCTACGCATTCCTCCAGTATTGCCGTCTCGCACAAGCGGGGCGGAAAAAAAAGAATCAACGGTCCACCGCCTCAGCCGACGCTGCCGGCCGTACGCCACGCCATCGTCGAACTCATCGTTCGACCACGACCTCAGCGATGCCCGTACTGCAGAAGACAAATCGGCGAAAAGCAACGGCGTGAATAAATCTGCCAAAGTAGTGCTAGCATCGAAACCCGCGGAACACACCTTCCGCTGACACGTGCGAGAAAAGCTCGGCGGCTCCCTCCGTACACTACGAGCACCAGCCTGAGTAAGTCGGATGCCCGGATTATCCGCGTAGTACTCGGTGTCTGCGACGGCTCTATTCCGAATGTTGTTGGTCGGATTACAGCCATTAATGCCCCGTTCTTTGCGAGAGATTTCATCCGAGGGAAAATTGAACGTCTACATTTCCAGGGTGACTCCGATCGAGGTGGAAACGACCTACAATTAACTAAGTAATAATTGATATAGATTTAATAATATCATCGGAAGGATAATTGGAAAGTCTGGCGACTGCGGGAGCGAAGCACCGGCCAAGATGATAGAGTAATATCGCCCGCGCGAGGTACCGGCAGAGAAGAGTTTGCACTGCAAGACATCTTTTGCTTGTCGAATCTTAAGATTCTCCGCAGCATTACAAAATTCGATGATGACGTGGGGACGTTTATGTCGACTGGGCAAGCAATACTCCTTGGGATGATGCTGTCCTGGACGCCGAGCTTAGTGCTTCTTGCGTGGCTTCTCTGGAAAGAGCGCATTGGCATCGAGGATACCTAGAGCGGAGGTCACTAGGTTAATTCGATCTGGCATTCCCAAATCGGGTCTGTTTT
Source organism: Bradyrhizobium sp. (assembly GCA_052143915.1). Taxonomy (GTDB): domain Bacteria; phylum Pseudomonadota; class Alphaproteobacteria; order Rhizobiales; family Xanthobacteraceae; genus Bradyrhizobium. Next base: position 2,190 of record JBKQRS010000356.1, read on the forward strand.
GATTCAGCGTGCTGGCTGGGAGGGAGGCCAGTATGGATGGGAGAACCTAATTCCCATCGATCGTCGCTAACGGGTGGTTGCGGCGGTTGAGACAGGGGGCAAGGTCAGATCAACGCTCAAGGGCCATCGGACTGTCCGATCGACTGTGAGAGCTACGCGCCACGGCACGATCTCGCTCTTCGCGGCGCTCGACATTGCGACAGGCAAGGTCATCGGCAAATGTTATTCCCGCCACCGCGCCGCCGAGTTCCGCAAGTTCCTCGATGAGATTGAGGCCGCCGTCCCACGCAGTCTCGATGTCCATCTCGTCATGGAAAACTGTGCCACGCACAAGGCCCCGCTGATCCGCAGCTGGCTTGCTAAATGGCCGCGCTGGCATGTCCATCTCACACCGGCCAGTTTGTCCTGCCTCAATCAGGTCGAGCGCTTCTTAGCTCATCACCGGCAAAAAAGATCCGGCACGGCATCTATCGCAGCGTTCAGGCTCTGCGCGCAGACATTGTGGACTTCATCAGTCAGCACAACGACAATCCCAAGCCATTCAAATAGAGCAAATCCGCCGACGAGATCCTCGCTTCTATCGAACGCTTCTGCCGCCACAGTACTCAAGCGCACACATTGTAATGTTGCGAATTTCTGGTTCAGGACACCAGATCTGAACAGTCGGTAGCGTATTAGACGTATTCCTCGCATTTGCCTGGTTTGTCTACCATACCTCATTCGGGCTTGGTCCACGATTATCTTGCTATGGTGCGCGGCGCCTTCAACAATCAAAACGCGTTGCGCTTCCGCAAGACTTCAAACAGTGTCTTGATCAAGATCTGAATGTCGAGCCAAAGGCTCCAATTGTTGATATACCAAAGATCCATCTTTACCCGCCGCGAGATCTGATCGACCGAAGGCGTAGCACCGCGCAGCCCATTTACTTGTGCCCATCCGGTCATCCCGGGTTTGACATGATGACGGAACGCGTAATCCTGCAGCAATTTTTCAAAGTAATTGTCATGGGCCAAAGCATGAGGCCGGGGCCCGACAAGCGACATCTCTCCCCGCACGACGTTTATAAGTTGTGGTAATTCGTCAATACTAGCAGCGCGCAGCAATCTGCCAATTCTGGTCACGCGTGGATCGTTGCGCGTGGCTTGCGTAATGACATCACCATTTTCTTGCACCGTCATGGTACGGAACTTGAACATCACAAACTGGCGGCCGTTAAATCCCCTTCGATTTTGCAGGAAGAAGATAGGCCCTTCTCCGTCGAATTTTATCGCTAATGCCGTCAGCGCCATGATTGGAACGAAGAATACCAGTGCCAAGAGCCCAATCGAGATATCAATCGCACGCTTGACGATGCGCTCAGCGGTACTGAGCGGGGCCCGTTGAATTTCGAGCGAGACGATGCGCTGATGGGCCGACGAGGCGCAGTTCGTCAGAGTTCGTATTTGCGAATCGGGCAACAATTTTACGGAAACGGGCAGCATCTTGATCTGTTCGCGGATTATTTCGATGCGCGCGGCGTCACTCCAGGGAAGCGCCAACAGAATTTCGGCCGTGTTATTTCTGCGAATAAAATTCGCTACGAGGTCGAGCGTCTTGGTATCGCTGGACCTCTTAACCGACGGGTCGCTGTCTGTGCTCAACGAAAACCGGTTGACTTCGCCAGCGCCAAAAAAAGCCAGTAAATCTCTTGGCTCAAGAGAATCCAATTCGACGCGATCACCGAGCAAGACCATATTGCGGCGGCCAATCGCACCATGAGCAGCGGCTCTCGCAATTAGGAACTTGGCGGTTTTTCGCTCAGCCAGCAGCGCAATGGGTGCGCTAGCGAGAAATACCAAAAATGAGCCACGTGAAAATGACTCGCCTATCTTCAGTAGGAACGCGAAGAAGGCCAGCATCAATCCAGTGGTAAACCACGAAATTAGAACTTCAACGATTTCGACCGTGGGTTTCGCGGCGCTCTCGAAGTCGTAGTAACCGCGCCCGCCCAGCCTAACGATATGAATGAAGCTCGCGATCAGGCCCAAGGCAAAATAAGCGGAGAGGTCGGGGATCGGGGTTCCGGATGCCCAGTGATAAATAAAGCCGCCGAACAGACTGGCGAACAAAATCACCAGCGCCTCCACAGTCGACAGCAGGTAGGGAACGGCTTCGCAGGGAAACGTCACTGGAGAGCGTTCTATCGAAGCATTTAGCTCCGGTTCGTGGTCACTGAC
>JBKQRS010000357.1:0-4125 GCA_052143915.1 Bradyrhizobium sp.
AGCGCCGCCAGGTGATGCTGGTGCAGGTCGTCAAGGAAGAGCGCGGCAACAAGGGCGCCGCGCTGACGACCTACCTGTCGCTCGCCGGCCGCTACGCCGTGCTGATGCCCAATACCGCGCGCGGCGGCGGCATCAGCCGCAAGATCACCTCGGCGCAGGATCGCTCGCGGCTGAAGGAAGTCGTCCAGGATCTCGATGTGCCCGAGGGCATGGGGATCATCTTGCGCACCGCGGGCGCTTCCCGCACCAAGCCCGAGATCAAGCGCGACTTCGAGTATCTGATCCGCATGTGGGAAACCGTGCGCGACATGACCCTGAAATCGCAGGCGCCGACCCTCGTCTACGAGGAAGGCTCGCTGATCAAGCGGTCGCTGCGCGATCTCTACAACAAGGAAATCGACGAAATCCTGGTCGCCGGCGAAGCCGGTTATCAGGAAGCCCGCGATTTCATGAAGATGCTGATGCCCTCGAACGTGCGCGCGGTGAAACAATATCGCGACGGCCAGCCGCTGTTCTCGCGCATGGGAGTCGAGAGCCAGCTCGATGCGATGTTCTCGCCGACCGTGCAGTTGCGATCCGGCGGGTACATCGTGATCAACCAGACCGAGGCGCTGGTATCGATCGACGTCAATTCCGGCCGCTCGACCCGCGAGCACCATATCGAGGATACCGCGCTCAAGACCAATCTTGAAGCCGCCGAAGAAGTCGCCCGCCAGCTGCGGCTCCGCGATCTCGCCGGTCTGATTGTCATCGACTTCATCGACATGGACGAGAAGCGCAACAACCGTGCGGTGGAACGCAAGCTCAGCGATTGCCTGCGGCAGGACCGTGCCCGAATCCAGGTCGGACGCATCTCGCATTTCGGACTGCTCGAAATGTCGCGCCAGCGCATCCGCGCCAGCGTGCTGGAGAGCTCGACCGAACCCTGTCCGCAATGCGGCGGCAGCGGTCACGTCCGTTCGGTGTCTTCGGTGGCGCTGCAATTGCTGCGCGGCCTGGAAGAAATATTGATGAAGGGCGCGACCCACAATCTCGTGGTGCGCACCCGGACCGACGTCGCGCTTTACGTTCTCAATCACAAGCGCGGCCATCTGCGCGATCTCGAAAACAGCTTCAAGGTGACGCTGGCCGTGATTGCCGACCCGACGGTGAGCGGTCAGCAGTCGTTCGTTATCGATCGGGGCGAACAGGTGCACACGCTGGAGGCTGCCAAGGCGCTGCTGGCGGCGCAGGTTGCGGCGTATCCGTTGCAGTCGGAGGAAGCCTACGACGAGGACGAGCCGTTCGACATCGAAACCGAATCGGAAGTTGAAACCGACGAAACCGAAGGGCTCACCGAGGATACAGCTGGCGGAGAAGAATCTGGCACCGAAGCAGGCGCCGACGGCCCGAAGCGCAAACGGCGACGGCGGCGGCGCGGCCGCGGCGGCGAGGCGCGCGAGGCTGGCCCAGCGCGTGACGAAAGCGGCGTGGCGCGAACGGTGCCCATCCCTGCCGAGGTTACCGGGGGGGACGAGAGCGATTCAGAGGAGGACGAGTCCGAAGAGCAGCCCGGCCTGGCTCGCCCCGATCAGGCGGCAGGCGGCGAGCGGCGACCGCGCCGTCGCGGACGCCGCGGCGGACGCCGCCGGCGCGGCGGACCGGAGGACGGCCTGGCTGCATCGATTTTGGATGAGCTCGGGCCGGCATCGTCGCCGGAGGTGACGAACGCGGTGGCGGATTTCGACGGGTATTCTGCGCTACCGCCTCAGCCGGTAATGCAACCCGAATCCATTGCGCCGCCGCCCGATCAACAGCCTGCCGAGCGCAGTGCGCAGGAAACGGCGCGGACGACGCCTGAAGCCGAGAGCGCTCAGGAGGCCGAGAGGGCGGCCGCGCGGCGGCGCTCGACGGTGCGCGAGAAGGTGAGCTTCCTCGTCAATGCCCAGCCTGACGCGGCGGCGCCGGTCAGCCACACCCCGCCTGAGCCGGCGCCATCCCCGGCACCTGCTCAGCAGCCTGCTTCCGAAACGACCACCGACACCCAGCCCCGTCGCGCCGGATGGTGGTCGCGGCGCTTCGGCAACGGCGAATAGCAAATCGATCTTGTGAAACGAAAAAATCGCCCGGCAAGACCGGGCGGTTTTGTTTGTTGCGGCTCCAATCCTTTATTTTAACGCGCTTTCTTTATCCTTTTCGCGAACGGTACCCACCCCGGATCAAGTCCGGGGCAAGCTTCCGCTTAAAAACGTGCTACCCCGTCGTGACCGCTGTCTCCACATCGGTCGGATCGATCGTCTTGTTGAGATTGGCAAGCAACCGTTCGTGATCGAGTTCGCCCTCCCACCACGACACCACCACGCAGGCGACGCCGTTGCCGCAAAGGTTCGTCAGCGCGCGGCATTCGCTCATGAACTTGTCGATGCCCAGCACGATCGCCATGCCCGGAACCAGCCGCGGATCGACGACGGCGAGCGTCGCCGCCAGCGTGATGAAGCCCGCCCCGGTAATGCCGGACGCCCCCTTCGAGGTCAGCATCGCGACCAAGAGGATGGTGATCTGCTGTCCGAGGGTGAGATCGAAATTGAGCGCCTGCGCGATGAACAGGGTTGCGAGCGTCATGTAGATATTGGTGCCGTCGAGATTGAACGAGTATCCGGTCGGCACCACGAGACCCACCACCGACTTCGAACAGCCGAGCCGTTCGAGCTTCTCCATCAGGGAGGGAAGCGCGCTTTCCGAGGACGACGTGCCCAGCACGATCAGCAACTCGTCCTTGATGTAGGCCAGGAATTTGAAGATCGAGAAACCGACAATCCGCGCGACGATGCCGAGCACCACAAGAACGAACAGCGCCGCGGTGAGGTAGAACGTCGCGATCAGGCCGATCAGGTTGAGGATGGCCCCGGTACCGAACTTGCCGATGGTAAAGGCCATCGCGCCAAAAGCCCCGATCGGCGCGGCCCTCATGACGATGGCGATGACGCCGAAAACCCCGTGCGCCGCATCGTCGATGAAGGAACGCAAGGTGTGGCCGCGTTCGCCGAGACCCATGATGGAAAACCCGAACAGGATCGAGAACAGCAGGACCTGCAATATCTCGCCGGTTGCGAAGGCGCCGACCACCGTGTCGGGGATGATGTGAAGGAAGAAATCGACACTCCTCTGGGCCTCGGCCTGCTTGGCGTAGTTGGCCACCGCCTGCGCATTGGCCATCGTGCCGCCAAAACCCGCGCCGGGGCGCACCAGATTTCCGACGGTGAGCCCGATGATCAGCGCGAAGGTCGAAACGATCTCGAAATAGACCAGTGCCTTGATGCCGATGCGACCGACCTTCTTGGCATCCTGGATATGCGCAATGCCCGAGACCACCGTGCAGAAGATGATCGGCGCGATCACCATCTTGATCAGCTTGATGAAGCCGTCGCCGAGCGCCTTGATCCAGTCACTGGTCGCGAGGCCCGGCCACTGCCAGCCGACGACGGCACCAAGCACGATGGCGATGAGCACCTGGATATAAAGGACTTTGTACCAGGGTTTCGCGGCGCGGGCTGGTGCCGCGGTTGCGATCGTTGCCGCCATCAATTTCACTCCCCAACGAACTTTTCTGCGCAGCAGTCCCGCTGTTTGCGTGGATCACCGTGGTGCCGGCCCCAGCCAAAATCAATTGTGTCGGCTGAGTCAATGGCACCGATCTATTTTGTGGCGTCAAGATTAGGCGCTGCGCCTCGAAGCGGCGAGCTTCATCCAAGCCATTGCGAGATGCGCGCAACGGCTTCACGCATCTCATCGGCCGAACGCGCGTAGGAGAAGCGGATGAACCGGTGACCGTGAACCGGATCGAAGTCGACGCCGGGGGTGGCCGCGACGCGGGCATGTTCCAGCATTTCACCGGCAAATTTGAAACTGTCGGAGGTGAAATCCGAAACGTCGGCGTAGAGGTAAAACGCGCCGTCGGCGGGCAGGAATTTGGTGAGGCCGGCGCTCGGCAGACCCTCGATCAGAATGCGGCGGTTCTCCAGATAGCCCTGTTTCACCGCTTCCATCTCCTGGCGGCCTTCGAACGCCGCCTCGGCGGCAATTTGCGAGAGCGTCGGTACCGAAATCGCGAGATTTTGCTGGAGCCGCTCGATCGGGCGCACCAGC
>JBKQRS010000358.1:0-23840 GCA_052143915.1 Bradyrhizobium sp.
TGATACGACCGCCATCGCCTCGCATTGCGCGCTATCCCGTTGTTTACAGCGCTCCGTGCCGACGCACGAATCCTGAATCGAAAGTCGCTTACGGGAACGACGATAGTCCATGAGTGGGAAGCACGGCCAAGGCAATAGCTGCCGGCGAGTCAGTTTTCAGGAGTGAGAGACATTTTGGCAACAATCGTTGCAGACGCAACAAATCGACATCCGTCGAAATGTTATATTTCGCCGTACGCCGATGCGATAAAACAGGCACTATTGACGGTTTGTCCCCATCTTCTGCCCGACAATGGGCTTTGTGGGCCAGATTCGCCGGAATCGGATTGATCTGGATCAAATTGGCCCGGAAAAATTGAACTGGATCGAACTACCCGGCACGGCGTAACGTGGCGATTATCAAAAGGGCGGTCTTATGCGCATTTTATCGGTACTATTGGCTGCGGCCATCGCCACAACAGTGTCTGCTGCGGCGCAAGCGCAGGACAAGAACAAGGGAAAGACCGAGGTCTCCCAAGCCGAGCTTAAGGCCAAGACCGATTATTGCAAGACCTGCCACGGGATATCCGGGCAAGGCTTTCGTGGGTCGTTCCCGATGCCCCGGCTTGCCGGACAGCAGCCCGAATATATCGAAAACCAGTTGCAGGCGTTCATCGAGCGCAGGCGGAACAATCCGGTAATGTTCAACGTGGCGCACGTGCTGAGCCCGCCAATGTTGAAGGGTCTGACCGAGCATTTCAAGGATCTCAACCCGAAGCCGCTTGGCGGGGGCCCAGGGGGAAACACAGCCGAGGGAAAGAAGATCTTTGAGGAAGGGATCGCCAAGTCCGACATTCCGCCATGCGCCTCCTGTCACGGGCCTGACGCCAAAGGCCGCGACGCATTTCCTCGCCTCGCGGGGCAACTCAGTGATTACATATACCGGAAGCTGACAAACTGGGACAAGGAGCGAGGCCAGGACAAGGCCAACCCGGACACCTCGGCCATCATGGGGCCGATCGCGCATAACCTGACCGAATCGCAGATCAAGGCCGTGGCGGCCTATCTCAGCAATCTGGAATGACCCCTTAGCGGGATCGTGGCGACAGCGCCCAATAGGACCACCACGAATCCGGTTGCTCCAGATCAATGTGGTGCGATGCAAAACTGCTCATGGTTGCGCTATTCATTATCAAAGCAGGATAGCGTGCCATGACAGAATCAAGCGGAATTTCCCGGCGCCGGATATTGACCGTCGCAGCTGGAGCGGCCGGAGCCGTTGCCGGCGTGGCGGCACTCGTGGGCGCATCGACGCCCGCGAAGGCGGCGAAGGCGCCGCAAAAGGCAGTGAAGTATCAGGACACGCCGAAGGGCGAGCAGCGCTGTGAGAATTGCGCGCTGTTTGAAGCCCCCTCCTCCTGCAAATCCGTCGACGGAACCATTTCGCCGGAGGGCTGGTGCATGGTCTATGCGAAGAAGCCGGCCTAGAGCATGATCCGGAAAAGTGGACACCGGTTTTCCGAAAAGATCATGCTCAAACAAAAAGATAGAGCGAGATGACGATTCAACGAAAAGTGATCTCGCTCTAGAAAATCCGGCAAGCAACAGCGTTCCCGGAACCGGTGCTCGCGCGCCATTTAATATACTTAAAATAGCCAAAAATAGCCAAATCAGAGAAATCCCTCTGATTTGGCCGAATTATCCGCGCCGCGCGCCGCCCTTGGTTTGATGGTCAGCGCGTGCGTTGGGTCAACCGACCCGCTCGGAATGCTCCGGGCCTGTCGCACATTTCCGCAACCTTCGCTAAAGTGTCGGCCAACACCGCAAGACCTGCGCCGCATCGACGGCGCGGCCGTGCGGGCAAGGCAATCATGCATGCTGCCCCAACGTCCGGGTCGGCGGCACGAGACAAAGGATGCGTCTATGAAGAACGGAGCGATGGTCGCGGCGATCCTGCTTGGTGTGCTCCCTGGCGCGCTCGCGATCGGCTTTACTCATTCCTCCTCCGCCCAAACCGCGGTCGGCGGAGCGACCAAGACGAAGCCAAGCGTGGTTGGCGGCGCGGCGAAGCCCGGTCCCGTGATCGGCGGCGCGAAGACACTGCCTCCAACCGCCGGCGTGACGAAACCTCCAACCGGCGGCATGACGAAGCAGGGTTCGATCGGCGGCACGCCGACGCCAGGTTCCACCGGCAGCGGGGCGCCGCCAAACTTGACCGCCAGCACGACAACCCCAGGTCCGACCGGCGGCGCGACCAAGCCGCCCGTCACACCGCCGAAAAAGGGCGGCCCCGTCGTTGCCACGTCGAACCTGAAATGCGCGGCGGGTTCCTGTGTCGCCAAAGGGACCAAACCGAAACCGTAGAGCATGATCCGGACCCGAAGGGCCGCGTTAGCGCAAAGCGGGAACCGGTTTTCCCTCGCGACAAACGCGGAACGCGTTTGCGCGGAGATCATGCTCAAACAAAGATATGAGATCATGATCCGATTCAAGCTAATCGGAATCAAGATCCAGAGTCCCTCACTCGTATCGCAGCGCCTCGATCGGATCGAGGCTGGCGGCCTTTCGCGCGGGGTAATAGCCGAAGAAGATTCCCACGGCGGCGGAAAACAGAAACCCGCCGGCGACGGCGGCCAGCGAGATCGGCGCGGGCCAGCCGGCGACGAGCGAGATCATCTCGGAGAACACGACGCCCACGATGATTCCGGCGATGCCGCCGGTGACGCTCAAGATCACCGACTCGGCTAGGAACTGCAGCAGGACATGCGTCCTTCGGGCACCGATCGCCATGCGCAGACCGATTTCGCGGGTGCGCTCGGTCACCGACACCAGGAGAATGTTCATGATGCCGATACCGCCCACGATCAGCGATATCGATGCGACCGCGGCAAGCAGGAGCGCCATGATGCGGCTGGAGCTTTCGGCGGTCTCCGCGATCTGGCTCAGGTTGCGGACCGTGAAGTCGTTGATCTCGCCCGGCCGGATCCGGTGCCGCCGCATCAGGATGTCCGTAACCTGGCTGACCGCAGGCTGAACCTCGGCGGCATTGATCGCCTGGACATAGATCTGGTTGACGTAACCCGTCAGCCGCTGCTGAAGGTTGTAGGGATTGGGCGGTGGCAGATAGACCCAATTGAGCGGAGCTTGCTGCAGGCTTGGCGCCGCGACGCCGAGCACCTTGCGTTCGGCGGTCGTGAACGGAATCATGACGAGATCGTCCTGATCGGTCCCGTAAGCTGTTTGTCCCTTGGACGCGAAGAGGCCAATTACCCGCAGCGGCATGCTTTTGACCTGGATCACAGCGCCGATCGGATTCTCCTCTGTCCCAAATAATTGGCGCGCGACGGTCTGTCCCAGCACCACGACGAGAGCCGCGCTGTTGACATCCTCCCGTGAAATTCCTCGCCCCGCCACGATCTGCCAATTGGTGATCGGCGGATAGTTGGCGCTGACACCTTGAATGTTCGTGGCCCAGTTCTGATTGGCGTATTGGACCTGTCCAGACTGGCGAATGAGGTAGCTGACGCTGCCCACGGCCGGAGCTTCCCGGCGCAGCGCCGCGGCGTCGACGACGGTGAGCGTGGAGGCACTGCCTTGTCCGCTGCGCATTCCGCCCATCGTGGTGGCGCCGGGGACGACCACCAGGAGGTTGGTTCCGAGGCTCTCGATCTGCTTGCGAACCGCTTCGTTGGCGCCTTGACCGACCGCGACCATCGCGATCAGCGCGGCAACGCCGATGAACACGCCGAGCATGGTCAACGCAGATCGCATCTTGTTGCGGGCAAGCGCCTGCAATGCCGCGGCGACGATCATCACCGCGAATGCCCGCAACGAGCCCGCACGGGCGCTGGCGGCGACCGGCGCCGGCTGCGGCGGGTCGGGAAGCAAACCGGCAGCCAAAACCCCGGTCGAAGCTTCCACTGGCGGGCGGATGGCCGGCTTTCGTTCGTCCGATATCACCTCTCCGTCCCGCATGATGATCACCCGGTCGGTGTAGGTCGCGATGTCCGGTTCATGGGTGACGACGATGATGGTGACGCCGCGCTCGCGGTTGAGCGATTGCAGCGTCTCCATGATCTCATGCGAGTTGCGGGTATCGAGATTGCCGGTCGGCTCGTCCGCAAGCAGCAGGATCGGATTGTTGATCAAGGCGCGCGCGATGGCGACACGCTGCTGCTGGCCGCCGGACAATTGCCCCGGCGTGTTGCGCTCGCGATCGGCCAAACCCAGCAGTTTCAACGATGCCCGTGCCCGTTCGGTGCGCTCGGTCCCGCTCGACGTCCCCGCGGCCGCATAGAACAGCGGCAGAGCGACATTCTCGAGCGCGCTGGTACGCGCGAGAAGATTGAAACTCTGGAAAACGAAACCCAATCGTTCGCTGCGGATGCGCGCCAATTCCGGCTCCGTCAGCCGCGCGACGTTCACTCCTTCCAGATAATACTCGCCGCTGGACGGCCGATCGAGACAACCGAGCAGCGACATCAACGTGGATTTTCCGGATCCGGACGATCCCATGATGGCGATAAATTCGCCGGGCTCGACAACCAGGCTGACGCCGCGCAATGCATGCACATCGACGTCGCCGACGTGATACGTCCGCGTCACGTTCGAGACTCTGATGATGGGTTCGACCATGCCTAGGCTGCGCGTGGGGTTCGACGGAAATCAGAAACGTGGCACGATAGCTTTATTGGCCATCGCGAGTTGCTCTGCGGTGATGACGAGGTCGCCGGGCTTCAGGTCACCGCTGACGATCTCCGTGACGCTGTCGTCGTCGAGCCCAGTCACCACGGCAACGGCTACCGGCTGCCCTTCCCGGAGAACCCAAACCCGGGCCTGATCGGATGGAGCGTTGCGCGGGAGGTTGCTTGGGACATAACGGAGCGCCTGGTTCGGCACCCGCATCACGTCGTCGCGTTGATCGACAACGATACGGCTGGCGGCCGTCAGGCCCGGCATCAGCGCGAGGTCCGTATTGTCGACACCGATCACGATATCGTAGGTGACAACGTTCTGAACCGTCTGCGGAGACTGGCGGACCTGGGTGACCGCGCCCTCAAATGTGCGCTTCGGGTAGGCGTCCACCGTAAAGGTGGCCTTGTTGCCCAGCTTGATTCCGCCGATGTCGCTTTCGCTCACATTGGCGTCGACTTCCATCTTGGTGAGGTCGCTGGCGATGAGAAAAAGCGTCGGGGTCTGGAAGCTCGAGGCGACGGTTTGCCCCATCGTCACATTGCGTGAGACCACAGTGCCATCGACGGGCGAGACAATGCTCGCATAGTCAAGATTGACCTGCGCTGCATCGAGCGCTGCCTGGCGTAATTGGATCGTCGCCTCGTCATATGCAATCTGGGCCACGGCCTGGTCATAGGCGTTCTTGGCATTGTCAAATACGTCTTGCGAAACCGCGTGCGTCTGTATCAGGTTGGTGTAACGGTCGAGCGCGAGTTTGGTATAGGCCTCGTTCGCCTTGTCTTTTTCGAGTTGCGCTTTCGCGACAGCCAGATCCGCCTTGTTCTGGTCAACCACCGTCTGATAGGGACGCGGATCGATCTGGGCGCAGACTTGCCCCTTTTTCACCTGGGTGTTGTAGTCGCAAAACAGCTCCTGGATGATCCCGGAGACGGCGGCGCCAACGATGATCGTCAGCTCCGGGTTTACGGTTCCCGTTGATGTCACCGCGCGGGTCACCGCGCCTTTCGCAACCTGCGCGGTCACGTAATGAATGCCGCCGCGTTCGTCCAAAGCCCACCACGCCACGGCCGCGATCGCAGCCACGACCAGCGACGACAGCCCGGCGATCAGCCAGAATTTCTGGAACAGAGATTGGAACGGCGAGGTGTGCGTTTTCGGAGGCACGGCCTGAGGGGCCGGAAACGGCACAAGCTTGCTTGGCGCCTTGGACTGACCAGCGTCCGGGGAAATGCGTTCGTCCATCACGTTGACCCTGACTTTCCGCCGACATCGCGCGTCACTGTCGTCAGCTGCCTGAGGTCCGCGCAACGTTGGCACTCCGAAATGCTTTTTCCAATGTGTCGTGCGCAGCCAATAAGGTCTTGATTTACGTCAAGGATATTTCCCGATCTGAATCTGATTTGCCGCGTACCCCCGCCGGGCAGCTTCGAAATAACGCCTCGCTAAATCGAAACCTGCCGCCCGATCTCAACCACCTGATCGTTGGGGAGGCTGAAGAAATCGCTGACGTGGACGGCGTTGCGCTCCATGACGGCGAAGAACCGCTCCTGCCAGGCCGGCAAGCCCAAGCCGTCCTCGCGGCCGACCACCGTCTCATGACCGACGTAATAAGTGACGTCGTCGAGATCCACGGTGCAGCCCAGCGATTTGCTGGCGGCGAGCAGTTCCGGAATATGAGGACGCTCCATGAATCCGAAATGCGCTTCCGCGCGCCAGAAATTCGGCGCGACTTCCTGGATCGTCATGCGGTTCCTGGATGACACCCACGGCACCGATTGGATTTCGACGCGCAGCACGAAGACATGCTCATGCAAAGCGCGGTTGTGGCGGACATGCCAGACCATCACCGGCGGCGTGTCGCGTTCGGTCCGGGTCATGAACACGGCCGTGCCCGGAACCCGCGGCACGTTCCTGGCGGCAAGGCCGGCCATGAAATCCGAGACCGGGATCAGCGCCTCGTGCATGCGCAGCGAAATCGCGGCCGCGCCACGATGCCAGATCCACATCATGCCGTAGACGGTGATGGCCAGGATCAAGGGCACATATCCGCCCTCCGCGATCTTGGTGAGGTTGGCGAAGAAGAAGGCACTGTCGACGACGAGAAAGCAGGCTGCGACGGAACCTGCAGCGAACATGTTCCAGCCCCAGATCTCGCGCATCGCAATGAACAGCAGCGCCGACGTCATCAGCATCGTTGCCGAAACGGCGATGCCATAGGCCGCCGCCAGATTGTCGGACTTGCCGAACCCGATGGTCAGGCCGACGGTCACGATCATCAGGAGCCAGTTGACGACGCCGACGTAGATCTGACCGTAACCTTCCGAGGAGGTCTGCTTGATCAGGAGTCTCGGCAGCCAGCCGAGCTGGATCGCCTGCCGCGTCATCGAGAACGCGCCCGTGATGATCGATTGGCTGGCGATGATGGTGGCGACGGTTGCGAGCACGATCAGCGGGATCAGGAGAATTGGCGGACAGAGCCGGAAGAAAATATTGCCGTCGGTCGGCGCGCCTTCGAGCACAAGCGCCGCCTGCCCGGCATAGTTCAGGATCAGACTCGGAAACACGATCGCGAACCAGGCCAGTTTGATCGGCCGGCTACCGAAATGGCCCATGTCGGCGTAGAGCGCCTCGGCGCCGGTGACGCACAGAAACACCGCGCCCAGCACCAGAAAACCGGTCAGCCCGTGCGTGAACAGATAGGACAGGCCGTAGCCGGGATTGAGCGCGGCAAACACCGCGGGGTGCTGCACGATGCCCCAGCCTCCCATCACGGCCATGGCGGCAAACCAGATCAGCATCACCGGGCCGAACAGGTGGCCGATGGTGGCGGTTCCCTGCGACTGGATCGCAAACAGCGCGACCAGGATCACGACCGCGGCGGGCACCACATAGGGCTGCAACGCCGGCGTCGCCATGTTCAGTCCCTCGAGCGCCGACAGCACCGAGATCGCGGGCGTGATCGCACCGTCACCGTAGATCAGCGCTGCCCCGAACAGGCCGACGGCGACGATGGTCGGCCGGTTCTGCTTCTTCACGCCCAATAACGCCATCAAGGCGAGGATGCCGCCCTCGCCGTCATTGTCGACGCGCATGGCGAACGAGACATACTTGATGGTCGTGATGATGAAGAGTGTCCACAGCACGAGCGAAAGGGCGCCCAGGATCGTGGCGGGATCGGACGGCACTTCGGCGGTGCCAAGCACGGTCTTGAACGTGTAGAGCGGGCTGGTTCCGATATCCCCGAACACGATCCCGAGCGCCGACAGGGCCAAAACCGGCAATTTGCCCTGCGGGGTCTGCCGCGCATCGCCGGAGGGCAACTTTGGATCTTCGCTCAATTGATGGGCCGTCCAATGAAGAGAGTGATTTGTCAGCGGGAAGTCAGCGCCGGGAAAACCGGACCGGCACCGCCAACCGACTTCTTACAAACTATCGGCCCGGATTACGACAGCCAAACGACTGCGTTACGCCTCGCTCATGCTTTCGGGCGCCTGCCCGTCGGCGGTGGCGATCAGGGGTTTGGGTACCAGCAGCAGGACCGGGAGAATCAGCGCGTAGACGACCGTGATCGCGATGACGCAAACGGTGAAGCCGCCGTAGCGATCGTAGAGCGTCGTCCCCAGAATGTCGCCAAATCGCGAGACCACGAAATAAAGGCTGCTCGACATCATCAGCATGGTTCCCTGCAAGCCCCTGGGGCAGGAGCGGATGATCAGATCCATATAGGCGCCGGTGGCGACGCCACCCATCAGGCCGATCGGTACCGCGGCGACCAGGGCGCCCGTCACCGAATGAATGAAGAGCAAGGGCACCATTTGCGGAACGGCGATGATCGTTCCCCACCACAACAGTATTTTCAGGGGAAAGTGACGGCAAAGAAATCCGTACACGATGAAGGTCGGAATGAAGGAGGCGGCAAAGATGGCATTCCACTGGCCCCATTGGGCGTCGGTGGCATGCAGCGTGTTCTGGAGATGGTACTGCAGCGGCGTCGCCGAGCCGGGCGCGAAATTCCACAACAGCCAGATCAATAGCGCCGGATAGATGCGCCAGTGCCCGAACAGCCGCTTGATGTCATTGACCGGGTGCAGGTCGGGCCCGCGTTCGGCGTGGACATGGTCGAACACGTCCTTCGGTTTCCACAGGGCAAAAAGGGCGACCGCGGTCATGATCGCGGCGCCCACGAGAAACAGGATTCGGGCGGCAGAATCGGCGTTGTGGTCTTCGAGCAGGCCGGAGAGCATGCCGCCGATCAGTAGCGCCGCGACGGTGGGGATCGACGCGAACACGTTCCACGCCGCGCTGATCTGGCCGGTCATCGCGTGCTGCTGGCCGATCGTCGATGTCAGCCCGTTCTGGGCGCTGGCGACAAAAAGGAACGAGGTCGTCAGCGCGAGCACCGCGGCGAGGAGCGTCGAATACGTCATCGGTGCCAGGGCAAAGCCGAGATAGAGCAGCGCGCAGATGGCGCCGAACAGCAACATGAATCCGCGATCTCTCATCTTCAGCGGATTCCACATGTCACGGATGAATCCGAACACAAATGACAGATAGAGCGGGATCGCCGCGATGAGGCGGAAGTGAGCGACCTGATGCGCTTCCAGATGCAGTCTGTTCTTGAGGAAAAAGCTGATGGGAATGTCGATCAGGCCTCCCGAGGGTCCGCCGAAGGCCAGAAGAACGATCAGGATACCGAGATAGAGAAAGATGCCGTGCCGCACCGAAGGCGGCAAATCGTCGGGAACGGTGGTGACGGCAGCGACCTCGGCGGCGGGACGGTCCATCGTCATTGGCGCGCGATTTATCCTTGCTGGAAACGGCAACGAACCCAATGTCGCTGTCTGGCCAACCGGAACCTCCTGTCCGAAGTTTCCGATAGCGCATCGTATCGGCTCAACGCCCGCTTTGACAGGGGGGCGAACCTCCTCCCCCGGCATTGCCACTGCCCCGACGGGATCTGGATACGACGAGCCCTTCGCGAAAATCGGGATTTGTTTGCGCTATCGCAAAGATATGCGCGGAAAACCTGGCTCTACTCTCAAGCGAGCATTTAGGCCCAGGCGGGGCTTGCTGGACTCAATTGCTACTCTGTGCATCGGGACCGAAAACATGAAAACCGTATCGAAGAGCGCCGTTATTGCCGCGGCATCCGTGCTCCTGACCCTGCCCGCATGGAGCGCGAGCCGCGACGAGAACGCACGGGCGGAAGTTGTCGGTAGCGAAGAGGCCATCCTGACCGACGCGCCTGCGGTGCCGCCGGCCATACACCGCGATCATGCAACCAAAGTTGTCGTGCATCTGGAAGTCAAGGAGGTCGAGGGGCGCCTGGCGGATGGCGTCACCTACACGTTCTGGACTTTCGGCGGCAAAGTGCCCGGCAAATTCATCCGGGTTCGCGAGGGTGACCTCGTCGAGATGCACCTCGAAAATCATCCCACCAACAAGATGCCGCACAATATCGATCTTCACGCGGTCAACGGGCCGGGCGGCGGCGCGGCGGCTTCACTGACGGCGCCGGGTCACACCTCGGTGTTTTCGTTCAAGGCCCTGAACCCCGGACTGTTTGTGTACCACTGCGCCACGGCGCCCGTCGCCATGCATGTCGCCAACGGCATGTATGGTCTTATCCTGGTCGAGCCGAAGGAAGGCCTGCCCAAGGTAGATCGCGAATTCTACGTCATGCAGGGGGATTTCTACACCAAGGGCGCGAACGGCGAAAAAGGCCTGCAACCGTTCAGCATGGCGAAGGCTATCGATGAGAAGCCGGAATACGTGGTCTTCAACGGATCGGTCGGCTCGACGACCGGTGACCAGGCATTGACCGCAAATGTCGGCGAGAACGTGCGTCTCTTCGTCGGCGACGGTGGACCTAACCTGACGTCCTCGTTCCACGTGATCGGCGAAATCTTCGATACGGTCTGGGCGGAAGGCAATATGAGCACGCCGACCCATAACGTGCAGACCACCATGATTCCGGCCGGCGGTGCGGCAATTGCCGAGTTCAAGACCAGCGTGCCCGGCACGTTCATCGTGGTTGATCATTCGCTCAGTCGCGCCTTCAATCGCGGCGCTCTGGCGCAACTGAAGGTCAACGGCGAGGAAAACAAGACGATCTTTTCCGGCAAGACCAGCGACGAGGTCTATATGCCTGAGGGCGTCGGCGCACGCGTCACCGAACAGCTCGCCAAGGCGCCGCCGGCCGCAAAGGACAAGGCGGAACGGATCAAGGCCGGTGAGGCCGTTTTCGTCAACAATTGTCAGGCCTGTCATCAGGCCAATGGCTCAGGCATCGCGGACGCGTTCCCGCCGCTGGCGAAGTCAGATTATCTCAATGCCGACAAGACTCGCGCCATCAAGACTGTCACCGGCGGGCTCGAAGGCAAGTTGACCGTCAACGGCGCGACGTTCAATGGCGTCATGCCGGCATGGGAGCTGCCGGACGAGGATATCGCCAATGTCATGACCTACATCTACAGTAAATGGGGCAATTCCGGCCTCGAAGTGCGCCCCGCCGACGTGCAGGCGAACCGTGTCACGAAAAACTAAACCAAGCGCGAAGGCGTGGGCCATCGCCGCGGTCATCGTGAGCGTGACCGCGGTCGCGGCCATGGCGCAACCCACGTCCATGGTGCGATTGCCCGAAGGTGATTTCGTCCCGTTCTTTCAGGAAAGCCCGGGAAAGGGCAAGGCCCGGGTCGCGGCCGCCCCGTTACGGATACCCGCGTTCCGCCTCGACGCCTCTCCGGTGACCAACGGTCAATTTCTCGACTTCGTGCGCCAGCATCCCGAATGGCGCAGGTCGCGTATCAAGCCCTTGTTTGCCGATCGCCAGTATCTCGCCAAGTGGCGCTCGGATCTGAAGCTGCCCGACGCAGGCGCGGCGGCCGAACCCGTGACAAATGTGTCGTGGTTCGCAGCCGAGGCCTATTGCGAGGCACAGGGCCTGCGACTGCCGACCACTGAACAGTGGGAGTACGCGCTCGCCGATCAAGGACGCAAACAGAACGAGATCGCACAGCAATCGCTCGACTGGTTCAGCGCGCCCAATCCAAAGCACCTGAGTGCGGTCGGACGCGGCGAACCGAATGGCTATGGCGTCCATGACCTGGTCGGCCTGGTGTGGGAGTGGACGCTCGACTTCTCGAGCTTCATGATGGGCACCGAGCAGCGCAACACGTCCAGCAAGGATGACGCGGCGTTTTGCGGCAGCGGCAGCATCGGTGTCAGCGATGCAACAGATTATCCCGCCTTCATGCGCTACGCGCTGCGCTCAAGCCTTAAAGCGAATTACACAATGGTAAATGTCGGATTCCGGTGCGAGGGAGATGAATGATGCGCGGTGCAATCTTGTTGCTGTCTTTCGCGATCAGCTTTTTGCCGTGGCCTGCGCGCGTCAGCGCGCATGATCATGACCACATGATGAAGGCTTCGGAGCCGCTGTCCGGCACGTCGATCTATAATCTGACTTCCGGCTGGACCAGCCAGGACGGCAAGCACGTGAAGCTGGAATCGCTGCGCGGCGAGCCGGTCGTCGTCACCATGGGCTATACCAGCTGCAAGGATATTTGCCCCATGATCGTAGCCGACATGGTCGCCATCGAAGACCGGGCGAAAGAGGCCTCCCTGAAGGGCATTCGCTTTGCGTTCTTCTCGCTGGACTCCGCCATCGACACGCCCGAGCGGTTGACGGCCTATGCCAAGGACCACGGGCTCGATCCCGCGCATTGGACGCTCTATCAAGGCGACGACAAGGCGGTGCGCGAGCTCGCCGCGGCGCTCGGCGTGCGCTACCGTCGCGACGCAAGCGGCGGCTTCGACCACTCTGCGATCATCACAATCCTCGATGCGGATGGAAGGATTGTCACCCAGCAGCTGGACGCGCAGGCCAATACCGAAGAAATGGTCAAGAAGTTGACCACATTGTTCGCCCCGGCGACACATTAAGAAAGGCGCCGCAAGAAAGGCGCCGCGCATCCGGGCTCTGCAAAGAGAGTATTCAGTGCAGCCGTGGTCGCGATATCCGCGACCTTCCGGCTTCAGGCGCTCCTGGCTGTCCGCCGGGCTGAATCGGCGCTTGCGTCGAAGGCGACGTCCGCATGCGTGATATGGCGGAAGCTGGCGATCTCGTCCGGACGCCCGAGCAAATAGCCCTGCACCTGGTCACACATTTCGTCCTGCAGGAACTGCAATTCGGCGCTGGTCTCGACGCCTTCGGCGAGCACCGGCAGGCCAAGGCCGCGGCCAAGGCCCAACACCGCCCGCACGATGGTCGCCGCCTGCCCGTTGGAATTGACCGACCTGATGAAGGAACGGTCGATCTTGATCCGGTCGAACGGAAACGCCCGCAAATTGGACAGCGATGAATAGCCGGTACCGAAATCGTCCATCGCGATGCCGACGCCAAGCGCCTTGATCTGCCGCAGCATCGAAAGGGTCCGGTTGAAATCGCGGACAAGCGCCGTCTCGGTGATCTCGATCTCCAGACGGCGTGGCGACAGGCCGGTCTCAAGGAGGATCTGGTGCAGCTGCTGGACGAAGTTCGTATCATAAAGTTGCACGGCCGAGACGTTGACGGCGATCTTCAGCGGTTGCGTCCACGTCGTAGCCTCGCGGCAAGCCGTCTTCAGTACCCAGTCTCCGATCTGCAGGATGGTTCCCGTCTCCTCGGCGATCGGGATGAAAATGGACGGTGAAATCTCGCCGCGCGTCGGGTGCCTCCAGCGCAGCAATGTTTCGAAGCCGGTAACCTCCCCGCTGCGGGCTTCCTGCTGGGGCTGATACGCCAGCCGCAACTCGCCGCGCGAGACCGCGAGACGCAGATCGTGTTCGACTATGCGGCGGTCGCGAACCTCGGCACCCATCTTCGCCTCGAAGAAGCGATAGGTGTTGCGGCCTTCAGTCTTGGCACGATACAGCGCCGTGTCGGCGTGGGTAAGAAGCGACTGACG
The DNA here is from genome assembly GCA_052143915.1 of Bradyrhizobium sp. GTDB lineage: Bacteria > Pseudomonadota > Alphaproteobacteria > Rhizobiales > Xanthobacteraceae > Bradyrhizobium. The sequence goes on from JBKQRS010000358.1 coordinate 13,623, forward strand.
GTCCGTCGCATCGTCAGGGCAGATCGCGATCCCGATGCTGGTCGCGATGTGGGTTTCCGACGCCTCGTCGGACGCGCGAAGCGCATCCAGAATGGTCTCGGCAAGCCGGCTTGCCGCGGCGGGGTCTGCGATGTCAGGCATCAGAATGGCAAACTCGTCGCCGCCCAGACGGGCCATCATCTGCCGTTCGCCAAGCACCGCGGTGATGCGTGAAGCGACGACCTGCAATACCTTGTCGCCGGCGGCGCGTCCGAACAGGTCGTTGACTTCCTTGAACCGGTCGAGATCGAGGCAGAGCACCGCGAGGCGGTCACCCCGGGTCAACGCCGCGATCTCCTGGTCGATCCGCGCATTGAAATGACTGCGGTTGGGAAGCCTGGTGAGCGCATCATGATGCGCCAGGAAATAGATATGTTCCTCGGCGTCCTTGCGCGCCTTCAGATCGCGAACCGCGACGACCTGATGCGGCCGTCCGGCAAAGACGATCGGCCGCAGGATCAATTCGACGGGAGTGAGCCCGCCGTCGAGATGGCGCAAGTCCGTTTCAACGGCCTGGTTCGGCTGCGACAGCAGCTTGGCAAGGGCTACTTCGTCGGGGAAGCAGCTTTCGAGCTTTCGGCCGGCGAGATTGTCCGTTGTAAAACCGGTCAGAATGGAAAAGCTTGTGTTGACGGAAACGATCATCTCTCCGTCACAAACCAGAAGCCCCTCGACCGAGGCATCGGCGAGATCGCGCATCCGGTCGATTTCGAGTTCCGAACGGCGATGGTCGCGGATATCGAGCACGACGCCGGCCAGCGCCAATCCGAGAATGGCAAGGCTCGCGATCGCCACGCCTACCGCAAGCCACCCAGCCGGCAGCGCCGATTGCGAAACCTCGACGGTTGGGTCGGGAATGATCGACACCGCGCCCATCGCGGTGAAGTGATGGCTGCAGATCGCAAGCGTCAACAGCAGGGCGCCGCCGATCTTCCATTTTTCCTGTCCGCCATACAGCCCGACAGGAAGCGCGACCGCACCGATCGCCGCACCAAGTATGATGGAGGTGGCGACAAGGACGGGATCCCAGAGGATCACGCCCGCAACCTCGAACGCCGCCATTCCGGTATAATGCATCGCGGCAATGCCGCCGGCGACGATGGCGCCGCCGATCCATGGTGCGTGGCGCCAGTTCGGAGTGAGCGACACCGCGAGACCAAAGCCGGTGAGCAGGATGGCCGCGATCAGCGACAGGATGGTTAAGGCAATGTTGTAGCCGCTCGGAATCCCCGGCGTGAACGCCAGCATCGCGATGAAGTGCGTTGCCCAGATACCGAACCCGGTGGAGATGGCGGAAACCGTCAGCCACACTCTTCGCATTTGTCCGGTGGATTTCCGGGCATAGCGAAGCAGACTGATCGCCGTATATGATGCCAGCACGCACACGAAGGCCGCCAAACCGACGAGCCGCAGATCGTGTGCGTTGGCGATGCAGCTATAGACTTTCAGCATCTGAAAATACCGGAGCGGGCGGGAAATTAGGTTCGCCAACACTGGCGGTGGTTGTGTGAAGTTGGAGTAAACCGTCGCCGCCCGGCAATCGAATTACTGCCATGCATTCACGAGCGTACTGCCTAGAAAATTCTCAAACGAGGCGGATATGGTTGACACAATGAAAACCTGTCGGGCCAAAGCGCAGAGCCTCACCCTGATTTCAAACAGAACCGATCAGGCTCTACACGAGACCGAGTTCAGCCGGATGGGTGCCGGCGAATATCCGCTGAACACTGGCTGTTTCCAGGCCAAACATTCGCTGCAACAGGCCGGCGAACATGGCGCGATAGTCGGTTAGAACCGGGTAGTCACGATTCTGGAAAAGCGTGGCCTGCTCGACCTTGACCTGCTGGCCAACGATGCGGCCGCCATTGATGCCGCCTCCCATCACCCAATAGACGCTACCGTGGCCGTGATCGGTGCCGCGGTCGCCGTTCTCGCGGAAGGTTCGGCCAAATTCGGAGATCACGACGACGACCGTGTCCCGCCATCCCGCCGGTCCTACCTCCTCGGAAAATCCCGCCAGCGCGCGGCCGAGTTCTCCCAATCGATCGGCGAGGTAGCCGGTCGCCGCGCCCTGGTTGACGTGGGTATCCCAGCCGCCGACATCGACAAAACCCAGGTTGAACTGCTCGCGCATCAGCCGGCCGATGCGTCGCGCCGACAGCTCGAAACCCCGCGGCGAGACCGCGCCGCGATTGGCCGCGGTCATTTCTTCCGATACCGAGCGGTAGACGTCGTCGCGGATCCGAAAACCTTCCGAAACCGAGGAGGCAAGATCGCTTTGCGCGTACATGTCCTTGATAAGCCTGGCCTGACGATCGTCGACACCAGGCTTGCTCACGCTGTTGATGCCAATGTTTGGAACCTGCGACTTGCCGCGAAAGATCAGCGGAAGCTGGTCGGTGAAGGAGATCGGCTTGACGCGCGTGAGTTCGGCCGCAAGCCTGCTCATGAAACCCGAACGATAGTCACGCGAGCCGCCGGCCGACTGGCCGAGCTCAATCGTATCCTGGGTCTCGAAATGGCTCCGCGTCAGGTCATCGGACGTGCCAGCGAACGGCACAAAGGCGATCTCGCGCTTGCCCCACAAAGGATAGATGCTGTCGCGGAGCGCCGGGTGCAGGCCCCAGTCCGCGCCGAGCGACAGCGCGGAATTCGGATTTCCGGCGTCGGGTTTGGCGATGCCGAGCGTCGGCCGCGAAGCGTGATAGAAATCGCTTGATACCGGCACCACGACATTGGCGGCGTCGTAGGCGCCGCGCAAGAACACCACCAGGAGCCGCGCATCGGTGGCCGGAGCGGCCCAGACCCGTCCCGCTACCGTCAGCGGGGCGAGGCTTGCAAAAGCCTTGATCAGATCACGGCGATTCATGGCGACCTCTCTCTTTCGTTGAGCATGATCCTTTCGGAAAACCGGTTCCCACTTTTCCGGATCATGCTCCAGTGATGCGATGCTCAGCGCATGAACTCGGGCGACGACAGAAACAGCGTATTCCAGTCCTGCGGAGAGACCGCCTGATCGAGCGCGGCGAGCGTGGTCGGGCCCAGGGTCTGGCGCAGTCCGTTGAAGTAGAGCGAATTCTGAATCAGCGGGAACGCCGGCTTTTCGACCGCGTTCGGGACATCCGGCTTGAACAGGCCGGCGGAGCCAGAGCCGATCTGGCGAGCGATCTCGAAACGCAGCGTCATTTGCCCCGGCCCGTTCCAGGACGCCGACGTCATCGAATAGCCATCCGGTGTCTCGTGGTTGAACAAACCTTCGCCAAGACGGTTCAGCCAGCCCTGGATCGGCTGCGTGTTGAGAATCACCTTGTCGTCATAAGCAAGGCGGACGGCCGAGAACACGTAATGCACGGGATCCTTGAATTTGACACCGGGCTTCAAGGAGGCGGTGAACTCCGGCGCGTGCACCATCGTGGCAAGCACCGCGGCGATATCGCCGTCGGTCGACTTGAAGGTCTGCGCCATCTTCTGAACCAGCGTATCCGGCGGATTGTCTGACACGAAATAGGTCGCGATCTGCTTCGACAAATGTGTCGCCGTCGCCGGATGGTGAACCAGGATATCGATCGCCTCGTCGACTTCGGCGAGCCCGCGCCCCCTGATCTGGTGTCCGAGAAACGTCTTGTCGCCGTAGTCATGCCGGGCCGGATTGAATTCGAAGGCGCCCTCGCGCACGAGCTGCGATTGCTGCTCCGGCTTGAGTTTGGGATCCTCCGGCTTCACATCGATGCCGACGCCGGTCAGGATGCGGGCCAGTGCCTCGACATCGGCCTGGGTGTAGCCGGAGCCGACTCCCATGGTGTGCAGTTCCATGATCTCGCGGGCATAGTTTTCGTTCAGGTGGCCCGCCGCGTTATCGGTATTGTCGAAGTAACGCAGCATGGCCGGATGATGCAGCGTGGCGACCAAGAGATCGCGAAACTTGCCGAGCGCGTGGGCGCGAATGGCGTGGTCCTCGTAGTCCCCGACCAGGATACGAATGTTCGACTTGTATTGATGCACGTTGAAATGGTTGAACCAGAACCAGGTCATGCGCTCGCGCAGCTGGTCCGGCGCATAGAGTGCGCGCAGGATGGAGCGGCCTGCGGCCTGTTTCGCCCGTTCGCTCATCGCCTGCTGATAGACCTGCTGGGCGGCCTTGCGCTGATCGGGATCGGCGACCTGATTGGCGCTTTTCGCCTGCGCATCGAACGACATCGCGATGTCGAAGGGGAATTTGTGCACATCGAGCATCGCCTCGATCTGCGATCGAGCGCCCTCGGGCAAGGCGGCATTGGAAGGCGGATGCAACTGCTCGTTAAGCCAGCGCTCGGTGCCGACCGCCTGCAGATGCGCCGCACTCGACGCGTTGATCCCCCAGGTGAGGCGATCCAAAAGGATCATGTCGGGCGGGGTCAATTCGGCGGCGCGGGCGGTTGCGCTGAAGGTTGCCGGCGCCACGGCAAGCACGGCGCAGCCAAACGCGATCGCGGCGCGGCCAAATGAGAATGTGGCGGCGCTCGGTGAAACGGCCGGCCGGCCGCGGTGGAATTTTTGGGGACGTTTCGGTTCCATCGAATTTTGCCGGTCGTGCGACTTTCGATCGCGCAACGCTTGCGCATCGCGCTCCCTGCCTGACAATCTGACGCAGCACGCATGAATAGGTTCTGAACAAAAAGCATAGAAAAATGGCGGGAAACCGTTCCCGCCAGTAAGAAATGGTAATCGCTTATGGCCGCTGTCAGCGCAACAGCTTGAAGGCGCGCTCGTCGTAAAGTGCGCCGCTCATCGGCTGCAATTCCTCGCGGAAGGTTCGCGCGGTCTGGGTCGAGATCCAGGCGTCCTTGTCCGCAAGCGAATCCCAGACTTCGATCAGCGTGAAATGATTCTTCCGGTTGAACTGGACCACATCGTCGAAACGGTGGTTGCCCTTGGCCGTCCTGCCCTGCTCGGCAAAGCTCCTCACCTTGGCCGTGCCGGGTTCGACCTGCGTCGGAACGACATCGACATGGGTCAGGATCACGATGGGATCACCGGAAGCCGGCGCCGACGGGCCGACCGAAAGGGCCACGTGAATGCGCTCGTCATAGGCCGCGCTTTGCAGGGGGTTGAGGGCTGCGCGGAACCTGGTGGCGGGGTCGGTCGCGGCAAAGGCCTGCTTGGCAGCCTGCGACTGCCACTGCTCGATCAGGGCAAAATGACCGGGGTTGGAAATGCGCTGAAGCGCATCGACCTGCACGGCGCCGGAGGCTTTTCTCATGTCGCCAGCGTAGGCGAGAATCAACTTCCCCGCCTCGGCCGCCGCGCTGGGCGCAACTTCCGTATAGGTCACGATATAAACGGGCTGGGCGGCGTCTTGCGCGAGTGCCGCTTGGCCAGCCGACAAGAGGCCGGCCGTCATCACAACAGCCGCCACAACATAACGATGCATTTGGGGTTTCCTCCAGAAAACGACGGCTGGAGCCTCATTTGAGGTCTCCTTTTTGTTGGTGGCCCCCGTAGTCCGTCATGCCTGCGGGGGTTTTGACGTCGGGGCGTGGCTCGTCGGTCAAACATGTTCAGTCCGGCATTTTGATCGCACTTGGCGTCCCCGCGTCAAGCGTCGCGTCGACGGCCAACAGCCCATCCCGATGCAGAATGCGCCCGGCCTAGGCCATCTTGCCGGCCGCGATAAAATGCAGGGAAAACTGGGCGCCGCCCAGGACCCTGTTCTGCACCTCAATGGTCGCACCGTGCAATTCGGCAATGCGTTGCACGATGGAGAGACCAAGCCCGGTACTTCCCTGCTGGTTGCGATCGCGCCGCCAGAAACGCTGAAAGATCAAATCCCGCTCTTCACTGGAAATTCCGGGACCGCGATCGAGCACCGTCACCGTGCCGTTGTCCTCAACCACGAATTCGACCACCGTATCCTTCGGGGTGTGCTTGATGGCATTCTCGGCGAGATTGCGGATCGCGCGCTTTATCATCTCGGCATTGCCCTTGACCCATACCGGCGTGGTGGCGCCAAGCAACGCGATTTCCCGGCCCTGCTCGAGAGCGAGCGGCGCGATGAACTCGGCGACCTCGGCGCAGGCGCCTTGCAGATCCGCGACTTCCAGCGGGTCGATCGCGAACGCCTCGAGCTCGGCGATGTCGAGCAATTGACTGACCACCCGGCTCATCGCCTCGATGTCCAGATGCAGCGCCTTGGCGACGCGCGGGTCGTCGAGCGTTTCGACGCGCGTGCGCAAGATGCTCAGCGGCGTGCGCAGCTCATGGGCCGCATCCGCGGTGAATTCGCGCTGAACGCGGAATCCCTGGTCCAGCCGGTCGAGCGCCTTGTTGATCGCCGAGACCAGCGGCCGGACCTCGCTCGGGATTTCATTGAGCGGCAAGCGGATATCGGTGCGGGCGGGCCCGATCTCCCGGGCAATTTCCGACGCCTGCCGCAGCGGCAGCAGGGCACGGCGGAAGATCGCGATATCCGTGACCAGCAGCACCAGCAATATCGGCAGCGTGATCCAGCCCACATGTTTGTAGAAGTCCTCGACAATGTCGTCGATCAGGACGTCGCTGTTGGCGAGGTCTTCCGCGGCCTGCACCCATACCGTCTTGTCGCCAACGGCGCGGCGAATGCTCGCGCCGGAGATGGCTGCGCCGCCCTTGCGGGTTTCCAGAAACTGAACCGCGGCGGCCTGCGGATCGGCCGGGAATACGGGTTCACGATCCTTCAGCGAAGAGAACAGGGTTTTTCCCTGATCATCGACCACCGCATAGGAATATCGCCCATAGGGCTGGGAATAGAGGCCCTGAAGGCTTTCGGGAAGATCGAGGGAGAGGCTGCCATCAGCCCGCGGGACAAGATGCTGGGCGAGCGAAGCGGCCTGCTCTTCCATCGCTTCGTTGTGGATGTTGTTGGTCGCGAGATTCAAGAGCCACGACAGCGCGACCGACATCAGAATGGACGTGATGGCCACCGCAATCACGTGCAGGATCACGATGCGCGAGATGATCGAATCAAACCGGATCACGCTTCTCCTCGGCGATGAGGTATCCGACGCCGCGAATGGTGTGGATCTGCACCTTGGCGCCCTTGTCGGAAAGCTGCTTGCGCAGGCGATGGACATAGACCTCGACGGCATTCGAGGCGACGTCGCCGGAGAGCCCGAAGATATGGTCCTCGACCTGCTTCTTCGAAACCACGCGCCCCTTGCTGCGCATCAGGAGTTCGAGCACCGCGGTTTCGCGGGACGACAAGACCTGCGGCTGGCCGTCGATCGACGCCTGGCGGTTGCGCAAATCGAACTCCAGATTGGCGATATGAAGCGAACTGCCGAGTTGCTGCCCCGGCCTGCGCAACTGGGCTTCCAGCCGGGCGACCAGTTCCTCCAGCGCGAACGGCTTGACCAGATAGTCGTCGGCGCCGCTGCGCAAGCCAGTGACGCGATCCTGCAATCCGCCGCGTGCGGTGAGCACCAGCACCGGGGTCGGATCCTTGCGATGCCTGAGCTCCCGCAGGATCGCCAGCCCGTCGCCGTCGGGCAGTCCGAGATCGAGGATCACGGCCGCGTAGGAGGTGGTCATCAGGGCGGCGCGGGCCTCCGCGGCGGTGGCAAGCAGGTCGGTCTCGTAGCCAGCCGTTTGCAGGCCCTTGGCGAGCAACTGGGACAGCAGCGCATTGTCCTCGACAACCAGCAATCGCATAGGCGGCCAACCACCGACAGTTCGGATTTCTCCAAACTAGCTTTGAGGCCTTTTGAGGCGATGGACAAGTTCTGAAGAGGTTAACGCGAGGCCCCTGTAAGGCTACCGTAAGGCCCCTGCCGGGTTAACCTGACGCGGCTTCCACGGAAAAGGCACTGGCCTCGCGCGGAACTCCAACGAACAAGGTAAACGGATTTTTTGAGGGCGGTCGCGGCCGACGCTCGCTACTTCGCCAGATACTTGCGCAACACTTCCGTCAACCGGTCGGGACCCGTCTGCGGCGGCATATACCCGAGATACTCGCCATTTCGGCCCATCAGATAGATGACGCCGGTATGGTCGATCGAATATTCGCCTGCTCGCTCGCCCGGCACTTTCGCATAAAACGCCTTGTAGGAATTGGCGACCTTTCGAATCTGCTCCGGCGAGCCGGTCAGGCCGATCAGGCTGTGGTGGAAGGCCGCGACGTAGTCGCCGAGCACCTTGGTGTCCCGCTCCGGATCGACCGTGATGAAAACCGGCTGGATATCATCGGCCGCTCCGCCCAGCGCATCCAGCGCCTGGGTGATGGCCATCAGGTCGGCCGGACATACGTCGGGGCAGAAGGTGTAGCCGAAATACACGATCATCAGCTTGCCGCGGAATTCGCGGTCGCTGCGCGTCCGCCCCATCTGGTCGGTCAGCGTGAACGGCCCGCCGACCGTTCCATTGCCAAACATCAGATCGTCCATCATCTGCTCGGCCGACGGCTGTTCTTCCGCCGCGGCACCATGGCAAAACAAAACGCCGCCGCCGAACAAGGACGCGATCAAGAGCCACGCGCCCGCCCTTGAACCCGGCATGGCCTTGCCCGGAGCATGATCCGGAAAAGGGGGTACCGGTTTTCCGAAACAGATCATGCTCAAACAGATGAGTTCAGACGCCAAAGGTGATGCGCGTGCCGGTGGTGGTCGTCAAAACCTTGCCCGGCATTTGCCGCTGCGCTTCCTGGGTGAAATTCAGCCCGCTGCAATGCATGGGGATCAGCACGTCGGGGTTCAGCTTGCCGATCTCAGCGACCACCTGGGTGAGGTAGTCGGCCTTTGCCGGGCCGAGGTGAAAGCCGCCAGCGATAGCGTGCACCTTCTGCACGCCGGAGATTTCCATCGCCTGCCGCACCGTATTCACGATACCGACATGGCCGCAGGAGGTGATGACGATGAGGCCCTTGTCCTTCAGGTTGAAGCAGGTCGCGTGCTCGTGGATATGCTCGTCGGGGACGATCTTGCCTTCCATTTCGGCCGCCAGATAGTGGCTCCAGTCGCAGCCGGCGCCGTTCTTGAGCTTGAACTCCACCATGGTGTTCGGCAGCACCTTCTCGATGCTGTTGCGCTTGATCTTGCCGGTGGTGAAGGCTTGCCCGCCGATCACGACCGGGGACTCGCACAACACCACCTTGACATCCCGCTTGGCGAGATCGCGACGGTCGAGCATGCCGTAGTCGCTCAAATCTCCCTGGCCGACCCGGGCGTAGCGCTGGCAGAAATTGTCCTCGCCGCCGGCATACATCGTGAGGTCGGCGGGCAGTTCCTTGCGGTGCTTGTCGAGAAATCCGAGCAGGCCGCCCCAATGATCGAAATGACCGTGGCTCATGATCAGCGTGTCGATTTTCGACGCGTCGACCTTCAAGAGCTCGATGTTGCCGTTGATGGTTTCGGGGGTCCAGCCGTAATCGAGCAGGAAGGTTCGCTTGGCATCGCCGCGCTGCGGCTCCAGCAAGAGCGACAATCCCCATTCGCTATGCAGCGGGCGCAGCGAATCCGAGGAGCGGCCGGGCTCGGTCTTCACGCCGCTTGCTTCCTGCGGCTTGAAGAAGATGTCACTGGCGCCGTCAACCAGGACGCGGACGCTGAGCTTGTCGATCACCGGCACCTCGATCGGACCCGCCTTCGCGAACTCGATGCAGGAAAACCCGCCGGCCGCCGCGGCGGCGGCGAAACCGGCCGACATCTTCAAGGCGTCACGTCGATTGAAATTGCGCATGGTGCTCTCCTGGGTTCGGCCGGAGTCACGGCGGCCTGGCATGATCGGGCGAAATACAGGACCGATCGAGCGGCAAGTCAACTGAAATGGGCGGGACATGCCGCGACGGCTGCGCGATAGGTACGCGTGCCATACTCATTCCGGCACCAGCTGATCGGTGCCGGTTGAACGAACGCGAGCCAGAGGGAGATTAGGGCGTGAACCCATAAATTCAGGGTAGCCGGCGGACGTCCGTTTTGGCGCGCATCCCGGACTCAAGTCGGACATTACGGTACTTCCGAAAAGTGCCATGTGTGGACGGCTCCGAGTTGGCAAGAGCTTTTTTCACGTTTTGCAGCATTGGTCGGTGCAGCCATGTGTTCGGCCTTTCAATGAGGCTCACATGACCGCTGGCCATAATGCCCTCCGCGGATCAGGTCCCGACCAACAACTCGCATTCAAGAATGCTTTGGCACATGTGGGTTGTCCTGATCGCTGGATCGACCGGCTCTG
>JBKQRS010000359.1:0-12317 GCA_052143915.1 Bradyrhizobium sp.
GCCTCGCCGGCGTGCTGCTGGCGCCGATCTATTCGATCCACCCGGCGATGGGCCAGGAGATCATCACGCCGGCTTTCGTCGTGGTGGTGATTGGCGGCCTCGGATCGTTCTGGGGTGTCGTTGCCGCCGCACTTCTGGTCGGCCTCGTCAAAGGCGTGATGGTCGGTATCGGCTATTCCGCGGCTTCGACCGCGGCGATCTATCTGTTGATGCTGCTGGTGTTGCTGTTCCGGCCGCGCGGCCTGTTCGGCGAACGCATCACGCGGTTCGAGTGAGGCGCGCTCAAGATGTGGAAGCGCCTGCCCGTTCCATTGCTGATCGCCGCCCTTGCGCTGCTGGTGCTGCCGCCGGTACTGCTCGCGCTCGGCCTTACCATGACTTCCGCGACGGAAGTCGTGATCTTCGCCACCGCCTGCATGGCGCTCAACATCCTGGTCGGCCATACTGGGCTGGTGTCCTTCGGACACGGCGCCTGGTTCGGCCTTGCGGCCTATGCCGCGGCCCTGCTGCAGCGCAACTGGATGCATGACCAGTTTTTTGGTCCGGCGATTGCCGGCGTTCTGATCGTCGCAGCGGTCGCGGCGACGTTCGGCTTCCTGATCCTGAGGCGGCGCGGCGTGTACTTCTCATTGCTGACGCTGGCGCTGGCGGCGATGCTGTATGCGGTGTCGTTCCGCTGGACCGAGGTGACCGGCGGCGAGAACGGGCTTGGCGGCATCACGCGGCCCGTGCTGTTCGGCTTCAATCTGGAATCCTCGACCGCCTATTACTGGTTCGTCGCTGGCATCGCCTTCCTGATGCTGATGCTGTTATGGCGCTTCCATCGTTCGACCATCGGCAGCGTGCTGGTCGCGATCCGCGAGAATGAGCAGCGCGCGCGCTTCCTCGGCTATCCGACCAATCGTTACAAACTCGCGGCCTTCGTGCTGTCCGCCAGCCTGACCGGGCTTGCCGGCATCCTGCTATTGTACCAGAACCGCATGACTTCGGCGGATCCGATCTCGGTCGCCTTCTCGGGCGATTTGCTGGCGATGGTCGTGATCGGCGGCATGCGCAATTTCCTGGGCCCCGCGCTGGGCGCGCTGTTCTTCATCCTGTTCCGCGAATTCCTTGGCATCTACAGCGATAACTGGCTGTTCTGGTTCGGGCTGGTGTTCGTCGCCTTCATCGTGTTTTCGCCGACGGGCCTCGTCGGCGTCGGCGAACGGCTGATGGCGCCGTTCCGCAAGAAGGTTATCGAAGACGCCGCGATGTCGGCGCGCCGGATCGACGTGCTGCCGCTGCCGGAATTCTTGCGGCCAAAGTCTCATGTCGACGGCGCGGTGCTTTCCGCCCGCCACATGGTCAAGAGCTTTGGCGGCATCAAGGCCGTTCAGGGCATCGATATCTCCATTGCCGACCGCACGCTTCATGCGCTGATCGGGCCGAACGGCGCGGGCAAGACGACCGCGTTCAATCTCCTGTCGGGCCTCTGCGCGCCGGACCAAGGCTCGGTATCGCTGTTGGGCCGGCCGATATCCGGTCATACGCCGGAGGAGATCGCGCGCGCCGGCATCGGCCGCTCGTTCCAGATCACCAACCTGTTTCCGGCGCTCGGCGTCGGCGAAAATATCCGCCTTGCCGTCCAGGCGCGGCATCCCCGCCGCTTCGATCCCTTCACGCCGGCGCTGTCGATCGATCAGATCAACGCCGAGACCGATGACATCATCCGCTATCTCGGCCTTGCCGGCATCGAAACGGCCGAAGCCGGCCTCTTGTCCTATGGCGGCCAGCGCCTGCTCGACATGGGGGTGGCGCTGGCGACGGCGCCGCGCGTGCTGTTGCTGGACGAACCGCTTGCCGGCCTTGCCGCCGCCGAACGCGAGCGGATCGGCGCCATCATCAAGCGGATTTCGTCCGATTTGCCGGTGCTCCTGGTCGAGCACGACATCGACCGGGTGTTTCAGCTCGCCGACCACGTCACCGTCATGAATGAAGGCCAGGTGCTGCTCGACGGCACGGTCGAGGATGCGCGCACAAGTGCCAGGGTGCAGGAAGTCTATATCGGTTCCGGCGCCACCGAAGTCGCCGCGCGGCCGCGCGAAACCGCCGCCCGCGCCAAAGCGCTGCTGACGGCAACCCATGTCGACACGTTTTACGGCAAGAGCCACATCCTCAACGATGTCAGCTTCGCGCTGCATGAGAATGAAATCATTGCGCTATTGGGGCGCAACGGCGCCGGCAAGTCGACGCTGTTGAAGACCCTGATCGGCATCGCGCCGGCCTCAAACGGTTCGATCAAGCTCGCGGATAGTGAATTGATCGGTGGTTCATCCGCGCAAGTAGCCCGCCTCGGCATCGGCTATGTGCCGCAGGGCCGCGGCCTGTTCGCCGGCATGAGCGTGGAACAGAATCTCGAGCTCGGCGGCTTGAAGCGGCAGACCGGCAACGGCGTGCACTGGACCAGGGAACGCATCTACGGATACTTCCCGCGCATCCGCGAACGGCTCGATAGCCCGGCGGATTACCTTTCCGGTGGCGAGCAGCAGATGGTCGCCGTGGCGCGAGCGCTGTCGGGCGACGTGCGGGTCTTGCTGCTGGACGAGCCGTTCGAAGGCCTTGCGCCGGCGGTGGTCGAGCAATTGTTCGAAACCTTCGACCGCCTGCGCAAGGAAATCGCCATCATCATCGTCGATCACCATCTCGATCTGGCGCTGGCCCTGTCCGACACCACGGTGGCGCTGGAGCGCGGCCAGGTGATCCATCAGGGGCCGTCAAAGGCGCTCCGCGAGGATCTCGATCTGCGCCGCAAGGTGCTTTGGCTGTGAGGAGCACATGAACCAGGAAAATCGGCACGTCGCCATCGTAGGCTCTGGCCTGATCGGGCGCGCCTGGGCCGCGATCTTTGCCCGTGCGGGATGGAATGTGCGGCTGACCGATCCGCATGTCCCGACACTTAAGGCAGCTCCCCGCCTGATCCACGACGAGTTGCATGCGCTGGCACGCCATGGGCTGGCCGACGATCCCGACGGCGCCGTGGCGCGGGTCTCGGTTGCCGCCAACCTCGAGGAGGCCGTGAGCGACGTCGAATTCGTCCAGGAAAACGGGCCCGAGAAGGTCGAGGAGAAGCAAATCATTTTTGCCCAGCTCGACAAATTGGCACCGAAGGATGCGCTTTTGGTGTCGTCGACCTCGGCCATATCAGCCTCGCGCTTCACGGAAAAACTGCCGGGCCGCTCCCGCTGCCTGGTTGGTCATCCCGTCAATCCGCCGCATCTGGTGCCGCTGGTTGAATTGTGCGGCGCACCCTGGACCTCTCCCGAAGCGATCGACCGCGCCCGCACCATCTACCGCGAGATCGGGCAAGTGCCGGTCACCATCAACCGCGAGATCAACGGCTTTGTGCTGAACCGCCTGCAAGGTGCGCTGCTTGCTGAAGCTTTTCGCCTGGTCGGCGAAGGTTTCATTTCGGCGGAAGACCTCGATCACACGGTGAAGGATGGTCTCGGCTTGCGCTGGTCGTTTCTTGGCCCGTTCGAGACCATCGAGCTCAATGCGCCCGGCGGCATTCCGGATTACTGCGCGCGCTATACCGGCTTCTACAAGGAGTTGGCCTCCGCTGCGGCCGGACCCAGCGTCTACGAAAGCCCAAATGTCGACCGGGTGATCGCGGCGTGGCCGCATCAGCCGGCGCCGGAACGCATCGCCGAACTGACGGCGCGCCGCAACGAACGCCTCGCCGCGCTTGCGGCGCACAAGGCTGCCCAGAAAGACAAATCCTGAACTTTGACCCCCACAAGAAAGAGAGCAAAAGCATGAGCCGCAAAGTCATCATCACCTGCGCCGTGACCGGCGCGATCCACACCCCCTCGATGTCGAAGGCCCTGCCGGTGACGCCGCAGGAAATCGCCGATGCCGCGGTCGACGCCGCCGAGGCGGGTGCTGCGATCGTGCATCTGCACGCCCGCAACCCCAAGACCGGCCAGCCCGACCAGAGTCCGGAAGCCTTCGCGCCGTTTCTGAAGATCATCAAGCAACGCTCGAACTGCGTGATCAATCTCACCACCGGCGGCGCGCCGACCATGACGGTGGACGAACGGGTCCGCCCGGCCGCGGTCTACAAGCCGGAAGTCGCCTCGCTGAACATGGGCTCGATGAATTTTGCCTTCTTCGGCATGCTCAACCGGTTCAAGAAGTTCGAGCACGAGTGGGAGCTCAAGCATCTTCAGAACAAGGACATCGTGTTCCGCAACACCTTTCAGGACATCGAATATGTCCTTAAAACTCTTTCGGAAACCGGCACGCGCTTCGAGTTCGAGTGCTACGACACCGCCCATCTCTACAACCTCAACTACTTTCTCGAACAGGGGATGGTGAAGCCGCCGCTGTTCGTGCAGACGGTGTTCGGCCTGCAGGGCGGCACCGGCGCGCACCCCGAGGACGTGCTGCACATGAAGCGCACCGCGGACCGGCTGTTCGGCGACAAGATGGTGTGGTCGGTGCTGGGCGCCGGGCGCAATCAACTGCCCATCGCGGCAATGGCGGCGGCCATGGGCGGCAATATCCGCGTCGGACTGGAAGACTCGCTGTGGGCAGCGCCCGGGCGGATGGCGGCTTCGAACGCGGAACAGGTGATACTTGCCCGCAAGATTATCGAAGGCCTCGGCCTTCAGGTCGCAACCTCGGACGAAGCCCGCGAAATCCTCGACTTGAAGGGTGGCGACAAGCTCGAGGTTTGAAGCCGCGGGCGGCTTCAACGTGGTCTGAGCCTACCGGTGATCGGCCAAGCACCGGCGGGCCTCGGCCCCGTACCTATTGCCAAAGGACAACCATGCCGGCAACGCCCCGGCTTCGTGCGCGGGCCGCGCCAAACCTCCCTTAAATCAGGGTGGACGCGTTGCGGCGGTTAACCTTGAAAGCGCTCGGGAAAAGGGGCAAAACGCCCAAAGAATGACTGCAAAGATGAGCGGCCCGAGACATAGGTGACAATTCGTACCGGACACATGGGTTACACTTTTCGCTTTTTGCAAGCGGGAGGTGTGCCGTGGAAAGCGAGTTCGGTTATGGAAGAACGCCTTCGCTTTGTCGCCCGCCTGCTGGACGGGGAGGCGATGACGGACGTCTGCCGGGAATTCGGCGTATCCCGCAAGACCGGCTACAAGATTTTCGATCGCTACAGGGAGCATGGGCTGGCGGCGCTGAGCGACCGCTCGAGGCGGCCGGTGCGCTATGCCAACCAGCTCCCGGAGCAGCTTGAGGGCCTGATTGTCCGGCTCAAGGCCGAGAAGCCACACTGGGGCGCGCGCAAGATCCGGGAGCTGCTGGTAAGACGGCTCGACGGCGATATCCGGGTTCCGGCCAAAAGCACCATCCATGCGGTCCTCGATCGCCATGGCCTGGTCAAGCGCGGCGGCGGGCCGCGCCACCGCGCGCGCGGCACGCCGCTGTCCGCGGGCTCAGCGCCCAACGATCTGTGGTGCGCTGACTTCAAGGGCGAGTTCAGGCTCGGCAATGCTCGGTACTGCTATCCACTGACCGTCACTGACCATGCCTCGCGCTTCCTGCTGTTGTGCGAAGCGCTCGATTCCACGCGCCAAGTGCCTGCAATTACCGCCTTCGAACGGCTGTTCCGCGAGCGCGGCCTGCCGCTCGCCATTCGCTCCGACAATGGCGTCCCCTTCGCCAGTCCCAATGCCCTGTTCAATCTCTCAAAGCTCTCGGTCTGGTGGCTCAGGCTCGGCATCGCCATCGAACGCATCAAGCCCGGTCATCCGCAGCAGAACGGCCGCCACGAGCGCATGCACCTCACCCTCAAAAAGGAAACAACCCGGCCGCCGGGCTCCAATAGCCTGCAGCAGCAGGAACGCTTCGATGTCTTCGTCCGCGAGTTCAATACCGAACGGCCGCATGAGGCGCTGGATATGAAATGCCCCGCCGAACTCTACCCCGCTTCACCACGCCCTTACCAAGGCTTGCCTGAGTTGATCTATCCATTCCATGATCGCGAGGTTCTTGTCACCGCCTGTGGACGCCTCTGCCTGCATCGCAAGCGGATCAACATCTCCATCGTTCTGGCCGGCCAGAAACTCGGCATCAAGGAGGTCGATGACGGCATTTGGCTCGTCAGCTTCATGCACTATGATCTCGGATACTTCGACCTGGAGCAGAAGACCCTGCAACCCCTCGACAACCCGTTCGGCACGAGGTTGTCACCCATGTCTTAGGTACGGGGTGTTACCTATGTGTCCGGGCCGGACAAGATGACTTGGTCGGAGTGGCAGGATTCGAACCTGCGACCCCTGCGTCCCGAACGTAAATAGCGAACGAAAAGATCAATAAAAACAATGAAGTTTGCTCGTGATTGACCACCTTTATCGCCGTTTGTTCACGGGGTTTCGGTGGTCAACCGGTGGTCAGCTTCACGCCCGTTAGACTCCAACCATTAGCGTGCGCCAGCGTTGGCAGATCGCTTCATCCAAGGTGTCGCGAGCGCTACCGCTTTTCCCCTCACCAACCGAGTCTGCGATATATTATCCAATCTTACGCACAATGCAGCTCGTGAGAACCCAAATGTGCCCGGCTTTTGCGCGCATTTGAGTGTCATTCGGCCTGCAACTTTTCATGCCGAATGACAGCTTTGCGGCTCGCGCCGTAGACGCCACGGACAACACTGTCAACGCGAAAAACTCAAATGACCTAATGGCAACAGTCGACGGACGTCAGCTCTCGTGCTCGGCCGCCCGCATTATCTGTTATTCGGCGTGCAATCACGCCGAATAACAGACAAGGGCGGATTAGCGACTTGTCCGCCGTAACGAGTGAAGGTGGAAGCGTGATCCGCCGCATTTGACACCCAGTCAACACCAGCCGGTTGCGCCTGACATCGTTCTCGAAGAGAATGAAGCTGTCGATTGTCGCGCCTACGATGCCCATGTCGGTGTGCGACATCGTCCGGCGCTGAACCACTCTGAACACCAATACCTATCACACCACGCCGGCCGACTGTCGCATGCCGGCGCACAACAGGCCAAACATCCGCGTGTCCTCGCCGCGCACTGCCAAGCCCCGCTCTCGCAAGACGCGCGTCAGGCAAAGTTGGAACACCTTGCTCCGCCGCGTCAGCCGCTGGCGAGCCGCGAGCTTGGTGCGACGGACGCTGACCGCAGCACCGCGGGCGGTTCGGATCGTTTGCCTCGCGGCGCTCGGTCTCGCGGCATTCTCGCTGACAAACCTCGTCTATCACGTTGTCCGCAAGCCGAGCGAGCTGCTCTTTTTCGTCGGCGGGGCGCTCGACAAGGAACCGATCGAAACGTGGCGGCGGTACGAACCGCTCTTCCACACATATTCCACCAGCACGATCACGCCCGAGCTGCTGGCCGCGTTGGCGCAGGTCGAAAGCACCGGCAATCCGGTGGCGCGCACCTACTGGCGCTGGCAGCTCACCTGTAATCCCTTCGCTGTGTACAAGCCCGCCTCGAGCGCTGTGGGCATGTACCAGATGACCGATGCAGCTTACGCCGAGGCGGCACGCTACTGTATCCGAGGGAACGCTGTCGTAGATACCGACTGCGGGTTCACTGGCCTCTATACCCGCGCGGTCCCGAGCCATGCCATCGAGCTCGCGGCCGTGTACCTGGACCACAATGTCGCGGCAGTTCTTGCCCGCGCGCCAGACGCAGCGGCAAGCCCGCAGCAGAAGCAGGATCTCGCCGCATTCATCCATCTCTGCGGCGCAGGTCCCGCCTCGGCCTTCGTGCACCGTGGTTTTCAGATGATGGCCGGCGAGCGCTGCGGCGATCATCTCGTCGCGGCATATCTCGCCAAGGTCAATGCGATGAAGCGGCAGTTTCTGCGCCTTGCTGCCAACGGCCGGAATTAGCGTCAAATGGATGTGTTACAGTGCCAGCCCACCCAATCAGGCTGACGCGACCCGCATGAGCGTCCGGTTGTCCGCGGTGATCACGCCGCATTGAGCACTCCTGCCGATTGACGTTAGCTCTCGTGAGCTTTTTTGGTTGTTACTCGGCTTTTGAGCTTGAGGTAGAGGCGGTGAAGGGCGAGATGGTAACGCGCCTTTCGAACCGGCTAGTGGGACACCCGTCGGCCAAGGATTAGTACGATCCTGTGAAGCACACTCAATTCCGAATGGAACAAATGGACAGGTATCACTTTTGTAGCATGTGGTCTCGGCCCACGATTTGTTTCTTTCAACTTCAAGGGGTTTCGAAAACGTCTTGCCACGTCCGTCCTGATAAAAGATCTTCACTCCCTGAGCCTCATAGCGTCCGCCTCGTTGGTTGAGCGTTCGCAGCGGATTTGTGGAGCGGCTTCAAAAAGCCGTGGAATTATTAGCGGACCAACGTTCGTGCCTTTGTCGATGCTTCACCGCCACGCTTCCTGCCGCTAGACATGGTCAGCTTGCGCTTCAAGTCGCTCGTCTCAGAATTTGTACCTCTGGTCTGCGACTCGGCCAGACGAACGGCTTGTCAAAGGCGAAGCAATTCCGCATATCGAATGGATAGGCTGCTTGCCAGATTGGGGCTGGCACGAGATCGGCGCGCATTTCCGCTGCTCAACCAAATTTGCGGACAAATCCAGAAGCTCGTGCGTTAATCGTAAATCGGGTTCCCGATTGTCGGCATGGCCTAACGCGATATCTTGGCCTGCAAGCTTAGCCATATCGGTTCCTTTTTTGAGAACCGGGCTTTTATCACGGCGAGTCCAGTTAGCAATGCTGCACCAAACGATTGGCAGGTCAAACTTTCGAAAGATGCAGCGTACGAAGATCATCAGCCTTTCTTAATTGGAGCAATTAGCAAGCTACGAAGTTCGTCGATCTGACGTGCAAAATCGAGGGCATTTGCCTTCAACACCTCCATCGCGTGACCCCGATGACCTTCATCTTCGAGCTCAGCAATTCGGTCGTTAAAGGCGTTCAGTTCGTCTTTCAATCTCCGTATTTCGCTTTGAATCGGAAATCGCCGACCGGGATACTTGTCGATGTTTGGTCGCTTCTCTGGACGGGCGGTTCGTAGGTCAGCGTGCAAGCCTCTTCGGCGATTTGTGGACATGGCCCCTCCGAATCACGATGCTCGGATATTGCATCATATCCGCTCAATGAGTTGGTGGCCGACTTACCCAAATTAGCCCAATTGGCGGCCTCACGCCGCTGCGGTCAGTCTCTACGTTTACAAAAGAAACGGCCCCGGCTGGCTAGTGTACCGGGACCGTTTACCCGCAGGGACACAGCTTGGGGGCCGGAGCTTTGCGGGCATCCCAAATTAACGGAGATCAATGACAGCCTGAGCGGTTCCAACGTTAAACTTGGGACAGCGTGAATGTCCTAATCTGTTTTCACAAGTGTCCCAATTGGGACGGACCCGCGCCGCGCGGGTAGACGCACGGTTGTTTGCCGGGAAGAGCTATCGCCGGTCTTTATCACAGCAAGGATACCGGCAAGCAATTGGTCGGGAGTCGCGAATAGCTAGCGGCGAAACTTCAAGGCCGCCTATTTCGATTCTGCCTGCTCGAAGAATTTCTTGAGAAGGTCGAGGACTTCATCCGGCTTGTCGTGTTGAAGCCAGTGACCCGCGCCCTCGATCCTTGCCAATTCGGCGTTCTCAAAATGCTTCATCACGCCGGCCGTGGCAGGGTCGGGCAGAAAACTTTCGCTGCCGCTGACGAGAAGCGTCGGACACGCGATGCGCGACCACAGCCCGACATGGTCTTCGAGCGACAACCGATAGGGCGCGCGGGCGCGCAAGTACGGATCGAACTTCCAGCTATAAGTGCCGTCGGGATTTTGCTTCAGGCCGTGGGTCGCCAGATGCATCGCCTGCTCGCGCGTAAGATGCCGGTTGCGATGAAGGATTCGCTCGGCGCCATCGGCGACCGACGCATAGCGGTGGATTTTCCGTTGCGCCAGTTTGTCGAGATCGCTGATCCACTCGGCGATTCTGACGTCGGCGGGTTTGACTCGTCTCGCCGGATAATTGGTCACGCCGTCGAGCACGACCAGCCGGGAAACCTCTTCCGGAAACGCGCCGGCATAGGTCAGGCTGACCATGCCGCCCATGGAATGGCCGACGATCGACACCTTCTCCAAGCCTGCAGCCTTCACCAGGCCCGTCAGATCGTAGACATGGTCAGCCAAACTGTAGCTGCTGCCGGTCGCCCATTCAGACTCGCCATGCCCGCGAAGGTCGGGCGCCACGACATGAAAGTTGCGCCGCAACGCTTGCGCCAGACGATCCCAGCTGCGGGAATGATCGAGACCGCCGTGAACCAGGAGCAACGGCGGGGCCTGCGGGTTACCCCAGTCGGTGAAATGAAGCCTTAGCCCCTGGGAGTGGTAATAGCGCGATTGCGGAGCGTCGGTTGCTGCGTCCATGGAGGTTACTTAAAGGATGCCGTCCGGCGGGTCCAGCACGGTGCTCACGCGGCGATGTCGTTCTGAAACATGTCGGCTCGCACCGCATGCGTCACCCTCTGTGCGGCAAAGCGACAATCCCTTGAACCTTTTCCTGCGCCTGCAGACTCAGCTGTTTCAGGGCCCAGCAATTGGATCCAGCCAGCGCGAGCCAGCTAAATCTACCATGCACAGGTCAACGTCCGGTTTGCGCCCCAGAAGCGGCCGCTCACGGAAAATAGCGCGCTCTCACCGTGACCATTCACCCCAAGGATCCCAACCGCGAAGACGGGGTTCTACCTGCAAGCAGTTCGAACCATGCCCCTCACCGGCACAGGACAGCATTGTCCGCGACAAGCCGTTTTGTGTAAACTCTTGCGACATCCCGGTCTCTTTGGGAGAACTACAATGAGAGCCTTCTTGCTCGCCTGCGTGGTCGCCATCGTCGTGGCGGCAGTCGGGGCCGTGGTTCTTAACCGCGTGCAAAAGCCTGTTGAACAGGCCTTCGCGACGACGGGCGTGCGGCTTTGACGAGATCTGAACTCAACTAGCCGGGTGCGGGCCTACTCCGCCGGCGTAGCAGCCGGGTGGGACCGCACATCATTAGCACCAGCGCGCGCATTTTGTTCTTCAAGCCAAAGGCTGTGGTGCTCCCTGGCCCAATTGATATCGACGGTGCCGCTGCCCATCGCCTCGAAGGCTCCCTCCATACCGATCGTGCCGATGTAGATATGCGCCAGCATCGCAGCGACGAAGAGGACCGCGACCACCGAGTGCACGATCTGGGCAAGCTGCATTCCTTCGATTCCCGATATGTAAAACGGAAACATCAGCTCGTAGCCGGTGACCGCAACCACGGTGCCTCCGATCACAACGATCCAGTAGATCGCCTTCTGGCCCGCATTGAAGCGATAGGCAGGCGGGTGATCGTGACCGACGAGCCCGCCGCCCCTCTTGATCCAATCAGCATCCACTTTGTTCGGAATGTTGCCGCCGATCCACATCAGGAAGATCAGCACCACGCCGATGGTGAAGGGAAAGCTCAGGTAGTTGTGGGCGTATTTCGCCCATTGCGACCATTCGGAGAATGCTTCGAAGCCGATCAGCGGCAACAGCAGCGGACGGCCGAAGGTGATGTTCAGCCCCGAGACTGCAAGGATGATAAAGCATGTTGCGGTCATCCAATGCGCGAAGCGCTCGAACCCCGTGAAGCGGACGATGCTGCGCCCCGACCGGCCCCTCTCGAGCCGAACCATGCCGCGGGTCAAATAGAAGATCACCATCACCGCGATCATGCCGAGGATGGCGATGCCGCCGATCCAGCGCAGCGTGACGTTGCGGAACTCACGCCAATCACGGCCGGCCGGCTGTTCGAGGACGCCCGAACGCTGGTCGGGAATGCTGACACGTCCCTGGATCCGGTTGAACTCCTGCAGAAGCTGCTGTTCCTTCACGGAGCTTGCGGTCGGGTTAACCTGCTGGGCGTTGACGGGCATCGACGTCGCGATGATCAGCAAGAACGCCCAAGCGCCGAGAACCAGGCGGATATGTTTGCCAAAAGACGCCATGAGCTTCCTCCTCGATATTCCCTACTTGCCGCCGCGCCGGTTCAGGACTCGACCGTCTCGCGATAAGCGGTCTTCCAGCCCCAGGCCCCGGAGCCGTAGCCGCGCTTGGTGACCCGCTCCTTGTAGATCTGGGCGATGATTTCGCCGTCGCCGGCGAGCAGCGACTTGGTTGAGCACATTTCGGCACAGAGCGGCAGCTTGCCCTCGGCCAGACGATTGGCTCCGTACTTCTCGTATTCTTCCTTGCTGCCGTCGGCCTCAGGGCCGCCGGCGCAGAACGTGCATTTATCCATCTTGCCGCGCGAACCGAAATTGCCGACCTTCGGATATTGCGGCGCGCCGAAGGGACAGGCGTAGAAGCA
>JBKQRS010000360.1:0-11597 GCA_052143915.1 Bradyrhizobium sp.
GGCGTCGGCGCATATGGTGGAGATCGTCTCAGCGGTCATTGCGAACCTGCCGTATCATCCTAACCAGTATATGCCTCAAATCAGTATACGGCGCGGCCGGGCCCGCGGATGCACGAGCCCGGCGCGAGCCGAACTCAATGACCCATTTTGTCCTTGGCCATGCTGTCCTTGGCCATGCCGTCGTCCTTCTTCATCGCATCCTTGGACATGGCGTCGTCCTTTTTCATCGCGTCGTCCTTCTTCATGCCGTCCTTGGACATGGTGTCCTTTTTCATGCCGTCGTCCTTCTTCATCGTGTCCTTGGACATGGTGTCTTTCTTCATGCCGTCGTCCTTTTTCATGGAATCCTGGGCAAAGGCGGCGGGGGCGAGCGCCAGGCTGAGCGAAACAGCGGCAGCCGAAATTCCAAGCGCGATACGGGTGCTGATGGTCATGGATGGTCTTTCCCTTTTGAAATCGGTTTCTAAAGCGACATATGCCGCTGTTGTAGGGACGATCCCGGGACCGCGTTTGTTACCGGGGATTGAAAAAAGTTTGGCCGCATGACGGGCATTAACCCTGTCGGGTTTAAGGCTGCATCGAAAAAAAGTGAAATTGCCGGCTCGGTTCCACGAATTTCGCCACAGTTTGCGGCGCACCAATACAAGCCCCGCCCGAACCATCAAACTTTCAGATTTCAGATTAGACAGAATTGGGGCAAGGAGAGGCTAAAGGCGCCGCAGGCGTCGGCCAACGACCGGTATTAACCGCCCAGGGAGGGGTTTCCATGTTCACGCGTCGCCACATCCTTGTATCAACGCTTGCCGCGCCCGCCATCCTGCGTTTCGGGACCGGAACGGCCCAGGCCGCCACGACCCTGAAGATATCGCATCAGTTTCCCGGCGGCACGATCGACAAGGGCGATTTCCGCGACCGGCTCTGCCGTGTATTCGCCGCTGAGGTGGCGAAACGCAGCGGCGGCGAGATTGCGGCCGAAGTCTATCCGAACTCTTCCCTGATCAAGACCAACGCGCAGTTCTCGGCGATGCGCAAAGGCGCACTTGATATCAGCCTGTATCCTCTGCCCTATGCCGGCGGCGAATTGCCGGAGACCAATATCGCCCTGATGCCCGGCCTGGTCTCGACCTATGACCAGGGCATGCGCTGGAAAAAGAATCCCGTCGGCAAGACGCTGGCCGACTTCCTCGCCGACAAGGGCATCATCATCCTGAGCTGGGTCTGGCAGGCCGGTGGCGTTGCCAGCCGTTCGCGCCCCATTGTCGCCCCGGAAGACGCCAAGGGACTCAAGGTTCGCGGCGGCTCGCGGGAGATGGACATGGTGCTGCAGACCGCGGGCGCGGCCGTGCTGTCGGTGCCGTCAAACGAACTCTACGCCGCGATGCAGACAGGCGCCTGCGACGCCGGCATCACCTCCTCCACCAGCCTGATTTCGTTCCGCCTCGAGGAAGTGGCAAAATCGCTGACATCAGGTGCAAAAGCCTCCTACTGGTTCATGCTGGAGCCACTGCTGATGTCGAAGTCGATTTTCGACGGCTTGCCGAAGAAGCATCAGGACATCATTCTCACGCTCGGCACGGAACTGGAGGCTTTCGGCCGCAAAGGCGCGCAGGACGACGATACCGAGGTTGCCAAAGTCTACGAAAAGGCCGGCGCCAAGGTCAGCTTGCTTGATGCGGCAACCGTGGGCAAATGGCGCGACATTGCCCGCGACACCGCATGGAAGGACTATGGCGCGAAGACCGCGGTCGCCGCCAATCTGCTGAAACTCGCATCCGACGTCGCCGCATGATGCATGGTCCGCTTCCGGATCAAAAAAGCCGGTTGACGACCGCGACGGGCAATGGGCTCGTCGGCGTGTTCGAACGCGCCGTTACCTGGTGCAACACCATCAT
This sequence comes from Bradyrhizobium sp., assembly GCA_052143915.1. Taxonomy (GTDB): domain Bacteria; phylum Pseudomonadota; class Alphaproteobacteria; order Rhizobiales; family Xanthobacteraceae; genus Bradyrhizobium. Next base: position 1,893 of record JBKQRS010000360.1, read on the forward strand.
CGTCGTCATCGCAGCCGTGGCATTGATCGCGGCCTGCGCTGTCCTCAGCTACAGCGTGCTCGGACGCGCCTTGTTCCACAGTCCGAATTATTGGCAGGATGAGGCGGCGGTCTTTCTGCTGGTGGGCACGACATTCATGACGTCGGCCTATGTGCAGCAGCAGCGCGGCCATATCGGCATCGAAGCCTTCGTGGGGTTGCTTTCGCCGATCGCAAACCGGATCCGGCTGTGGCTCGTCGATTTGGCGAGCTTCCTGTTCTGTGCGTTTTTCGCCTGGAAATCCTGGACGCTGGCGCATGAAGCGTGGGTGGACGGACAGGTCTCCAATTCGATGTGGTCGCCGCCGCTGGCGATCCCATACGTCCTGATGGCGTCAGGCATGACCCTGTTGTGCGCGCAAATCCTGCTGCAGATCATCGCTCCGATCTTTGGGGCGGCGCGGCGATGAGCGTGTTTGGAATTGGCGTCAGCTACGGCGCCGCGACCCTGTTTGCGATGTTTTCGGGCATGCCGATCGCGTTCGCGCTCGGTGCCGTTGCGGTGGTGTTCATGGGCATCTTCATGCCCGCGGCGTCGCTCGATACGGTGACCCAGAATGTTTATGAGGAGATGGCCTCGATCACGCTTCTGTCGATCCCGCTTTTCATTTTGAAGGGCGCTGCGATCGGCAAGTCCCGCGCGGGCCAGGACCTCTATTCGGCATTGCACGCCTGGCTGCACCGCGTGCCCGGCGGGCTCGGGGTCGCCAACGTGTTCGCCTGCGCCTTGTTCGCGGCGATGGCCGGCTCCTCGCCAGCCACCTGCTCGGCGATCGGCTCGGCGGGCATCCCCGAGATGCGCAAGCGCGGCTATTCCGGCGGCTTCGCGGCCGGCATCATCGCCGCCGGCGGCACGCTCGGCATTCTGCTGCCGCCTTCCATCACCATGATCCTGTTCGCGGTCGCCGCGGAAAAATCCCTCGGACGGCTGTTCCTCGCCGGTATCGGCCCCGGCCTCTTGCTGGTCACGCTGTTCGGCATCTATGCGGTGATCCGGTTTCGCAAGGAGTATGCCGCAGCGAGCGCGCTCTACGCGCAGACCGGCGCGACCTCGGCGATCCTGACCCGCGACGAATTTACCATGGGCGAGCGCTTCAACGTGCTGCCGCGGGTGCTGCCGTTCGTGCTGTTGCTGACGGGGGTGATGATCGCGCTCTACGGCGGCTATGCGACGCCGTCGGAAACCGCCGGCCTCGGCGGCCTGCTCGCGCTGGTGCTGATCGCCCTGATCTACAGCGTCTGGCGGCCTTCCGATCTCGCGCCGATCCTGAAATCGACGATCCGCGAATCCACCATGTTGATGATGATCATCGGCATGTCGCTGTTGTATTCCTACGTCATGAGCTATCTGCACATCTCGCAATCGGCCGCGGAATCGATCGTCGCCATGCAGCTGCCGCGCTGGGAACTGCTGGCGGCGATCCTCGTCATGGTCGTGATCCTGGGCTTCTTTCTGCCGCCGGTCTCGATCATCCTGATGACCGCGCCGATCATCCTGCCGCCGCTGCGGGCGGCACACTTCGACATCATCTGGTTCGGCATCATCATGACCATCGTGATGGAGATGGGACTGATCCACCCGCCGGTAGGCCTGAATATTTTTGTCATTCGCAACGTCGCCCCCGATATTCCCTTGCGCGATGTGATCTGGGGCACGCTGCCATTCGTGCTGTTGATGATGCTGGCGGTGCTGGTGCTGTGTTTCGTGCCGGGGATTTCGACCTATCTGCCCGACCTGGTGATGGGGCCGGACGGCGGAAGATGAATTAGCGGCCTTCCTTCGTCATCGTGAGAAGCCCAGCGGGCCGGCGCGAAGCGCCGCCCGATGACAGGCTCCGCGACGAAGCAACCCGGACCTTTTGGGCCTTTGGATTATCTCGCTCCGCCCGCAACGACGGTGCTACCTATCGCGCCGCCCGCTTCGCGTTCAGCGCTGCCGCCACGCGGCTCACCGGCGCCCGCCCGATCAGCTTGCTGATCTCGTTGGTGGCCGCCACCAGCTTTGCCATGTCGACGCCGGTGGCAATGCCCATGCCTTCCAGCATGTACACCACGTCCTCGGTGGCGACGTTACCGGTCGCGCCCGGCGCGTAGGGACAGCCGCCGAGACCGCCAGCCGCGGAATCGATCACCCGCGCCCCCTCCTCCATCCCTGCATAGAGATTGGCGAGCGCCTGGCCGTAGGTGTCGTGAAAATGCATCGCGAGATGGGCCATCGGCACGCTGCCGGCCACCGCGCGCAGCAGTTCGCGCGCTTTCCGCGGCGTGCCGACGCCGATGGTGTCGCCAAGCGAGACTTCATAGCAGCCCAGCTCCCACAACACCCGCGCGACATCCACCACCGCCTGCGGCTTGACTTCGCCGTCATAGGGGCAGCCGAGCACGCAGGAGATGTAGCCACGCACCTTGATGCCGTCGGCCCTGGCGCGGGCCACCACGGGCTTGAACCGCTCGATGGATTCGGCGACCGAGCAATTGATGTTGGCACGCGAAAAGCCCTCGGAAGCCGAGGCAAATACCGCGATCACCCTTGCCCCGGCCGCGCACGCGGCGTCGTAGCCCTTTTCGTTAGGCACCAGAACATGGAATTCGCTGTCGGGGTGATGATTGACGCCCCGCAGCACCTGATCCGAGCCTACCATTTGCGGGATAGCCTTCGGCGACACAAACGCCCCGACCTCGACCGTGTGCAGCCCGGCGCCGACCAGCGCCTCGATGAAGGCAATGCGCGCCGCGACGCTCACCGGCGTCTTCTCGTTCTGAAGGCCGTCGCGCGGGCCGACTTCAACGATGCGCACCTGGTCGCTCATATCGACTTATCCGCCTGCCGGCTCGATTTCGGCGAGTTCGACGCCTTCGCCGACGATATCACCGACCTTGCATTTGATCACCTTGAGCACACCCGCAAACGGCGCGCGCAAGGTCTGTTCCATCTTCATCACTTCAAGTGTGAGTATAGGCGCGCCTTTTTCAAGATGCGCGCCCACCTCAGCCAGCAATGCCACGACCGTCCCCGGCAAGGGTGCTACGATCTTGTCCTCGCCGACTTGCTCCTCGTCGTCACCGCCAAAAGGATCGACCCAATGCAGGTCGAAGCGGCCGTTGCGCGTTCGCAGGTATAATTCGTGACCTTCCATGACCGCCACGACATGGGATTTGATGCCGTGGAGCGTGAGATCGATACCCCCGGCGGTATTGGACACCGCCGTGAAGGCGATTTCGCGATTGCCAACCGAAAGCGCCGCCGGCCCCCTGCCATAGTTCAGGGTCACCTTCTGCTCGGTCCCCTGCCCCTGACGAAACGTAAACACCCGCTGCCGCCGGCCGACCGGCATCCAGCCAGTTGCGTGCCACGGTGAATGCGCCTCCGTGCGCGCCGCTCCTGCCTCTTTGCCGAGAATGGCGGCGACTGCTGCGGCCAGTTCGAGATCGTGAGGCGCCGGAGGGGCCGGCGTGAGGCTCTTCAATTCGCGTTCGATGAAGCCGGTATCGATGGCGTTGGCGCGCACGTCCGGGTGGGTGACCAGCGCCGAGAGGAAGGGAATGTTCGTGACGACGCCCCGAACATCCGACTCCTCGAGCCCCCGATTGAGCCGGTCGATCGCAGCATCCCGGGTCGGCGCCCAGGCGATCACTTTGGCCAGCATGGCGTCGTAATGCGGCGAGACCATATCGCCCTCGCGATAGCCGGCATCGATCCGCAGGCCGTTCGACGGGTCGGGTGTGTGCCAGGTACGTATCTTGCCGACCGATGGCATGAAGTTCTTGTGCGGATTCTCCGCATAGACTCGCGCCTCGATGGCATGACCGTTGAGCACGATCTGGTCCTGCGTCAGTGGCAACCTTTCGCCAAAGGCCACACGCAGTTGCCATTCCACCAGATCGACGCCGGTGATCAGTTCGGTCACGGGATGCTCGACCTGCAGCCGCGTGTTCATCTCGATGAAGAAAACGTCCTTGCCATTGGAGACAAATTCGATGGTTCCTGCGCCGACATAGTCGACTGCTGCGGCTGCCTTGCGCGCGGCGGCGCAAACCGCCTCGCGCTGGACCGCATCAAGTGTCGGTGACGGCGCTTCCTCGATCACCTTCTGATGCCGCCGCTGCAACGTGCATTCGCGCTCGAACAGCGACAGCAGATTGCCGTGACTGTCGCCGATGACCTGCACCTCGATATGGCGCGGGTTTTCGACGAATTTCTCGATCAGCACGCGATCGTCGCCGAAGGCGGCCTTCGCCTCGCGCTTGGCGCTGACGACGGCGGCTGCAAGCTCGCCGGCCGAACGCACAATGCGCATGCCGCGTCCGCCGCCGCCGGCGGACGCCTTCACCAGCACTGGAAAACCGATCTTGTCGGCCGCGGCGGCGAGCGTCGCTTCATCCTGGGCTTCGCCGTGATAGCCGGGCACCAGCGGAACGCCGGCCTGCTCCATCAGTAATTTAGAGCCCGATTTCGAACCCATCAGCCTGATCATGGCAGCGGTCGGGCCGACGAAGACCAGGCCTGCATCGAGACAGGCAGCTGCGAATTCCGCGCTCTCGGACAGGAATCCGTAACCGGGATGCACCGCCTCTGCGCCGCTCTTGCGCGCCGCTTCGATCACGCGCGCGATGTTGAGATAACTGTCGCGCGCCCGCGCCGGCCCGAGCAGCACCGCCTCATCGGCCATCGCAACGTGCATCGCGTCGCGGTCCGCTTCGGAATAAACCGCAACCGTGCGCAGGCCCATGGCCTTGGCGGTGCGGATCACGCGGGCTGCGATCTCGCCGCGATTGGCGATCAGAAGGGTGCGAAATCGCCGATACTGGCTAATGCCCGCTTTCCGAATTTCGTCAGTCATCGCGGCAGCCTCTTACACGAACTCCGGAAAGCAAAGGGCACTGGCAAACCTATTATTCCAGTGCCGCTTTTCCATCTGAAGTTCCCACAACGAAATTGCGGCAAGCGCTGCAGGAACTTCAGATCGGCGGCACCAGGACGATCCATCATCACATCCTGAACAGGCCGAAACGCGTGGGCTCGATCGGCGCGTTGGCCGCGGCCGAGAGACCCAAGCCCAGCACCAGCCTGGTATCGGCGGGATCGATGACGCCGTCGTCCCAGAGCCGGGCGGTGGCGTAATACGGGCTGCCCTGGCGCTCATATTGCGCCCGGATGGGTGCTCGAAACTTGTCCTCCTCGTCGGCCGACCAGGTCTCGCCCTTGGCCTCGATGTTGTCGCGCCGGACCTGGCTCAGCACCATCGCCGCCTGTTCGCCGCCCATCACCGATATCCGCGCGTTCGGCCACATCCAGAGGAAGCGCGGGCTGTAGGCGCGGCCGCACATCCCGTAATTGCCTGCCCCGTAGGAGCCGCCGATCACGACGGTGAATTTCGGCACGCCCGCGGTCGCCACCGCCGTCACCAGCTTGGCGCCGTCGCGTGCGATTCCGCCGGCTTCGTATTTCTTGCCGACCATGAATCCCGTGATGTTCTGCAGAAACACCAAAGGAATATTGCGCTGACAGCAAAGCTCGATGAAATGCGCCCCCTTCAGCGAGCTTTCGCTGAACAGGATTCCATTATTGGCGATGATGCCAACCGGATATCCCCAGATATGCGCGAAACCGCAAACCAGGGTTTGGCCGTATAGTTTCTTGAATTCGTCGAACTCCGAACCGTCGACCAGACGCGCGATGATATCCCGCACGTCGAACGGCTTGCGCCCGTCGGCGGGGACCACGCCATAGATCTCCTCCGGCGCGAACAGCGGCTCGCGCGGTTCGCGCATGTTCAGATGGGCGCGCGCGGGCTGCTTCAATGTGGCGACGATACGCCGTGCAATTCCGATCGCATGGCTATCGTTCTGCGCGTAATGATCGGTGACACCGGATTGCCTTGAATGCACGTCGGCGCCGCCCAATTCTTCCGCGGTGACAACCTCGCCCGTGGCCGCCTTGACCAGTGGCGGTCCGCCGAGAAAAATCGTGCCCTGATTGCGCACGATGATGCTTTCATCGGACATCGCCGGGACATAGGCGCCGCCTGCCGTACAGGACCCCATCACGATCGCGATCTGGGGAATGCCCAGCGCCGACATCTGTGCCTGGTTGTAGAAGATGCGGCCAAAATGCCGCTCGTCGGGAAAGATCTCGTCCTGCTGGGGCAGAAACGCGCCCCCGGAATCGACCATGTAAACGCAGGGTAGATTGTTTTGCCGCGCGATATCCTGCGCGCGAAGATGCTTCTTCACCGTCATCGGATAATAGGTGCCGCCCTTGATGGTCGCATCGTTGGCGACTACCACGCATTCCCGTCCCGATATGCGCCCCACCCCCGTGATGACGCTGGCCGAATGCACGTCGCCGCCATAGAGGCCGAAGGCTGCCAGTGGCGACAATTCGAGAAACGCCGTGCCGGGATCGATCAGGAGATCGACGCGCTGACGCGCCAGCATCTTGCCCCGCGACGTATGCCGGGCGCGCGACGCCTCGCCACCGCCGCCGGCGACCTGATTGAGCTTGTCGCGCAGCTCTTCCACCAGTGCGCCCATCGCCTCGGCGTTACGGGCAAATTCGGACGAGGCCGGATCGGTATTTGAATGGAGCGGCATGGCCTTCAGCAATCTCTTGGTGCGCCGCGATCTGCGCAACGGGCTTTGCGCCATGGTGTCATTGCGCCGCCGCCTTAGGCAACAGAACTTTTGCGCCAGGCGGCTACCGGGATAGCCCGCTCCAGTGGGTCCAAGTTAATGGCTCCAGGCTAATGCGTCCAAGGCTCGCCGCGCCGGAACGCGAAATTGTCGGCGTAGGCGGCTTGCCGGCGCGCCGGCTCCTTCGGTTCAAATACCTGATAGGGAATGCCCTCGCGCTCGCAATACGCCACGGCTTCTTCCTTGGTATCGAAGCGAATGGTGAGCTGCTGTTTCATATCGCCGGAGCTGGTCCAGCCCATCAGCGGCTCGATCACGCGCGGCTGTTCCGGCTCATAATCAAGCTGCCATTCCCTGGTCTTGGCGGTCCCCGATTGCATCGCGTTTTTGGCGGGCTTAAAAATGCGTGCGGTCATGGATGGTCGGACCCCCTCAAGGAAATGCGGCATGGAAGCGCGTGGTGGAAACGGCCGGGATAGTATAGAGACACCCTTCATAAATCTGAATCGGCGATTCCCAGCCTCGGATGTAACATTTTCCGGAATGGTATAGTCATTATGCGGCGCGGTGACAATCTTGCCCGGTTGCGCGACCGACGGCCTGCCCTGCAGCTCGATCCCTTCCGACGCCCCCCATCGAAACGGCTCCCATGAAAATCAACGCAACCCTGCCGGAAAAAGGACGCGATCTCCGGCTCGATCTGTTCCGCGGAATCGCTAACTGGGCGATTTTCCTGGATCACATCCCCGACAACGTCGTCAACTGGATCACGACGAGAAATTACGGTTTCAGCGACGCCGCCGACCTCTTCGTATTTATTTCGGGATACACGGCCTCCTTCGTTTACGCCCGGATGATGCTCGAACGCGGCTTCATCGTCGGCGCCACCCGTCTGACCAAGCGGGTCTGGCAGCTCTATGTCGCCCACATCATCCTGTTCGTCATCTACATTGCTTCGATCAGCTATCTCGCGCTGCGCTTCGGCGATTCCGAGATCATCAACGAGTTCAATGTCACGGGCCTGGTCGATCATGCGACCGACACGCTGCGCCAGGGTTTGCTGCTCAAGTTCAAGCCGGTCAATCTCGACGTGCTGCCGCTCTACATCGTCCTGATGGGCTTCTTCCCGCCGGTGCTGTGGATCATGCTGCGCCAACCCAATTGGACGATGCTTGCGTCCATCGCGTTGTGGCTCACGGCACGGCAGTTTGGCTGGAATTTCGCGGCTTATCCCGCCGGCACCTGGTATTTCAACCCCTATTGCTGGCAGGTGTTGTTTGTATTCGGCTCATGGTGCGCGCTCGGCGGGGCAAGGAAAAATCGCTCGATTATCGACGCTCCCTTCACCCTGTATTTTTGCATCGCCTATCTCATCTTTGCGATGGTGATGACGATGGCGGGCAAGTTTCCGGATTTCGGTGCCATGTTCCCGGACTGGCTTTATTCGACCTTCAACCCGAACGACAAGACCAATCTCGCGCCCTACCGCTTCGTGCATTTTGCGACGATCGTGATTCTGATCATCAGGTTTGTGCCGAAGGACTGGCCGGGCCTCGAATGGAAGATGTTCGATCCGGTGATCGTCTGCGGTCAGCAATCGCTCGCGGTTTTCTGCGTCGGCGTCTTCCTGTCTTTTGTCGGACATTTCGAACTGATGATGAGCTCGGGTTCGCTGTTCGCGCAGATCTTCGTCAGCGTGACGGGGATAGCGATCATGACCATCGTCGCCTATTACATCTCCTGGTCGAAGCGGCAGGACAAGCCGCTCCCTAAGGCGCCGGCGGCCAAGGCGGCCTGATCCAGGCCGGCAGGTTGCTAACTCTCCGAATCCGAGCCTCGCGCCGGGTCTCGGGGTTTGGGAGTCAGCAATCGACCTCTCGACGAAAACCCGCTCCACTCCGTGGACCATCCGAGCTTGGAGTCATGACTTCGCTTTCCCTGCAGCGCGAACGTGGCGCCCTGGGGGTCGGCGCATCGGGCGATCCAGTTGCCGCCGGGCAGTTCAAGCGAACCTTTCGAGACCTGCCCGCCACCGGCCTTCACGCGCTCCACGGCCGCATCGATGTCCTCGACATTGAAATAGAACAACCAGAACGGGAACGGTGTTGTGGAAGGCTTTGTGAACATACCGCCGACCGTCAGTCCCCCGACGGAAAACAACTGGTATGTGACTGTCTGGCTAATTTCGGCGTCCGCCTTCCGCCAGCCAAAAATCTCGCTGTAGAACAAGAGCGCCGTTTCCCAGTCTGCGGCGAACAACTCGTGCCAACCGACGCGCCCGGGCTTGCCAGACTCGGCAGGCTTTTGTCTGCCCACCTTCAGCCCCTTGACCAACCCAAATGTTGCCGTCTGCGGATCGGCGACAACTGAAATAAGGCCGATGTTGGTGTTTGTTGGTGGAACATACACCGCGCCGCCAAGACGCTTGATCCGGTCAGCCGTTCCCTCGACGTCGTTGACTTCGACATACCCCATCCATCTCGGCCATGCGCCCATCTTCCTCCCCTCCTCCGGAAGGTCAATGAGCCCGCATGCCGGGACTTTTCCGGCGGTAAACAACGTATAGGCCAGATCCGGTGTCGACGCGTCCTGCGCTCCCCAACCCACGACGTTGCCGTAGAACCTCTCGGCCGCCGCCATATCGGTGGTCGTCAATTCGTACCAGGCGAAACTTCCGGGATAGTCGACCAAGTCGGATCCTCCGTTCGCGCCAGCGAGATATCGCATCGCCGCAATAGGCCAACGCGGCTGCTTTTTCGGCCGACGATCGAGCGGCCAGATCGTTTGGGCTCAATAATGGCGGGCGGACGCGAATGCAAGAACGCACGCCGCGCCCTTTCATCCGGCCAATAACAAGCCGCGGCGAACGCCGAGCATGGACGACGAGGACTCGCTGACAACATCGATGATGAATGGATCATGAATGACGGGTATCATCGGCATCGTTCATGAACGTGAAATCTTGGCCATTTATGGGCTAGTGGCTCCTCTCCAAGTGGTCGTCACCTTGCGGGTGATCGGCCCTTGAAGTACA
>JBKQRS010000361.1:0-33426 GCA_052143915.1 Bradyrhizobium sp.
CTCATCTTGCTGTGCTTCTGGGCGACCGAGGGCGTGCTGCATTCCTTTGACAGCTCGACCACGACCACCATCGCCGTTGCCCTGTTGTTCCTGCCCGGCGTCGGGATCATGGACTGGAAAACCGCGAACCCGCTGATCCCGTGGGGCACGATTGTGCTGTTCGGGGTCGGTATCAGCCTCGGCACAGCCCTGCTGCAAACCCAGGCCGCACAGTGGCTGGCCAACCTCATTGTGGAATGGTTCGGGCTCAATCAACTGCCCTCCCTCACCATTCTTGCCGTGATGGCGGCATTCCTGGTCATCGTTCACCTCGGGTTTGCGAGCGCAACAGCGCTGGCGTCGTCGCTGATTCCGATCGTGATCGCGGTACTGCAGAAAGTGCAGACCCCGGGCATCAATGTGCTCGGCATGACTCTGGTGCTGCAGTTCGTGGTCAGCTTCGGTTTTATCCTGCCGGTCAATTCGCCTCAGGGCATGGTCGCCTATGGCACCGAAACCTTCGTGGTGCGCGATTTTGTCCGCACCGGCATTGCGATCACGGTGCTGGCCTATTTGCTCACGCTTCTGCTCGGCGCGACCTACTGGCGCTGGCTCGGTTACGTGTGAGGGCCGGGCGGTTAACCGCTCATCGTAGCCGTCGTGTTTGCGGGGAGTTCGATGAATCGCCGGGGTCGTCTTTGTTCGCGCCGCGGTCACGGCGGTTACAGGAAACCAGGCATCCGGCAAATCATTCTTTCGCGCGTCGTTTCGATCGAGACCGGTTCAAAGACAATTTGCGCTTGGGTTTCGAAGAGGCTTTGGTAGCCTCGATTTCGGGCTCAATCGATCCCAGGCTTTCGTAGATTTCCCGAAAAACGACCTTGAGGCGAGAGACCTCTTCATCCGGGAATTTGGACACGGCCACGCTTTCAAAATGGATCGCGATGGGCATCAGCTCTTCCACAAGCAGCCTGCCCTTCGAGGTGAGATTGATGGCGACGGTGCGCCCATTGTCTTCCAGCCTGCTGCGCGTGACCAGGCCCTTGCGTTTCATCTCGCCGATCAGGCGAGACAGGGTCGAAATCTCGGTGGTCGTGACGGTGGCAAGGTCTCTCAGCCGCTGATCGCCGTTTTCCCAGAGCGCCGCCATCACCCGGTACATCGGCAGCGTCACGCCGAACGGTGCGATGCGGCGCGAGAACAATTCGCCCATCCGCACGCCGACCCGGGTCAAGAGATACGGGAATGAATTTGAAAGTCTGTACAATCTCTTGCGCTCCGACACGGTGCAACAATTGCGTACCGACAACTACTGAAACCGCATCTCTTTAACAAGCAGAGAATTGCGGTCAAAATTTTTGTTTGACAAAGAGTTGCATTTGCAAATATTGATATAACAATAATCCGACCGAGAAGCGGAGCCGTGAGACCGAAAGAGGGAAACATGTCCTTGGATGCCGCAACCGACGACCTTCGGTCGTCCTTCAGATTGGCCATGCGCCGCTTCCCGGCGGCCGTGACGGTCATTACGTCGGCCGACCAGACCCGCCGGCACGGAATGACGGCAACCGCGGTCACCTCGCTATCGATGGACCCGCCGTCGCTGGTGGTCTGCGTCAATCAATCAAGCCTGCTCCACGACATCATGCTGCTGGCACGCAGGTTCTGCGTCAACCTGCTGCGTCGAGACCAGGTTGCGTTGTCGGCTGCTTTCAGTGGTGCGCTTCCGCCGGAGACCCGCTTCGGGCTCGGCGAATGGGCGATTTCGCCCGAAGGCATCAGTTACCTCGAAAATGCCCAGATAAATATCTTCTGCAAGAAGGCCGCCGCCGTTCCCTATGGCACGCACACGATCTTCATCGGCGAGGCTGAACTCGTCAACGTCCACGATCCGGTCGACCCCCTGATCTATCAGGATGCGACCTACTGCTTTTCAGTGCCAGCCGAAATCAAAGCAGCGTAGAGCATGATCCGGACCCGGAGGGCCGCGTTAGCGCAAGGTGGGCACCGGTTTTCCCTTAGCCAACAAACGCGCAGCGTTTGCGCGGAGATCATGCTCAAAGAAAAGGAAAGAACGCGGCTCTAGCCGCGTGAATATCAGAGGACGGAGGAACCAGCATGAATGTTGCCGCACAGGCTTTCGACCGACTTTCCGACCAGCCATTCGGGAAACGCCCCAGCGTCGGCGATCTCAAGCTCCGGGTTGCGAGCATCAGTCCGCAAATCAAGGCGAGGGCGCACACGACGGAAAAAAGCGGACGTGTTCCGGCCGAGAACATCCTCGCCCTTCGCGAAGCCGGCTACTTCGACATCGTGAAGCCTCGCGCCTTCGGCGGCTACGAGTACGATTTCGAGGTCCTCGTCGACCTGAATATCGATCTTGCCAAGGCGTGCGCCTCGACCGCCTGGGTAGGCGGGCTGCTTGCCGCGCATCAATGGCTGGTTGCAAGTTTCCCTGAGCAGGCTCAGCGCGACGTCTGGGATTCAAACCCCGATGCGTTGGCTTGTGGGTCATATGCGCCCGCAACCAAGGCCATCGCCTCGCATGGCGGTTACACCCTGACCGGCCGCTGGTCCTTTGCCAGCGGCTGCGACAATGCGCAATGGTCCTTGTGCGCCGCGCTCCTGCCATCGCGCACGGAGGCGGACAGGTTCACGCCGGCTTTTCTGCTGGTGCCGGCTTCGGACTATCTGATCGACGACACCTGGAATGTCGTCGGCCTCGCCGGCACGGGAAGCAAGACGCTTCAGTTGACGGACGTGTTCGTTCCCGAACACCGGATCATGACGTTCCTCGAAACGACGTCCGGCAAAACGCCGGGCGCATCGCGCTACTCGGAAAACCCGGCCTTTTCCATTCCGATGTTGTGCAACATCCCGTCCTGTCTGGCTTCGGTCGCGGTCGGCACCGCGGCGGGCGCGCTCGAGGACTATCTTGAAGTCACCAGCAAGCGCGTGACGCGCGGCGCCGTTGCCGGGAGCAACAACCGGATGGCGGAATTTGCGACCATCCAGTTGCGGGTCGCGGAAGCCGCCGCCTCCACGGACGCGGCGCGCGAGATTCTTCTCCGCGATTTGCGCGATCGCGCGACCAGCGTTCGAGCGAACAAGCCCGTATCGGTCGAGGACCGGATCGTCAGCCGCCGCGGGCAGGCATTTGCCGTTTCGCTCGCCATCCGGGCCAGCGAAGCGCTGAATGCGTCGACCGGCGGGCACGGACTGGATCTCGCAAACCCGGTTCAACGGGCGTGGCGCGATGCGAACGCGGTCGGCCGCCACATCAGCATGAACTGGGACGCGGTGGGCACCATGTATGGCCAACTCGCGCTCGGTCTGACGCCGCAAGGACAGTACTGAAACCACACGGAGAACGACGATGCAGGGCAAGATCGCGCTTGAGGAGCACTTTGCCATTCCGGAAACGCTGATGGATTCCGCCGGCTTCGTGCCCGCGAATTATTGGCCCGAACTCAAAGAGCGCCTGCTGGACATCCAGGACAAACGGCTGCGACAGATGGACGAACAGGGCATCGAGATGATGATTCTCTCGCTCAATGCCCCGGCGGTCCAGGCGATACCCGACGCCAGGAAGGCGAACGAGATAGCGGTCCGGGCGAACGACTATTTGGCTGAAGAGGTCGCCAAACGCCCCGGGCGTTTTCAGGCCTTCGCAGCGCTGCCGATGCAGGATCCGGATCTGGCGATCGCCGAACTCGATCGCGCCGTCAGCACGCTGGGTTTCAGGGGCGCGCTCGTCAACGGCTTCTCGCAGGTCGGCGATGCGCGAACCTCCGCTTACTACGATCTTGACCGTTATTGGCCGTTCTGGTCGAAGGTCGAAGCCCTTGACGTGCCGTTCTATCTGCACCCGCGCAATCCTCTCGCCTCGGATTCAAGGATCTATGAGGGCCATGAATGGCTGCTGGGGCCGACATGGGCCTTCGGTCAGGAGACCGCTGTCCACGCGCTGCGCTTGATGGGTTCCGGACTGTTTGATCAACACCCCGGGCTGCGCATCATTTTGGGCCACATGGGAGAAGGTCTTCCCTACAGCATGTGGCGCATCGATCACCGCAACGCCTGGGTGAAGTCACAGCCGCGATACAAGGCCAAGAAAAAAATCTGCGAGTACTTCAATCGGAATTTCTATCTGACGACATCGGGAAATTTCCGTACCCAGACGCTGATCGACGCCTTGCTTGAAATAGGCAGCGATCGAATCCTGTTTTCGGCGGACTGGCCGTTCGAGAATATCGATCACGCCGCGCAATGGTTCGACAGCGCAACGATCAGCGAGGCGGACCGGCAAAAGATCGGGCGGGATAACGCGCTCCGGCTGTTCAAGCTCGCAGACACCCATTCGCTGCAGCCCGGGAAGGTCGCCCAAGCCGCGGAATAGCCGGCAGCCGCCTTACAAAGCCAGCCGACATCGGGGAGGGAAGATGACTTCGCAAGTAATCGACGTGCACGCAGAACTGGCGGATGCCAGGGTCAGTGGTTTCCATTGGCGTCTCGGCGCCATCATGGGTTTGCTGACCCTGTTCGATGGATACGACACCTTCAATCCCGCCTATGTGATCCATTATGTCGCCGGACCGTGGGGGCTGAAAGCGGGGCAGGCCGGCCTCCTGATATCCAGTGGATTGGTCGGCTTCCTGCTCGGTGCGGCCTTGCACGGCGTGGCGGCCGACCGGCTCGGACGTCGCGTCACGCTGCTCGCCGGTCTCTGGATCACGAGCGTCTTCACGCTGTTCACCGCGGTGCATGCCAATTCGTTTACGACCTTCTGCGTGTTGCGGCTGCTGACCGGAATGGGCCTCGGCGTGCTTTTGCCGCTGGCGACCACCTACATCAATGAACTCGCGCCGCGCCGGGTGGCCAACACGTTTGCGCTCTGGGGCGTCGCATTGGGCTGGGCCGCCGGAGGCACGCTGGCGGGGGTTGTCGGCGTCTTCGCCACCCCGTCATGGGGTTGGCAAAGCCTCTATTGGATCGGATCGGTGTCCTTTCTCCTGCTGCCGTTCATGCATTTGATGTTGCCGGAATCGCCAAAATTTCTGGCGATTGAGGGACGGGTCGCAGAGATCCGGGAAATGCTTGCAAGGTTGCGGCCGGAGCGAGCTCATATTTATGCGTCGGCGACCATTGCCGCCGAAAGCAACCAGACGTCCGGAAACCTGATCCTCGAGTTGCTGCAGCCGCGTTACCGCAGGACGACGCTCGCGATCTGGGTGACGGCTTTTCTCAGCCTGTTCTGCATCTTTGGCCTGTCCGGATGGATCCCGACCGTGATGATCCAGCGGGGAGAGACATTCGCGGCCAGTTTCGGATTTGGCGCGCTCATGCAGATCATGTCCTTTGTCGGCGGAATCGTTCTCGGCCACCTCGTCGACCGCTTTGGCCGGAGCCGGGGCCTGCTTGGCCTGTGGTGGGGCCTTGGCGGATGCGCGGTTCTCACGCTGGTGTTCCTGAACGACCATGTCGTGAATGTCAGCTGCGTCGCCGCCGCCGGGTTCTTCATCATCGGCGCGCAGTTCGTCCTCAACAATTTCACCGCGGCAGCCTATGAGACCAACGTCCGGGCGACGGCGGTCGGAATGGAATTGGGTGTCGGGCGGGTCGGCGCCATTCTGGGGCCGTTTGTGGCGGGCGCGCTGCAACAGACCTATCAAAGCTCGCTGCCGATGTTCGTCTCGATCGGCTGTGCGGCGCTGGCCGCAGGCGGGATTGTCCTGCTCGCAAGGCGCTCGAATGCGCAAGCAAGCATCGAGCGTTTGGCCGAGGCCGGGGCGGCATAGCCGATGCAAAGCATCACTTACCAGAAAGGCTTCACATACCAGGCGGCTCCTATGCGGGTCATATTTGGATCCGGAACCCTCGGCCGATTGCCGAGCGAGCTGGCGCGTCTCGGCATTTCGCGGGCGCTGGTCCTGGCAACTCCCAATCAGGCAACGCAGGCTTCAAGCGTCGCCGCAATGCTTGGCGATCGCGCGGCCGGAATCTTTGCCCAAGCCGAGATGCATACGCCGCTGGGCGCGACCGAGCGCGCGATGGCCTGCGTCAGGGAACTGGCGGTGGACGGTGTTGTCGCCATCGGTGGCGGATCGACGACCGGGCTCGGCAAGGCGATTGCGCTGCGAACCGATCTACCGCAAATCGTGGTGCCGACAAGTTATGCCGGCTCGGAGATGACATCCATCCTCGGCGAGACGCGTGACGGCCTGAAGACAACGCAATCCGACCCGAAGATCCTGCCGGAAACGGTGATCTACGATGTCGATCTGACCCTGACGATGCCGCAGTCGCTTGTCGCAACGTCCGGGTTGAACGCGATCGCGCATGCCGTGGAAGCCCTCTACGCACGCGACCGAAACCCGGTTGTTTCGTTGATGGCGCAGGAAGGCATCAAAAGCCTGGCCCACGCGCTTCCCAGGATAAAAAACCACGCCAATGACATTGCGGCGCGTTCGGATGCGCTTTACGGCGCCTGGCTTTGCGGAAGCTGCCTCGGTGCGGTCGGGATGGCGCTTCACCACAAGCTTTGCCACACCATCGGTGGATCGTTCGGTTTGCCCCATGCCGAGACCCACGCCGTCATCCTCCCCCACGCGGTCGCCTATAACGCATCCGCCGAACCGCACGCGATGTCCCAGATAGCGCGGGCGCTGGGCGCCATTGATGCGGCCTCTGGGCTGTTCGACCTCGCGGGAACGCTGGGTGTTCGAAGGTCGTTGCGCGACATTGGCATGCGGGAACAGGATATCGACCGGGCGGCCGATCTGGCCGTCAAGAATCCCTATTGGAATCCGCGGGCCATCGCGCGCGATGCGATCCGCGGATTGATCGCGCGGGCCTGGGCAGGAATGCCCCCGGTGAATGACGTCAAGGCGTGAGCTGTCTTTCATGGGCAGCGATTGCGGCCTACGATTGCGTGACGCTCAAGTCGAGAAAAGCGCGCAATGCCCGACCGTATCGACGCCTGGACCCACATCTTCCCACAGGCCTATTTCGCCCGGCTCCAGGCCATGGCGTCGGCGGCCGGGCCGCTCAAGCGCTGGCTTGAGCTGAAATCGCTCTACGACCTTGATCACCGTTTCCGCCTGATGGATGGTTTTGCCGGCTACCGGCAATTGCTGACGCCGTCGATGCCGCCAATTGAAGATTTGGCGGACGGCGCGCTCGCGGTCGATCTGATGCGCCTGATGAATGATGGCCTCGCCGAGCTGGTCGCCCGCCATCACGACCGCTTTCCCGCCTTCGCCGCGGCGCTGTCGCTGCATGACGTCGACGCGGCGGTGACCGAGATCGAGCGCGCCGATGCCATGGGCGCGGCCGGCTTCCAGCTCTGCACCCACATGCGCGGCATTCCCCTGGATGACCCGCGTTTTCGTCCGCTCTTCGCGGAGATCGCCCGGCGCGGCCTCGCGATCTGGCTGCATCCGGTTCGCGGTCCGGCGCCGGATTATCCGACCGAAAAGAAGTCACGCTACGAGATCTGGTGGTGTTTTGGCTGGCCCTACGACTCCAGCGTCGCGATGGCGCGTCTGGTGTTCTCCGGCCTGTTCGACCGCCATCCGGATTTGAGGATCATCACCCATCACATGGGGGCGATGATTCCCTATTTCGAAGGCCGCATCGTGCAAGGCTGGGGACTGGAGATGGGCGCGCGCACGCCGCCGGCTGATGCCGACCTGCTGCCGGGGCCGTTAAAGCGGCCCGCGGAGGATTATTTCAAGATGTTCCTTGCCGATACCGCGCTGTCCGGCGCGGTCGGCGCCACGCGATGCGGGATGGATTATTTCGGCGCCGACAAGGTGGTGTTCGCGAGCGACTTTCCGTTCGACGCCGAAGGCGGCAGTTATCTGGTCCGCGAGACCATCAAGGCGCTGGACGCGCTCGAACTGACGAGCACCGTCCGGCACAAGATCGATAGCGGAAATATTTCCGCGCTCATCCGTCGCAACCAGTCCATGTCAGGTCGGACATTTTCATGACAGCCTCCAGCCCGCAGCCACTCACCATCGAGGTAGGCAAGGCAACCTCAGTCTCCGCGCTGCTGATGTGCCCAGCGAAAGCGCGAGCGTGCTTTGTCTTCGCCCATGGCGCCGGCGCCGGGATGGCTCATTCCTTCATGGAGGCGGCCGCCAGCGGCCTATGCGAGCGCGGCATCGCGACCCTGCGCTATCAGTTTCCCTATATGGAGAAAGGCAGCAAGCGGCCCGACCCGCCGGCGATCGCGCAAGCAGCCGTGCGTGCCGCGGTCGCGGAAGCCGCGCGATGCTGCCCCGGCCTGCCGCTGATTGCGGGCGGCAAATCGTTCGGCGGCCGGATGACCTCGCAGGCGCAGGCGGCAGCGCCACTGGCCGGCGTGCGCGGCCTTGCGTTCCTGGGCTTTCCGCTGCATCCGGCGGGCAAGCCGTCCAGCGATCGGGCCAAGCACCTCGCCGAGGTCCACATCCCCATGCTGTTCCTGCAAGGCACCCGCGATGGTCTGGCGGAAGTGGCGTTGCTCGAACCCGTGGTCCATCGCCTCGGGCCGTTGGTCACGTTGCATCTGGTCGACGGCGCCGATCATTCCTTCCACGTGCTGGCGCGTTCGGGACGCAACGACCGCGAGGTCATGAATGAAGTTCTGGATGCGTTCGCGGGTTGGGTCGGGACGCAATAGCCGGGGCTGGCCTTGACGAAAAAGCAGCCGCTCAGCAGCCGCGGCAGATGCTGTGTATCTGCCGGTTAAGCGCTTCGTCCTCGTGCTTCATCTGTTCCAGCGATTGCATCGTTTTCGATTCAACCGCCACCTCGGGCTTCCGCTTCGCGGCGAGCTCCGCTTCCTGACGCGCGTAACATGCCTCCCGCTCCGGCTTGGCCTGGATGAACCGGCATTGCTCGACGGCAAAGGCGGGAGCTGCGCCGAGCGCGAGAGCGAGCGTTGCGCATGCCAGAGCGCGGCTTGCCGCCGCCGTCATCACACAGGCTTTATCTCTGACGACGTGCATGCTTCGGCATCCTGTTTGGCACGATGATCGTTTCTACTCTTGGACTAACGTTCACCCCTGGTACAGCCCTTTGTCGCGCGCCTGACGAATGGCAAGCGCCGCCAGCAGGTCGAGCATCGGCGTCGACAGTCCCGCAGCCCTGGCAAACGCCGCCGGCGCTCGCACCAGCGCATCGACTTCCATCGGGCGGCCGCGCTCAAAGTCCTGCAACAGCGAGGGCTTGTGGTCGGGCGCCGGTCCGGAACGGGTGACGCGCTTGACGTCAGGGAAGCAGCTTTGACCGATGTTGTTGGCTTCATCGAGCAGGCGTGGCACCACCTCGCGCAACGCCGGGTCATCCCTCACCCCCCTCGCGGTGTGTCCGGTCAACAGGCACAGCACCGACATCGACATGTTGGTCAGTAGCTTGGACCAGATCGCTTCCCTGATTCGTGGCGTCGGGGGTGACTGGATTGAGGCTTGGTTGAGCACGGTTCTCAAGCCTTCGATCCGCGCGCTTGAGCGGTCATCGCATTCCCCGACCAACAGCATGTTCCGTTCGGGCGTAAGATTCACGACCACCCCGGGCGCGACGACCTCGTTGGCCGAAAAGATCACGCCCCCGATGATCCGCTCGCGTGAGACGGTTTCGCGCAACCGGCCGCCGGGGTCGAGAAAGCCGAGCTCGGGGGGCGGCGAATGATCGGAAGAAAGTCCGATATCGTACCACCAGGGAATGCCGTTTTGCGCGAACACGATCGCCGTGTTGTCGCGCAACAGGGGTGGCAGGCCCGTGACCAGGCTCTCAAGCGCGTTCGCTTTCAATGTGCTGATGACGACGTCCTGCGGACCGAGCGCCGCCGGATCATCGGAAGCCCTGACCTTCGCCTTGAATTCGGCGTCCCCGACCCGAAGCGTCAGGCCGCTCGCCTTCACCGCTTCGAGCTGCGGCCCGCGCATCACGCAGGAGACGTCATTTCCCGATAGCGCCAGCCGCACCGCAAAATGGCTGCCGACGGCGCCCGCGCCGAAGATACAGATACGCATGGGGTGGGTGTCCTGTTGGGGGCCGACGGTCTTCGCCCAGTTTCCACAAGCTTGCGCCTCTGCGCAACCGGTCGCGCGTCGGCGCGACACCCCTTTGTCCCCGAAAATGGGGACAGGCGAATATTGCGCGTCGACCTATAGTCGGCGTCACGCAGCGCCGCGCGATTCCGGCGGATCCTGCTTCCAGGAGACAACCCATGCGCCTTGTCCCAACACGCTTCTCCGCAACCTCGATGGTCCTTGCAGGACTGGCGGCCTGCGCCGCGAGCTGCGCTCAGGCGAAATCGGCCATTGATCTCGATCATCTGACCGCGGCGCAGGCGGCGTCCGACATCTGTGCCGGCGAGTACACAAGCGCGGCGCTGGTTTCCGCTGCGCTGGCGCGGGCTAAAGCCCGCCCCGAACTGAATGCCTTCATCACGCTCGATGAGGCCGGCGCCCTGAAGGCCGCCCGCGCCTTTGATGCCGCGCACAAGCGGCGCGGCCACTGTGAGCCGCTGGGAGGCGTGCCGATCGCGATCAAGGACAATATCGAGGTGGCCGGCCTGCCGGCGACCGCCGGGACGCCCGCCCTGAAAGCCTACGTGCCTCACGATGACGCCCCGGTAGCGGCAAAGCTGCGCGCAGCCGGCGCGATCATCATCGGCAAGACCAACATGCACGAACTGGCCTTCGGCATTTCCGGCTACAACACCGCTTTCAAGACCGGCGCCGAATTCGGCGTCCGCAACGCCTACGATACGACCAGGATCGCCGGCGGGTCCTCGTCGGGCAACGCTGCGGCGATCGCCGCGCGCATCATACCGGCTGCCGTCGGCACGGATACCGGCGGGTCGGTCCGCATTCCCTGCGCATTCAATGGCTGCATGTCGCTGCGGCCGACTGTCGGCCGATACCCGCAAACCGGCATTGCCCCGATCTCCCACACCCGCGATACGGCGGGGCCGATGGCGGGCTCGATGACCGATGTCGCCCTGCTCGATCGCATCATCGCAGGGGGTGGGCGGATCGAGCCCGCCGGCTTGAAAGGCGTTCGGCTCGGCCTCGTCGCTGCGACGACGGCCAATCTCGATGACGATACCAAGGCGGCGTTCACAGCCGCGCTCGACAAGCTGAAGGCGGCCGGCGTCACCGTGGTCGACGTCGATATGCCGAAGCTCGTGGAGCTGAACGGGCAGGTCGGTTTTCCGGTCGCGCTGTACGAGGCCTATGACGACATGGTCGCCTATCTCAAACGCGGCGCAAACATTTCGATCGAGGAGTTGGCAAAGGGCATCTCCAGCCCCGACGTCAAGGGCACCTATGACGGCCTGGTGATTCCGCGCAAGCTGCCGGGCCCGGACAATACCGTCGTCGATGCCAAGCCCGCCTATGAGGCCGCGATCAAGACTGCGCGCCCGGCGCTGCAGCAGCTCTATCGCGAGACCTTCGCCAACAATCATCTCGACGCCATTGTATTCCCCACCGTGCCCAAGGTGGCCATCGCCGCCAACCCCGAGGCCAGCAGCGTGCCCAATTTCGTCCTGTATATTCAGAACACCGATCCCGGCAGCAATGCCGGGGTCCCCGGACTTCAGATTCCCATTGCATTGGGAGCAGCCAGCAAGCTGCCGGTCGGCATGGAGCTGGACGGTCCGTCCGGCAGCGATCGCCGGCTGCTATCGATCGGCCTGGCACTCGAAAAACTGCTCGGGCGAATTCCGCCACCGGCGAAACTGTAGCAAGCGCCGACCTATCGTTGCCTCGCCAACAACGCGGCGACCCCGCTGCGGCGATGGACGCCGAGCTTGTCGAAGATGCGCTTCAGGTAGGTGCGGACCGTGGAGGGCTCGACACCGAGCCGGTGGGCGATGAGCTTGTCGGGCAGTCCCTCGCAAATCATCAGCGCGACCTCGAGTTCGCGTTGCGACAGGCGAGGTCCTCCGATCGGCTCCGGCGCACCGAGCGACGGCGCGCCGCCCGCGCGCATCAGGGCACCCGTGAACGCCGGCTCGACCAGACGCAACAGCTCCAGCGTTCTCGCATCGAAATTGTCGCGGTTTCGGCCGCGCCAGATGCGCAAATCGCCGATGTTGCGTTGTCCCGCATAACTGTAGACGTTGACGCCCCAATGCAGCCCGTCGCGGGCCAGGAAATCGTTGAAGAATTCCGTTCGCATCAATTCGCGCTGCGGCATGATCTGGGTCACCAGCGTCGGCTCGCGGCGCGCCTGCAGCTTGAGGGTGATCGGGTCATTGTATTGATAATAGGCGTCGTAGCTCGCGAGGTTCTCCGGGCTCATGTTCAGCCAGACGCCGCGGCCGAAGCTGCGCGAGGGCGTGTCCCAGACGAACGACGCGTAATAATCGGCCGACAACAGCTCGAGCAGATGGTGCCCGATGCGTTCGCGGACTTCGCGCTCGCCGAGGTCTTCGGCCAATAGGCCGAAAAGGCGCGACAAAGCGCGGCTCTCTTGGGCGGTGACGTACATGGTGTG
The DNA here is from genome assembly GCA_052143915.1 of Bradyrhizobium sp. Classification (GTDB taxonomy): domain Bacteria; phylum Pseudomonadota; class Alphaproteobacteria; order Rhizobiales; family Xanthobacteraceae; genus Bradyrhizobium. The sequence goes on from JBKQRS010000361.1 coordinate 12,478, forward strand.
ATGCTAGTTCAGCGGGGCCGGGGATACAATTGCTGAAAGACATTTCGCGCTCCCGCCGGCACGCTGTGCTAGCCTCGGGGTAATGGCAAAAATTCCCCGCCTGGGGCATCATGCGCACCCACCATCCGGGAAACCCCGCCTTGTCCGCCAAATCCATCGAAGAACCCGCACGGAAAATTCCGCTCTACGGCGAATATGAAATCGCCGTCCTCGGCGGCGGGCCGGCCGGCATCGCAGCCGCCGTGGCGGCCGCGCGAGGAGGGCGGCGGACGCTCTTGATCGAGCGCTATGGCTTCCTCGGCGGCATGGGAACGGCGGCGGGCGTGACCAATTTCTGCGGGCTGCACGCCAATGTTTACGGCCAGATGCATCGCCTGGTCCGGGGCATCGCGTCCGATCTGCTTGATCGCATCGACCGGCTCGACGGGCTCAACGCGCCGCATTTGATCCTCGGCAAGATTCTGGCGCAGGCCTACGATACCGCGGCCTACAAGATCGCGGCCGACGATCTGTTGGCCGCCCACAAGGTCGATATTCTCTTTCACGCGCTTGGCGCCGGCGTGGTCATGCATGACGAGAAGCGCATCCACGCGCTGATGGTCGAGACCAAGGCCGGCCGCCAGGCGATCACGGCCGATATCTTCATCGATTGCTCGGGGGATGGCGACCTCGCGGCCTGGGCCGGCGCGCGCTATGAGGTCGGCGATCACCACGGCCACATGCTGTACCCATCGATGATGTTCCGCCTCAATGGCATCGATCCCGAAAAAGCCGGTGACGCCTGGCGGACGATTCCTGCGCTGATGGAAAAAGCCGAGGCGGCGGGTACGCATTGTTTTCCGCGCAAGGCGGCGATCGTGCGGCCGCAGCGCTCGCCAATCGAATGGCGGGTGAACTTTACCCAGCTGGCGCGCGAGGATGGCAGCGCGATCAACGGGCTTGAGCCGGACGATCTCACGCGCGGCGAGATCGAGGGCCGCCGCCAGGCGGTGGCCGCGTTCGAATTCCTGCGCACCGTGCCGGGGTTCGAGAAATCCTACATCGTCGACCTGCCGCCGCAGCTCGGCATCCGCGAAACCAGACGGATCGCAGGCCTCTATTTGCTGTCAGGCGAGGACGTGCTCGGCTGCGCGTCGTTCGACGACACTATCGGCGTCAATGGCTGGCCGATGGAATCCCATGTCGCGGGCGATGTGATCTTCAGCTTTCCGCCGATTCCGGAGTCGCGCGGGTTCAACGAATTGCCGTATCGTATGCTGATCCCCGAAGGCCTCGACAATCTCCTGGTCGCAGGGCGCTGCGCGTCGATGACCCATGAGGGCCAATCCGCGGCGCGCGTCTCCGGCGCCTGCTTTGCGATGGGCGAGGCCGCCGGCACCGCCGCCGCCATGGCGCTTGATGGCAATGCCGTGCCGGGCGATATCGCGGTGGACAAATTGCAGGAGCGGTTGAAGGAGCAGGGGGCCTTTATTGGGCGGGATCAGCCGGTGCCGGAGGGGGTTTGATTTGCGTGCCGCTCTCTTTCGTCATTGCGAGGAGCGAAGCGACGAAGCAATCCAGATTGTGGTATCTACCCCTGGATTGCTTCGCGGAGCCTGTCATCGGGCGGGCATTCGCGCGACCCGTTGGCTCGCAATGACGGAGGAAACTGGATGACGTTGTGTTATCGCGCCCGCGGTGGGCGGCTCCTGCTCGCGACTCTGCTGGCGCTGGCGGCTGGAAGCGCGCGAGCCGACGATGCGCTCAAGGCGAGGGTCGGCGTGCTCCGGCTGTCGTCGTCGGCGCCGGTGTTCATCGCGCAGGACAAGGGCTATTTCCGCGACGCCGGCCTCGATGTCGAATTGAAATTCTTCGATGCTGCTCAGCCGATCGCGGTCGCAACCACCTCGGGAGATGTCGACTTTGGCATCACCGCCTTCACCGCGGGGCTTTATAACCTCGCCGGCAAGGGCACGCTGAAGGTGATCGGCGGCATGAGCCGCGAAAAGGCCGGCTATCCCCTGATCGGCTATTTCGCCAGCAACAATGCCTATGCGAGCGGCCTCAAGACGCCAAAAGACCTTGCGGGCAAGCGCGTCGCGGTGACGCAAGTGGGATCGAGCTTTCATTATTCGCTCGGCCTGCTCGCCGACAAATACGGCTTCAAGCTTGCCGACGTGAAGGTGCTGCCCCTGCAGTCGCTGTCGAACGCTGCGGCGGCGCTGAAAGGCGAAACCGTCGACGCCGCGCTGCTGCCGGTCTCGACCGCGCGCAAGCTGATCGACGATGGCGGAGCGAAACTATTGGGCTGGGTCGGCGACGAGACGCCGTGGCAATTGGGGGCGATATTCGCGTCGCCGAAGACTCTGTCCAACAGGGCGTTGGTGACAAAGCTTCTCGCCGCGCTGGACCGCGCCGACCGCGAATACTATGACGTAATTCTCGCATCCGTCACCGATGGCAAGGCGCCGGTCAATGCGCAGACAAAGCCGCTGCTGGCGATCATCGCGAAATACACCAATCTTCCGCTTGAACAGGTGGTCGGCAACTGCGCCTATATCGATCCCGATGGCAGGCTCGATGTGAAGAATGTGGCGAACCAGATCGAATGGCTGCAGGGCCAGGGTTTTGTCGACAAGGGATTTACGGTCGATGCGATCATCGCCAGGGACTTCGTGAGGCCGGATTGATGCGAGTGCCAATTGCGGCCATCATTCCGGGACGATGCGAAGCATCGAACTACGATTTGCAATTGCACATCGGAGAATCTCGAGATTCCGGGTCTGGTCCTTCGGACCATCCCGGAATGACGTAATAGACCGGGAACACCTCATGGACCTGATCGCGGGCCATATCACCCACCGCTTCGGCACGCTCGAGGTGCTCGACGACGTGTCGTTCACGGTCGGCGCCGGCGAGGTGGTTGCGATTGTCGGGCCGTCCGGCTGCGGCAAGAGCACGTTATTGTCGATTCTGGGCGGGTTGCTGCAGCCGAGCGCGGGCGCGGCGGAATTGCGCGGCGCGCCGCCGCCGGAGAGCCTCAATCCGCTGACCTTTGTGTTTCAGGATTTTGCACTGCTGCCCTGGTGCACGGTCGAACAGAATATCGAATTTCCGCTGCAACATGCCGGCCTTGATATTGCCGCGCGGCGCGCGGTGGTCGGCGATGCCCTGCGCCGCACCGGCCTTTCCGATTTCCGCGGCACGTTTCCAAAACAACTCTCGGGCGGCATGCGCCAGCGCGTCGGCATCGCCCGGGCGCTGGCCGTGCGGCCCGCGATCCTGCTGATGGACGAGCCGTTGTCGGCACTGGATTCACAGACCCGCGAATTGCTGATGGAGGATTTTGTCAGGCTGCTCGCCGATGGCGCGATGGGCGCGGTCTATGTGACGCATAATCTGGAAGAAGCGGTGCGGCTGGCGGATCGCATTGTCGTGCTGTCGCGGCGGCCGGGCCGCGTCCGTGAGGTGGTGAACATCCCGCTCACGCGCATCGAGCGCGGTGACATCCAGGCGCGGGAAAAGCTGCTCGCGCTGCAGAACGAGCTGTGGTCGCTGATCCGTGAGGAGGCGATCGACGCCGAACGCGAGGTCCAGCATGCTTGACCGCGCCGATGATCAGGCGGGCGCTGCGCGATCCGAGCAGACCGAACTGCGGCCGGTCACCTTTCGCGGCGCGGGCTTTGCGCCCAAAGCGGGGCGCTATGCGGGCTGGGTTTCGCTGGCGCTCGCGATCTTGCTCTGGCAGGCGGCCGGCAGCGCCGCGCTCGTCAATCCGCTGTTTCTGCCGACGCCTGTTGCGATCGCGCGCGCGATCTGGCAGCTCGCGGTTTCAGGCGCGCTCTGGCAGCATCTTTCCTATTCGTTTCTGCGCATCGGCGCGGGGTGGATTCTCGGGACCGTGAGCGGCATCATCGTCGGTTTTGGCATCGGCCTCTCAAGCCTGGCGCGCAGCGTCGGCATCACCTTCGTCTCGGCGCTGTTTCCGATCCCCAAAATCGCGCTGCTGCCGCTTCTGATCCTGTGGCTCGGGATAGGTGAGGAGCCGAAGATCGCCACCATCGCGCTCGGGGTGTTCTTTTCCACCGCGATCTCGGTCTATAGCGGCGTCGATGCGGTGCCGCGTAATTTGATCCGGATGGCGCAGAGTTTCAATGTGCCGTTCCACGCCATCGTGATCAGGGTGATCTGGCCGGGCGCATTGCCGTCGATCCTCGCAGGCTTCCGCATTACCGCGTCGATCGCGCTGCTATTGGTGGTGAGCGCCGAGATGATCGGCGCCGAGTACGGCATCGGCGCCTTCGTGCTGCAGGCCGGCAATCTGATGCAGACCGATCAGCTGCTCGCCGGCGTCGTCATCCTGTCGCTGTTCGGGCTCGCGGTCGGGCGGCTGATCAACTGGCTGGAGACGCGGCTGTTGCACTGGCGGTGAGCGGCTGCTGTCATTCCGGGGCGATGCGAAGCATCGAACCCGGAATCTCGAGAGGTCTGGTGCTAACGCACCATCCCGGAATGACGGAGTTCTAAGGCTGCGCGGGCGCCCTCACGCATTCCCGCGGTCTTCGCGGAACAGATCGAGCTTCTGCTGCACCGGGCGGTCCGAGAAACTGAACAGCACGGAGTCGGCGTCGGCCTCGTGGGTCACCCATTGCCAGCTCGGTACCACGAACAGGTCGCGCGGGCCCCATTCGAAGGTCTGCTCGCCGATCCGCGTACGACCCTTGCCTTCGATTGCCGCGAACACGGTCGCGTCCGTCGAACGATAACGAGCGGTTTTAAAACCCTTCGGCAGCAACTGGATGAAGGTGCCGATCGTCGGCATCGCAAAATCGCCGGTCTCGGGATTGGAGAATTTCAGTTTCAAACCGTGGCAGACGTCCCATTCGTCGCGCAGCTTGGCCTGTTCCAGCGCCTCGCGGGTGTAGGAATAGGGATAGTTGAAGATCGGCGAGGTCTTCGATTTGCGCTTCTCGTCGACCGGCAGCAGATTGTGGCCATAGCGGGCAAAGCTGTCGCCGGCGGGACGGGTGATCTTCTGCTGGTCTTCCCTCGCGGTTTCCGCGAAGGAAGCATCGAAGAACTGCACCATCGGGATATCGAGACCATCCAGCCAGAACATCGGCTTGGAGGTTTCGTTGGAATGGTCGTGCCAGGTCATCGACGGCGTAATGACAAAATCGCCGGGCTCCATCGCGGTGCGCTCGCCGTCAACCGAGGTATAGGCGCCCTTGCCTTCGAGCACGAAACGCAGCGCCGACTGGCTGTGCCGGTGCGCGGGCGCGATGTCGCCGGGAACCACCATCTGCACGCCGGCAAACAACGACGTCGTCACTCTGGATTGCCCGCGCAGCCCTGGATTTTCCAACACCAGCACCCGCCGCTCGGCTTCCTTGGCGGTGATCAGCTTGCCCGCTTCGGTCATGTAGTCGCGGATCGCGTCGAACTTCCACAGATGCGGCCGGCAGGCGCTCCTCGGTTCCGGCGTGACCAGGTCGCCGAGCACGTTCCACAGCGCGGAAAGATTTTCGCCGTCGATCTTCTGGTAGAACGCCTCGCGTTCCGGCGTCTTCGCTACGGCTTCCATGTCGAGCCTCCCTGAGGTTCTTGTTGCTTCGCTAGATTGACAGCATACTTACAATATGGCTAGCGTCAATCAGGGCAGGCAAAAGCCGGCGATAAAATTCGAGGGAGGCTCTCCGATGAAGCTGCACGGCTATTTCCGCAGCAGCGCGTCCTACCGGGTCAGAATTGCGTTGAACCTGAAGGGGTTAAGCGCGGAACACCTGACGCACCATCTGCGCAAGGGCGAGCAGCGCGACCCAGGCTATCTCGCGATCAACCCGCAGGGGCTGGTTCCGGCCTTGCAGGACGACCGCGGCACGATCCTGACCCAGTCGCTCGCCATCATCGAATGGCTGGACGAAATCCACCCCCAGCCGCCGCTGTTGCCGAAGGATCCGCTGCGCCGCGCCCATGTTCGCGCCTTCGCGCAAGTAATCGCCTGCGACACCCATCCGGTGCAGAATCTGAAAGTGCTGGCGCGGCTGCGCGAACTCGGTCTTCCCGAAGAGCAGGTGACGGGCTGGGCGGCATGGGCCAATCGCGAGGGGCTTTCGGCCTGCGAAACGCTGATCGGTGGTGAAACCGGTCCGTTCTGCTTTGGCGATGCGCCCACGCTCGCCGATCTTTGTCTGGTGCCGCAACTGGCCAATGCCCGGCGCTTCGGCGTCGATCTGGCCGTCTTTCCGCGCCTGCTCAGGGCGGAAGCGGCGGCGAAAAACCTCAAGGCGTTCGCCGACGCCGCACCGGAGCGACAGCCCGATGCCGAGTAAGCCAACGCCTGTGACGATGGACGCGGTCTACACCGCGCCGGGCTATCTGTTTCGCCGGATGCAGCAGATCGCGGTGGCGCTGTTCGTGGAGGAGTGCAGGGCCTTCGATCTGACGCCGGTGCAGTATGCCGCCCTGGTTGCGATCCGCACCCATCCCGGCATCGATGCGACGCGGCTCTCCGCGGTGATCGCCTTCGACCGCTCGACGCTCGGCAGCGTGATCGAGCGGTTGGAGGCCAAGGGCCATGTCGAGCGAAAACCGTCGCGCGAGGACAAGCGCGTCAAGCTGCTGCACCTGACCAAAACCGGCGCGGGCGTGCTGCGCGACATCATGCCGTCGGTCGATCGCGCGCAGGCGCGGATGCTGCAGCCGTTGAAGCCCGCCGACCGCAAGACCCTGCTGGCGCTGCTGGCGCAACTGGTCGATCTCAACAACGAGGCGTCGCGGGTGCCGTTGCGCGCCGAGGACGCGCTCGAACATCTCGGGAAGGCAAGCTGATGGCTGATGCGAGCTCACGGCCGGTTCTGATCGCGGGCGGCGGCATCGGCGGTCTCGCCGCGGCGCTGGGGCTGGCGCAAAAGGGCATTGCCTCGATCCTGCTCGAAAAATCCGCGACCCTTGGCGAGATCGGCGCCGGCATCCAGCTCGGGCCCAACGCCTTCCATGCCTTCGACTATCTTGGCGTCGGCGAGGCCGCGCGCGGCATGGCGGTCTATGTCGACCAAATGCGGCTGATGGATGCGCTCACGGCCGAGGAGATCTGCCATGTCGATCTGGGCGATGCCTTCCGCACGCGTTTCGGCAACCCTTACGCGGTGGTGCATCGCGGCGATCTGCATGGCGTGTTCCTGAAAGCCTGCCGCGAAAGCGATTTGATTGAGCTGCGCGTCAGCTCCGAAGTCGTAGGCTACGATCAGGACGGTTCATCCGTCACCGCGCGGCTTGCCTCCGGCGACCGCGTTACCGGCTCGCTTCTGATCGGCGCCGACGGGCTGTGGTCGAATGTCCGCAAACAAGTCACCGCCGACGGCCCGCCGCGGGTTTCCGGACACACCACCTATCGTTCGGTGATTCCGACCGAACAGATGCCGGAAGACCTGCGCTGGAACGCGGCCACGCTATGGGCCGGCCCGAAATGCCACCTCGTGCATTATCCGCTGTCGGGCTGGAAGGTGTTCAACCTCGTCGTCACCTATCACAACGACGCGCCGGAGCCGGTGGCCGGCCAACCGGTGTCCGAAGACGAAGTCATGAAGGGTTTTACGCATATCCATCAGCGTGCGCAGAACATCATCCGCCACGGCAAGAACTGGAAGCTGTGGGTATTGTGCGACCGCGATCCGACCGAGCGCTGGGTCGACGATCGCGTCGCGCTGCTCGGCGACGCCGCCCACCCGATGCTGCAATATTTCGCGCAAGGTGCCTGTCAGGCGATGGAGGACGCGGTGTGCCTCTCGCATATGCTGGGCAGCCATCCCGGGGATCACGCCACCGCGCTGGAGAAATACCGCGCGCAGCGCTTCCCGCGCACCGCGCGCGTGCAACTCTTATCCCGCGCCATCGGTGAGCACATCTACCACCCCGCCGGCGAACACGCCCGGCTGCGCAACGCCATCATGGGCGCGAAGACCTCGGAGGATTATTACAAGGATCTCGCCTGGCTCTATGGCGGGACGGGGCTGAAGGGGTAGGGATGGATCGTCATTCCGGGGCGCGAGCGCAGCGAGCGAGCCCGGAATCCACAGCCACCATCGAGAGTATGGATTCCGGGCCTGCGCATCCAAGTCGGCCATTGCCGACTTGGACAATGATATTGTTGAACTCGGGTAAACCCGAGTTCAAGTGGCGCATCCCGGAATGACGGGGTAACTTAGGTTAGATGAGGCACACATGACAAAGCTAACCCACAAGGCCGCAGGCACCTTCGCGATCGCGCCGACGCCGTTCCATGACGATGGCCGGATCGATGAGAAATCCATCGACCGGTTGACCGACTTCTACGCCGAGGTCGGCTGCGAGGGCGTCACGGTGCTCGGCATCATGGGTGAGGCGCCGAAGCTCGAGGGCCCGGAAGCCGAGGAAGTGGCCAAGCGCTTCGTCAAGCGGGCCAAGAACATGCAGGTTGTTGTCGGCGTCTCCGCGCCGGGATTTGCCGCCATGCGCTCACTGGCGCGCGCTTCGATGGATGCCGGCGCTGCCGGGGTGATGATCGCGCCGCTGCCTAGTCTGCGCACCGACGATCAGATAACAGGCTATTTCAAGCAGGCAATAGAGGCGATCGGGAGCGATATCCCCTGGGTGTTGCAGGACTATCCGCTGACCCTGTCGGTGGTGTTCACGCCGGCGGTGATCCGCAAGATCGTGATGGACAATGCGTCCTGCGTGATGCTCAAGCACGAGGACTGGCCGGGGCTTGAGAAGATTTCAACGCTGCGCGGCTTCCAGAAGGATGGTTCGCTTCGGCCGCTGTCGATTCTCACTGGCAATGGCGCGACGTTTCTGGATTTCGAGATGGAACGTGGCGCCGACGGCGCGATGACCGGCTACGCCTTCCCGGAACTGCTGATCGACGTGGTGCGGCTGTCAAAGGAAGGCCGCCGCGATGCCGCGCACGATCTGTTCGACGCCCACCTGCCGCTGATCCGCTATGAGCAGCAGCCGGGGGTTGGATTGGCGGTACGCAAATATGTGCTGCAAAAGCGCGGCGTGATCGCCTCGAGCGCACAGCGCAAACCAGGCTCCAGCATCACCGCGACCGCAAAGGCCGAAGTGGATTACCTGCTGTCGCGCGTCGCGCGGGTCGACAAGCGCGCCAACCTGCAGCCGCAATCGAGCGCGGCGGGTTGATTGCATGACCGCCGAAGCCGTCGTCACGCCGCGTCCTGCGTCCACGATCCTGCTGCTGCGCGACGGCGCGCCCGACGACGAGGGTCGCGGGGGGATCGAAGTCTTCATGATGGTGCGCCATCATGAGATCGATTTTAGCTCCGGCGCGCTGGTGTTTCCCGGCGGCAGTGTCGACAAGGGCGATCAGGAGATCATAGCCCGGCCGGAGCTTTATTGCGGCGGTGAGGGACTTGATGCAGCCGCCCTGAGTTTCCGGATCGCGGCGATCCGGGAGACTTTCGAGGAGAGCGGTATCCTGCTCACCCGGCCGCGTGGATTGAAAGCCATGGTCGATGCGAAGGAGGCCGCCGCGATCGCGGCTTGCAGTCGCGCCGCGCTGACCGAGGGCAAGACCACTTTCCTGCAGGTGCTCACCGACAATGGCATGCAGCTCGCGCTCGACGAACTGGTGCCCTATGCGCACTGGATCACGCCGGTGGGCATGCCGAAGCGGTTCGATACCTGGTTCTTTCTCGCCGCTGCCCCGCCCGAGCAGGTCGGCGCGCATGACGGCAAGGAATCCACCGATTCGATCTGGCCGTCGCCGCGCGAGGCGCTGGCGGGCGGCGAGAGCGGGCGGTTCAAACTGCCGTTTCCGACCACGCGTAACCTGATCAAGCTCGGCAAGCAGCCGAATGTGAAAGCGGCGCTCGACGACTCCAGGGGCAAGAAGGTCGTCACCGTGATGCCCGTCATGACCAGGCTGAACGGCGGCCGGCAGCTCCGCATCCCGGCGGAAGCCGGCTACGATGGCGAGTTGTTTGAAGTCGGCGGGGTGTGAGTCAGCCGCTGGCATGACGCCGAGACCGCCCTTGCCGGCCAAAGCAAATCTCGGCATCCTGCCCGCAAGCAGCGCTTTCAAAGCGCCGCAACAACGATCAGGGCGGGGCACGCAGCGTGAGGATTCGACGCCTTGGCGCGAGGGTGGGGGCGTGGCTGATCGCACTCGCGCTCGCGGCTGCAGGACGGGCGCAGGACGGCTTCCCCAATCATCCGGTGCGCGTCGTCAATCCCTATTCGGCCGGAAGCGTCGCCGACGTGTTCGGGCGTATCGTCACCCAGAACATGGCGGCGCAATGGAACGGGTCGATCATTCTGGAATCCAAATCCGGCGCCAACGGCGCGATTGCGGCCGAGGATGTCGCGCGCGCGGCGCCCGACGGATACACGTGGCTGTTGGTGACGACATTCTTCACGACCAGCCCCTCGCTCAACATCACCTTGCGCTGGGACCCGGTGCGCGATTTCGTACCCGTAGGCCAAATATGCCAGGCGCCGAATTTCTTCATCGTGCCGACTTCGTTGCTGGTGAAGAATGTGGCCGAATACGTGGCGCTGGCCAGGGCAAAGCCCGGCACCCTGAACTACAGCCATCCGGGCAAGGGGTCGACGGGGCATCTGGGGTTTGAGCTGTTCAAGCGGCTGGCCGGGATCGACGTCACGCCGATCGGCTATCGCGGCTATCCGCAAATGGTGGCGGATATCTCGAGCGGCCTGATCACCTCGACCTTCCTTTCCGCCAACCAGGCGCTGGCGCAGGTGCAGACCGGCGCCATCAGAATCATCGCTACGATCAACGACGGCCGCTCGAAATACTTTCCCGATGTGCCGACCATGGCGGAGCAGGGCTTTGCCGAGGCGCAGGTGACGCCGTGGTTCGGCATCGTGGTACCGGCTGGTACGCCGCAGCCGGTTGTCGATCGGATCAGCAAGGCGCTGGAAGCTGCACTTGCCACGCCTGAGGTGCGCGAGAAGCTCGACCTCGCCGGCTGCCTGGTGAAAAGTGCGCCCCTTGCCCGGTTCGGCGACATCATCAGGTCCGACATCGCGCTTTGGGCGAAGGTCATCAGGGACGCAGGCATCCCGCCGGATTGAGCTGCCGCCGGGCTGCCGTCGGCGATGCCCCGAGGCACTGGCCCGCCAGCACCGTTGGCGCCTGGGCAAGTTCCCCCGGGGGTGGATTCCGTCGTATAAACGGGGGCTTCCCCGAGCTGGTCCGATGCCTATGGCCTTCGCCGCAATCGTCCAACGGATACGGTCGTTCTCGCTTTCGATCGGCCAGCTGACCTTTGGCAGCTTCCTGCTCCTGCTGGCGATGATCGTGATGACAAGCGTCGCCAGCGTTGTCTCGATCCGCCACATCGATGCAACCTTTGCCGAGTTGCAGCACCTCCAAAGCCTTGGCGACGTGGTCGAGGAAATCGACCGCCGCACCAACGAACTGCGGCTGGCGGCGCGCGATTTCGTGACCGATCCGGCAGCGCCGTCCAGCCGGGTCTGGGAGGAGGCTTCGTCGTTGAGCGCGCTATTGAAGAAAACGCGGCTGCAGCTTGCCCCCGAGCAACAGGAGATGATCGACGGCGTCACGCAGCGGCTCGCCAACTACCGCAGCGGCATGGAGCGCGTCACCGCATTGATTGCGCGCCGCGCGGAACTGGTCGCCGCGCTGCCGCCGATCCGCGAGCGGTTCGAGCAGGCAATCTCCGAAATACCCGATCGGGCCACCGCGAGAGCGCTGTTCCGAGCGCAAAACCGGATTGCCGCAGCCCTGCTGGCGCATAATTCGGCCTCCGCCGAGCAGTCCGCGCAGGGCATGAAGTCGCTTTCGATCGACGATCCCGCGCTTCGCGCCGCGACCAATGCTTACGCCGATGCGATCATTTCGATCTCGGGGACCGAAGGCCAGATTGCCCGGCTCGACCGGGAAGTGCTGGGCGCCGAGGGGCAAATGATCAGTCGCGTGACTGATTTGCTGCGCGACCTCGGTGACAGGAGGGGGCGCGTGCTGGCCAGCGATTTCGCCAGAACGTTGGCCCATGATCAATGGCAAAGCATTATCCTCGGCCTCGCCGGCGTGCTGATCGGCCTTGCGGCTGCGTTGTTTGTGGTGCGCAGGACCGTTCGCCCGCTCAAGGCGATCGCCGGTGCCATCCGCGCGCTCGCGGGCGGTGAGAAAAACGCATCGATCCCTGCAACCGGCGTCAACAACGAGATCGGCGACATCGCACGCGCCGCCGAGGTGTTTCGCCGCTCGCTTGTCGACACCGATACTGCTCGCGAGGCGGCAATCCGCGCTTTGGCCGAACAGCGGTTGGCCGAAGAAAGTTATCGCAAGCTGTTTGAAGGCTCCGTCGATGGAATCTACGTGACGACACCGGCCGGTGCACTCCTCAACGCCAATCCGGCGCTGGCGCGGATGATGGGGTACGACACGCCGGAGGAGCTCATCCGCGGCATCACCGATATCGCGCATACGGTCTACGTTCACCCCGAGGCGCGCGAGCAGTACCGCTTGCTGATGCAGCGCGACAGCATGGTGCGCGACTTCGAGTATCAGGTGCGTCAACGCGGGGGTGCAATCCTCTGGCTTTCGGACAGCGCCACGGCCGTGCGCGATGAGGGTGGCGAGGTCATTCGCTACGAAGGGACGGTGCGCGACATTACGGACCAGAGGCGCGCCGAAGAGACTATCGCGGAGGGCCGGCGGCTGTTGCAACTCGTCATCGACACCGTTCCCGCCGTTATCAACGTCAAGGATAAACAGCTCCGCTATGTCCTGATGAATCGCTACATGGCCGGCATTTTCGGGGTAGAGCCCACTGATGCGATCGGCCGTACCACGACCGATTTGATGTCGCGCTATGGCGCGCAGAAAACCGACGAAAACGACAGGAGAGTGCTCGCGGCGGGCAAGGAGCTCGGATTCTATGAGGAAGAGTACCTCGATTCCACCGGCAATCTGCGGCACTGGCTGGTGAACAAGCTTCCGCTGCTCGACGCTGGCGGCGAGGTCGAGAGCATCGTCACCGTTGCGCTCGACATCGGCGAGCGCAAGCGCGGCGAACAGGAGATGCGCAAGGCGAAGGATTCCGCTGAAGCAGCGTTGCGCAATCTGCGGGAAACCCAGAACTCGCTTATCGAGGCGGAGAAGCTCGCAGCCCTCGGGCGCCTGGTGGCGGGTGTTGCCCACGAAGTCAACAATCCCGTCGGCATCAGCCTGACGGTAGCATCGTCGCTGGAGCGCAAGACCGCGTTGTTCGCCAGCGAAGTGGCGCGTGGCGATCTCAGGCGATCAAGCCTCAATGAATTCCTTGAAACCAGTCGTGACGCATCATCGCAGCTGGTGGCCAATCTCAATCGCGCGGCCGAGCTGATCACGTCGTTCAAGCAGGTCGCCGCCGATCGCAATTATTCGGATCAGCGGACGTTCGATCTCGGCGATCTGACCGAGCAGGTGGTCATGAGTCTGCGGCCCGGCCTGCGCAAGCACCATTTGACGCTGACCGTCGACTGCCAGCCCAATCTCACCATGAACTCTTATCCCGGGCCCTATGGACAGGTGCTCACCAATTTATTCCTCAACGCGGTTGCGCACGCGTTTCCGGACGGCAGACCGGGCTGCGTCGATATCACCGTGCGGGAGTCCGGCAAGGACAACGTCGAGATCATCTTTTCCGATGATGGTTGCGGCATGAGTCTCGATGTCCGGCGTCGGGCGTTCGACCCGTTCTTCACGACGCGCCGCGACCAGGGGGGTACCGGACTCGGTCTGCACATCGTCTACAGCATCGTGACCAACCGTCTGGGTGGCCGGCTGGAGCTTGATTCCGAACCGGGGCGCGGTACCCGAATTCAGATCATCCTGCCGCGCGTTGCGCCGCTGGAGCAGGCCGCGGAGTAGCGTCACTTGGTCCGAAAAAGTGCTAATCCGTCTCGGTGAGCTTGCGCAATGTCGCCTTGAAAATCTGGCTGGCCTTGCCGACAAGCGCCGTGCCGTTCATCTCGGCGGCGTTGTCGGTAAACCTGCCGGAGACGCCGATGCCGACCGGACTGGGCCCGCCGAACAGCGGATTGTCGTCGGGACTGGAAGTGTGGCGCTGGACCAGAACCTCGCCCTTGAAGGTGTTGCCCTTCACCGAATAGCTGCCGGTATAGAAGAGATATGCATCACCGCCGAGGATCTTACCGTCCCGGAACATGACCACGCCGCTGCCTTTGCCGGAACGCCCGTCCTGCAGGACGACATGGATCGAGTACAGACCATTCTTCATCACGCGGCCGATCAGGACAACCCGCCATTGCGGAGCCGGACACTCCTTATGCCAAAATGAGGCATACAACGTCAACGCGGTTGACCACTGCTATCGGACCCGCGGCGTCGCGGGACCTGACTTTACCTGTTTCGCAGGCGCGGGCTTTAGGCGTATTTCTTGTCGCGCTCGAGAAGCTCGATCGAAATGCCCTGCGGCCCGCGAATGAAGCAGATACGCACGCCCGGCCGGATGGTGGTCGGCTCCTTGGTGAATTCGACGCCCTTGGCCTTGATCTCGGCGGCTACCGCGTCGATGTCCTTCACCGTGAGCCCGAAATGATCAAGCCCCTGATGGGGGGGCACCGGGGGCGAATTGACGCCGTCGCCTGTCGCGACCGGCGCGATGAACACCATGGCGCCGCCGAGCCTGACGTCGATACGCCCGGGGCCGCGGACGATCTCACCGCCGAGAACGTTTTCAAGCCAGGCCGCCGTCGCCTCCGGATCGGGACTGCGCAGATGGACGTGGTCCCAGGTCACTACCGGCATCTTTGGTCTCCAATGGGCAGATTGGCGTCGCCTGCCGCGATCGACGATCGAGGAAATGCGATGCGCAGATCACGCCGAGTCAATTTTAGCGGCCCGGTCCGGGCGTGGCTATCCCCTTCGCACGCCGGTGGTCCCCCAATCCCGTACGCGTCCGATTATTGTGGCTTTTGATGGAACCATTTCCGGTGTTCGTGGATTAGATACCCACGGCAGAACCGCGCAGTCGGCAGTCGTAATTGGAGCCGTGCGGTGTAACGCCCGCGCGGCTCTTTTGCTGTGCGGTGCAATAGGCGAGAGTGCACTCGCCGCAGAATGCGATGGCTCGATGATGATGATGAAGGAAGGATTTTACCAAATCGAATCGGAATCGACAGGGCTCGTTGGACTGGCGAGCCTCGCCAGCGGCCATTTTTCCGGCGAGCCCGAGGGGATGACCGCAAGCCATTTCAGGGCGGCGATTGGCTGGTTGCCGCTTGTGGTAATCGTCGCTGCAGGGGCATGGCTGCTGATGACTGACCACGCTCGAAAACGGGCAGATAGCCAGCCAATTCGTCTGGCGAGGCATTTGGCGACCGCCGTCGCGGTTCTTGCGCCACCGCATGTCACGGTTGGCCTGGCGAAAGACCCGCCATTCGATCCCGCCACCGCCGAGGCGATCACCCCCGAGCAACCCGCACCCGTCGATGGCTTGAAGATTTCATCGCAGTCGTGGCGCAGGGGCGGGTTGGGGGCCAACGCATTTGTCACCATGACGCTGCGCAATACCAATGATTACGCGGTCAGGGATATAGAGATTTCCTGTGCCTTTGCCCGCCCGGACGGCAGCCATTTGACCGACCGCACGCGATTGATTCATGACATGGTCAATTCGAAGAGTCGGAAAACCTTCACCCACCTGCATGTCGGCTTTGTCAATGTCAATGTCAGCAAGGCAAAGTGCTCGTTGCTCGCGGCCAGCCACGTCTAGATCGGGGTAATCTTGCAAGAACGGCCTAACCAGCCGGTAACTTCGTTAAAGGCTGCCTCCTGAGGGCAGGAACCAATCGTGCTATTCCCGGTTGAGCTAAAAGTCCGCGTGATTGCGCGGATGGAGCAAACCGAATGCCGTTGATGCGATATTTTCTGTTCGTTGGTGCAGCGTTACTGACTCTGCTCGTGATTGTCGATGCGTACCTGCCGAAATTGCCGCCAGAGCAACGGACAAATACAGCGGCCCATGTTTCCCTGATACGGATTCACTCCGATCGGAAATGGCCGGACCCCATTGTCTTCGATACCACGCGTCCTACGATCGTTCCCGCGACAACGGGGGTGACGGAGGCGAGTGTCCCGGCGCCGGCCAGCGTCGCCGATCTCCCTGCGAAGGTGCGGGTGCGGGAAGCCTTTGCGCAATTGAGGCCGCCCGGTTTAAATCAGCCGCCGCCGGCCGATCCCAGAAAGCCGGAGCCGAAGCTGCAACGGAAACACAAAACGGTGGCGAGGGGTAACACGGGCCCGCGGACCATTCTGGTCGCTCAGCAACCGCACTTCGGCTTTTTCGGCAGCGGCATTTGGTGAGCCGTCTCGCTCTCGCGCCGATCAAAATTCCGCGATATCAGCTTTGCTAACTTTCGACCGAGCTTCGCGCCCGGCCCGAGCGGCTTTGAAATTCCCGGTCAACAGGTGCACAAGCGACCGAGATTTCTCCACAAGTCCGCGTTATCCGGCTTGAGTTGCACCGTCTTGTCGAAGATCGCGAGGGCTTCTTCGCGTCGTCCCTGGTTCAGGAGCGCGGTGCCGACATCAAAAACGGACGGATATGCCGGTGTAAATCTGCGCTTTCGGCGCGGCGCTGTTGAGGCCGAGGTTGAGGCCGACATCAAGGATCGTATGCTTGTCGACCCGGAAGTTCATGCCGAGGTCGAAGGTGTAAATCGGAGGTGTCGCCCGGTCGCTGCCGACAGCCGAGAAAAATTCGACCGTGGCGTTGGCGCCTTCGACCCCGGGGAGCGGGTGGCTGACCCCGACAAGATTGTCGAAGTTGGCTTCCCTGTGGTTTTGCGGGTCCTTCACGGCATCCACCTCGGTCATCAGGGTGACGAGGTAGTCCTGGGGGAGACGCAGGGCGAGAGGCGCGATCAAGCCGCCCTCGACTGCCCCATTGCTGATGACGGGAGCTGACGAGGGCAGCTTGACATAGGGAATGATGGCGAAACCGACCGGACCGTCATCGTTGCCGATCAGATTCATTTTCGTCCGCAGGACGATATCGCCAAAGCCGGCGCCGTTCTCCACGCTGGCCCCGGGTGCGGCGTCGAAGGATCGCGAAGCCTGCAACCCGTTGAACTGGACTTCGACATCCGCCCAGTTGGTGACGCCGATCTTGAAATTCGGGTCGAGGGTTTGAACGCTATGCGTGGTGACCCCGAGATATTTTGAATAGGTATAGTTGATCGTGTCCATTTCGAATTCGAAATGGCCGGCGTCGATGGTACGGACGGAAAACCCCTTCGCTGGTCGATCGGGCGTAAATTTCCGCATTTCGTCGTCAGGTGTTGGGTTGAGCAGCGTGTAGCCGCTCTTGTCGGGAACGTCCGGATCGGGCGTTGTTTGATCATCGGCATACGCCGAAGGCGATAGCGCCATGATGCCGACTGCCAACAGACAGATATGCGCTGATTTGGCTGGAAATTCCCGACGCGCGAGAAATCTCGAAATAGCTTTCGGCGCCACTGACTACTGGTCCACATCACATCGCCGCGAAGGGCAGGGTGGCCCCGCCTCATGGTCCGCAACCCAATCTTTGAAGTTGACGATAAAATAGCGCTAGCGGGAATGCCAGGTCGGTAGCGTGCAATTCGGCCCGCATATTTTTGGTCACGTTCGAGGGCTAACACGCTGCAAAATAAAGAGGCAGCTGGTGGCGCGCTATTGGAAGGCCACAGTCTCTTGCTCGGACCGCATCTCAGATCGCGGATGCTATCGACCCGACCCTCATATCCTTGGCGAAATATACGCATGCGTCGTCGGCAAACACGCTGCCATTCGCAATTCCAAGAGCCAGTTTACCACGCCTTACATGGCGCATATTGACCTCGGAGGTCAGCCGTTGACGCTGAACGGACATGGCTTTTGAACTTGCGACGATTCTCACGGGTGCTTCAGGTGCACGCTGTTGCCGCTGATTATTCCAGTGGCAATTTTGGGTGTCCCCCCGATCGCGCTTGTGCCGGCTCCTGGCCGCATCAAGCCCGTTCCGCTGATGCTCGGAGCGTTCCGCGCGACGATCACGAGGGCTGCCGCGCCGGCAGCTCGATGGTCATTCGGGGCTCCGGCAGCGCTCGAACTGTTCGCCGGGGCGGCGCCAACGACCGCTCCCGCATTGGGAACAGGCGCACCGGTCGCTTGCGTGCCTGAATCGGTCACCGGCTTGGCCGCGGTGGCGACCGGCGGTGCGGCCGCGGCCGCGTCGTGCTTCACGGTCTTGTCAGAATCGAGGCGGGCGCCGATGGCGTTGCGACGGAACTCGCGCGCGGCCTGACGGTCCCTGAAATGTTGCTGGTTAAGGCCAGTCCCGATTGCAACAGTGGTCTTGGGCTTCGCGAAGAGCCGGTTTTTCACGCCCTTGCCGATTTCGTGTCCCTGATGAACGGTGATGCGGACGTCGATTGGGTTGTCTGCGGTACTCTCGTTGCCGCCGGGGTTGGAACCCCGCATCGCGGTGGGATGCAGTCCATGCGCGGTCTTTCGCTCGGCGTCGGAATCAGTGTTGTCCGAAACGCCGGTTTTGGTGGATTTCCGGGTATGCGCATTGAGGTCGTCGTCGACCCGCCTGTCGGAGGCGTTGAGTTTAGGGCTATCCGTCGTCGCGGTCGCATGGTCCGCAACGCCGGTTTGCGGTTTCAAACCGGAATCCTGCGGCTTGCTCACCGCGGTCGAGGTGCTGGCGAGGCCGTGCCCTCTGAATTTGCTGTGGTGGCCGTGAAGTCGGGCCATGGCGGCGTCGGTTGAAAGGACGCCGCACGCCAGCAAGGCGATCAGATAAGAACCCACTTTCATGTGCGCCTCCCTTCATGGATGGCAATCGCTGGCGCGCTCACTCGGCCGGTGAAAGATCTTGCGAGGCGGCCGGGCTTGCTGCTTGGTGATCATCCTCGCGACCGAGGAACATCATCCGAAGCGCAGGCACGACGATAAGCAACATCACCGGCCCGATCAGCATGCCGCCCACGACCACCGTGGCGAGCGGACGCTGGACCTGGCTGCCGATGCCGGTGGACATCGCGGCAGGGAACAGACCGATGCAGGCCGACATCGCGGTCATCAGCATCGGCCGCATGCGCTGGGTTGCGGCATGGAACATGGCATCGTCGATATGCATGCCGGCGTTCCTGACCTGATTGTAGTAGGTGATCATCAGGATGCCGTCCATCACCGACACGCCGAACAGCGACACGAAGCCGATTGCGGCCGAAATGCTGAAATCGAGGCCGGTAAAATACAGCGCGACGATGCCTCCGGCGATCGCGAAGGGAATTCCGGCAAGCGCAAGCAGACTATCCCGCAACGAATTGAACAGGCCGTAAAGCAGCACCAGGATCAGGATCAGGCTGATCGGAACGACCACCTCCAGTCGCTCCTTGGCAAGCTCGAGGTCTTCGAATTCGCCCGCCCAGATGATGCGATATCCAACCGGCAGCTTGATATTCTTCGCGATCCGCTCCTGCGCTTCCGCGACCGTCCCACCAAGATCGCGTCCGCGAACGCTGAACTTGATCGGGATGAAGCGTGCGCTTTTCTCGTGGTAGATATAGGAGGCGCCGGTATCCAGCGTGATGGTCGCCAGCTCCCGCAAGGGAATGTACGCGTTGCCGCCATTGCCCCCGGCAACCTTGATATCGGGTATCGATTCGAGCGTGTTGCGATACTGTTCGGGAAGACGAACCGCGATATTGAATTGACGGTCACCCTCCAGCAACGTGGTGGCAACGGTGCCGCCCAGCGCCGCCTGAACGACGGTGTTGACGTCCCCTGTATTGAGGCCATAGCGGGCGGTCTTTTCACGATCGACCTTGATGTTCAGGTTGGGCTGACCGAGCACGTGAAAAATCCCGAGGTCTGTAACGCCGCGGACTTTCTCCATCTCGGCTTGAACCTGCGTGGCGAGATCCTCCAGAAGTTTCAGATTCGGACCGATGATCTTGACCGAATTGGCGCCTTTGACGCCCGAGATCGCCTCCTCGATATTGTCCTGGATATATTGCGAGAAATTGAAGGTCGCCCCGGGCACCGCATCGGTGAATTCCCGATTGAGCTCCTCGATCAGCTTCTCCTTGGTATAATTTGCAGGCCACTCGTCGAACGGCTTGAGCGGCGCGAATATCTCGACGTTGGAGAACGGCGAGGCATCGCTGCCGTTGTCCGGGCGGCCATGCTGAGAAACCGTCGTGAGGATCTCGGGATGGCGCATCATGATCTCGCGCAATTTGGCCGTCGCCGGAGTGCCGGCATCCAGACCCATGGTCGGCGGCATCGCCACCCGGATCCACAGATTGCCCTCTTCCAGATGCGGCAGGAATTCGCTGCCAAGGCGTGTGCCCAGCAGTCCAATCAGGACAAGAAATCCGGCGCCGAACGCGAGCATGGTCTTGCGATGGTGCAGCGACCAGCGAAGAATTGGCTCATAGCTGGCGCGCAGGGCGCGGACCACGATGGTTTCGGTCTCTTTCACGTGTTCGGGCAGCAGATAGGAGGCCAGCACCGGCGTGATCGTAAAGGTCGCGATCAACGCACCGGCCAGCGCATAGGCATAGGTCCGCGCCATCGGACCGAAGATCTGACCCTCGACGCCCTGCATGGTGAAGAGCGGAACGAAGGCCGCAACGGTAATTGTTGCCGAGAACAGAATCGCCATGTCCACTTGCAGCGCGCTGACCATGATGAGGCGAAGCCGGTCGGTCCATATGTTGCGGACGCCGTGTTTCTCCTTTGTCGGGTCCGCCCCCCACGATTCTTCTGCCAAATGGCCGAGTGCAGCCTGCCTTTCCGCTAATGGCATCTGGAAGTTGCGGAACACGTTTTCGACCAGGATCACCGCCGAATCGACGATGATGCCGAAGTCGACGGCTCCGACGGACAGAAGATTCGCTTCCTCTCCCGTCAGCACCAGCATGATGACGGCGAAGAACAAC
>JBKQRS010000362.1:0-7483 GCA_052143915.1 Bradyrhizobium sp.
ATCGTGCCGACCAAGATCGGTCAGGCCTGCCACGTATGGCTGCCGGCGGCGACATCTGGCGAGGCCAATCTCACGTCGATGAATGGCGAGCGGCGCATGCGGCTGACCGAACGCTATATGGACCCACCAGGGCAGGCCATGCCGGACTGCCTGATTGCGGCACGCATCGCCAACCATATGGAACGGGTGCTGCGCGAGCAAGGCAACGTGAAATATGCCGACCAATTCAAGGGCTTTGACTGGAAGACCGAAGAAGACGCCTTCATGGACGGCTATCACGGCTACGAGAAGGGCGGGCAGTTCGTCACATATGAGCGGCTGCGCGCGATGGGCACCAACGGCTTCCAGGAGCCGGCGGTCGATTATCAGGCTGGGCCGCCCGGACAGAGCAGCCGCGGAACGCTGCCGGCACCGACGGAAGGCGGCAAGATTATCGGCACCAAGCGCCTGTATGTCGATGGTAAGTTTTCGACGAAGGACGGCAAGGCAAAGTTCATGGAGACACAGTGGCGCGGTCTGGAGGCGGCCGACAAACAGGCCGAAAAAGACAAGTGGCCGTTCCTCATCAACAATGGCCGCACCAATATCGTCTGGCAGAACGCCTACCTCGACCAGGACAATGAGTTCGTCATGGATCGCATGCCCTATCCGCTTATCCAGATGAATCCGGCGGACGCGGCGGAACTCAAGCTCAATCCCGGCGACCTGGTGGAGGTCTACAACGAGAATGGCTCGACACAAGCGATGGTCTATCCGACGCCAACGGCCAGGCGCAAACAGACCTTCATGCTGTTTGCCAATCCGAACGGCGTTCAGGGCAACGTCGTTTCGCCCGGTGTAAACGAGTTGATCATTCCGAACTACAAACAGACCTGGGGTAACATCCGCAAGATCGCCGATGCTCCGGAGGGCGTGAAGCATCTCAGCTTCAAGTCGTTCGAATACACTGGCTGATCGGCCCCGCTCTGTTTTACCGCACTGTTGCCCACGCGCCGGTTGCCTGAAGCCTAGATTGAGACGTCGATGGAGCGACGGATTCTTACGGCCGGATTTTTGATCGGAGCCGTCTTGGTGACTGGCTAGTCGTCCGTGAAGAACGTTTTCTGAGCGCCGGACTATGCAAGGTGCGGCGCGAGGCAGCGACAGAGGATCAATAACAGGACGCGCCAAAGCTTCTCGAACCAGCGCAGGAGCAGGCTGAAATTGAAGCCGGCCGCGGCGAGCAGGGCGTTGATGCGGTCGCCATCTCGGCCTTTGAGATGGTTGCGGCGCATCCGGTGGTCGTCCTTGAGATGGCCGATCACGGGCTCGACGGCGGCGCGGCGGCGCATCTCGCGGCGGATGGCTTTGGTGACCCGGCGGACCTGGCCGCTGATCCAGACCCTGAACCGGTCGGGATAGTTGTGGCCGCGATTGCCCTTGTCGCCATGGATGCGGCGCACGGTGACACCTGTGAGCTTTTCGAGATCGGCGATGACGGGACCAAGCGTGTGGCCGTCATACGGATTACCGTGCAGGGCCTTGGCATGCAGCACGAACTGCCCGCCCTTGGGGGCGGTGGCGGGCGTGGCAATCGAGACCTTGCAGCCGAACTCGTAGGGGGCCCGTGCCTTGCCTTTGCCGATGCATTCCACCTCGGGGGCGTGCAGCGAGTAGACCTTCGGCCCGCGCTGACGCTGCTCTTGATGCCGAACCCGCAGCGCGAGATCGAGCAGCGGGCCAAAGCGCTCCTCGAGCACGCCATCGCCCTCGATCTTGCGGCGAATGTCCCGGATGATGCGGCCGAGCCGGGTGCGCAGGAATTTGAGCTCGCGCCGGGCGCGCTTGAACTGGTGGGCATGCGTATAGCGCCCCACCATGATGGCGGCGCGCTTGGCCAGGCGCAGATAGCTTTGGCGCAGCTCGACGCCCTCGCGTTTGGCCAGATCGACCAGCTTCTCGATCGCCCGGTGGGTGAGCCGAGCGTCGGTCGGATGCGCAATTGCCTTCTCCTGGACGGTGGTATCCACCACCACGCGCTCGAGATCCTTGCTCTCGATCGCCCCGGTCCGGTGTGCCACCGAAAGGCTCTCCTGCAAGAGCGCGGCGATCTGCTCCTCACCCAGCCGCTGGCGCCACCGCGTCAGCGACGAGCGATCGAACGGCAGTTCGTGCTGGAACACCACTTCCCCGCAGAAGTACTGGAAATACGGGTTCTCCACCCACCGTTCGCACAGCGCCTCATCGGAGAGGTTGGGCATGTGCTTGAGGATGAACAGGCCGGCCACCAATCGCGTCGGCAGCGGCGGCTGGCCCGGCCCGACGCGACAGACCGAACTGAAGCGCTTCGCCAGAAAGTCCCAGTCCATCTCCGCCGCCAGCCGCACCAGCGGATGGCGGAGGTTGATGATCTCCTTCAGCAAGGGACCAAAAAGATCATCCTGACGATCGTCGCGCGGCTGGCTCATGGCTCTCTCCCGACAGCGAATCCCGCCGTCAAAGGAATCATGAACCCCGCCAGTCGGGAATCCCAAAACGCAAGAAATCCGACACCCACACCTGGCTTTCCTGCAAAATCGAATACTTGCTCAGGTCAAATCACAGCGATCAATCAATCGCTTCCGAATTCTTCACGGACGACTGGCTACGCGCTTTACGTCGTGAGCAAGGGCTTGCCGTTCTAGCCTGGATAATCCTCGAGCGAGTCAGGCAGTCTGGTGCGCGAACCCCGCTCTATCGCCGACCAGAAGCCCCACGAACTCGTCGAAGGCGGCCTATTTCGACGTGCAAGCGCGACCAGGCTCCTGACCGCGTCCAAAGCAGCTAAGCTTTATTCTTCATACATTTGCGAATAAAACTGCGGCGCTTGAAAAATCTCAACTTCTGCGCTTTCGCCTGAACTCGGCAGCTCTCCTGCTTTTCCGCAAGGTGCCTGCTGGCAGCCGCGATTTCTCCCGGAGATTTCATGGGTGCGGAATAGGGTGACTCCGCATTCGCTGTCGATACACCAACCAGGATAGCAACAGCCGTCGAAAGAATGGTGATGCGAAGCATGTGATTCCTATCCAACGCTCGTATGCATGCCACCAGCTGGCATGGACAACAGAAAGTGAAATATTGCCGGGATCCCCGCCGAAAAGTCACCAGAGTTTGCTCTTGTGACGGTTTGGCGCTGCGGGTTCAAGTTTTCGCACCGTGAACAGCCAAGCCTACGCCGGCCATCGCGATGGCGCCCACGACCGCGCCGGTCATTGCTTCGATCACAGCCGCGTCCACAAATCTTGGTTCGTTGAGGCTGCCGCTACCGGTAACGACCGTAAGCACGATCGTCTGGAGCAAGCTTCCGCTGAGGGCGCCGGTGATCAATCCGACCAGGCTGTGTCCGATCCAGCCAAAGCGATGCTCATGCAACGCAATTGCAGCTAGATGAGCGCCGGCGAGCCCGGCAGCGGTCTGCACGATCAGTCCTGTTGTCCAATCCACGAAGTTCCATGCCATTTTGCGTCGAGATCTGACGACAAGTATTGCAGTTCGATGACATTGGTATGAAGGCCGGTGTTGCCGGGAGCCACCTAAGTTACTGGGAGAACGGAAAAAATTGGCCAAGCCCTTGGCCGCCCGGGCGTCGTCGAACGGGTGAATTGAGCGGACGCGCGCCCTCCCTAAGTGGTTAATGACCGGTAACCGAGGGCGCCGAGCGGCTGTCACATGACTGTCATGTAACTGCAATATTAGCTCTACGACGCCCCTCTATAGAAGCGGCCTCGGAGCGCGATCGGTCCCACAGCGCGCCCCGCTCATCATGGAGAAAGCCCGTGAATTTCCTCAAAACCCTGGTTGCTGCCGGTTTGGTGGCCGCTTCGACAGTCCCCGTTCGCGCCTTGGACATCTCCGGCGCCGGCGCGACGTTCCCCTATCCAATCTACGCCAAATGGGCTGATGCCTATAAGAAGGAAACCGGCAACGGCATGAACTACCAGTCGATCGGTTCGGGCGGCGGGATCAAGCAAATCCAGTCGAAAACCGTGACCTTCGGCGCCTCCGACATGCCGCTGAAGCCGGCCGACCTAACCAAATCAGGGCTCGTTCAGTTCCCGACGGTCGTTGGTGGCGACGTTCCTGTGGTCAATCTCGACGGCGTGAAGTCGGGTGACCTCAAACTCGACGGCGCAACTCTGGCGAAAATCTTCCTCGGCGACATCAAATCGTGGGACGATGAGGCGATCGCCAAGTTGAATCCCTCGGCGAAGCTTCCCAAACAGGCGATTGTCGTCGTCCATCGCTCCGACGGCTCCGGCACCACTTTCATCTGGACCGACTACCTTTCGAAGGTCAGCGCGGACTGGAAGTCGAAGGTCGGCGCGAACACCTCGGTCGAATGGCCGGCCGGCATTGGTGCCAAGGGTAATGAAGGCGTGGCGAACAACGTCACCAACACCAAGGGCGCCATCGGCTACGTCGAATATGCCTACGCCAAGCAGAACAAGATGACTTCGGTCAGCATGATCAACAAGGACGGCAAGGCCGTCGAGCCCAGTGCATCGGCGTTCCAGGCCGCGGCGGCGAATGCGGATTGGGAAAAGGCGGACCATTACTACGTCATTCTGACGGACCAGCCGGGCGCCGCATCCTGGCCGATCGCGGGCGCGACGTTCATTCTGATCCACACGCAGCCGCAGGATCCGGCCGCGGCCACCGAAGCGCTGAGGTTCTTCGCCTGGGCCTACAAGAAGGGCTCGAAGATGGCCGAAGAACTGGACTACGTTCCGATGCCGGACAAGGTAGTGACGGCCATCCAGAAGATGTGGACAGCCGAAATCAAGGACGGCAGCGGAAAGTCGCTGTTCGACGCGTCCAACTGAAGTCAACGGGAGCGGGGAGGCATGGCGTCCCCGCTCTCACCCTTGGAAGCGGCTTCGGGGAGGTGCAGCGTGGTCGACGTGGCTTGGCAGGAGGCCGGGGTGGGCGTGCAGGATGTGGCTGGCCGGGCCAAGGTACTCAACAGGCTCCGGATCGGCGATATCGTTTTCCATCGTATCACGAAGACTGCAGCCGTATTCGTGCTGGTGGTGCTCGGCGGCGTGATCGTGTCGCTGTTTCTGGGCGCGCTGCCTGCATTCCAGGAATTTGGATTTGGCTTCCTGATTGCGCAGAGCTGGAATCCCGTTACCGAAAAATTCGGAGCTCTCGCGCCGATCTACGGCACGATCATCACGTCGCTGATCGCCATGCTGATCGCGGTGCCGTTCGGACTGATGATCGCCATGTTTCTCACCGAGCTTTGCCCGATGTGGTTGCGCCGGCCCATCGGCATCGCCATCGAACTTCTGGCGGGCATCCCAAGCATCATCTACGGAATTTGGGGCCTGTTCGTATTTGCGCCCTTCGTCCAGCAATATGTGCAGCCGCCCGTGATCGCGGCCTTCGAAAATATACCCGTGCTTTCCACTCTGTTCGCAGGTCCGCCCTTCGGCATCGGAATTCTGACAGCGAGCCTGATCCTTGCGATCATGGTGTTGCCTTTTATTACGTCGATCTCACGTGACGTATTCGATGCCGTTCCGCCGGTTTTGAAGGAAGCCGCATACGGGCTGGGTTGGACCCAGTGGGAGGTTTGGCGTTACGTCGTGCTGCCGTTCACCCGCATCGGGGTCATTGGCGGCGTGATGCTGGGGCTGGGCCGGGCGCTCGGCGAAACCATGGCGGTCACTTTCGTCATCGGAAATGCCCACAAGATTTCCGGTTCCCTGTTTGCGCCCGGCACGACGATATCGGCGACGATCGCCAATGAATTCACCGAGGCCGTGGGCGATCTCTATACGTCGTCCCTGATCGCGCTTGGTCTCATTCTCTTCATCATAACATTCATTGTTCTCGCGATCGCGCGGTACTTGCTGCTCCGGATCAATCAGAGGATCGGCTGATGGATGCTTCACTTTACGCTTCGCGTCGTCGCCGCAATGTACTCGCCGCCGTTGCATCGTATGGCGCGACGTTCGTTGGGCTCACCTGGCTGGCGCTTATTCTCGGGGTGTTATTTTGGCACGGGTTTGGCGGATTGTCGCTTCGCGTCTTCACTGAGATGACGCCCCCGCCGGGAGCGGTAGGCGGACTTCTCAACGCCATTGTCGGCAGCCTGATCATGACGGGATTGGCGCTGCTGATCGGCGCTCCGATAGGTATCCTCGCCGGAACTTACATGGCCGAATATGGCCGTCATTCCCGCCTCACCAGCCTGGTTCGCTTCATCAACGATATCCTGCTCAGTGCGCCGTCGATCGTGGTCGGCCTGTTCATCTATTATGTCATGGTTCGTCCGATGGGCCATTTTTCGGGAATAGCCGGCGCCGTTGTGCTGTCCGTGCTCGTGATCCCGGTCATGGTTCGAACCACCGAAGACATGCTGACACTGGTACCCGATACGTTGCGGGAAGCGGCGGCTTCGATCGGTTTGCCGCGGTCGCTTATGATCAGGCAGATCGCCTACCGCGCGGCAAGATCCGGAATCATCACAGGGCTGCTGCTCGCGATTGCCCGGATCAGCGGCGAAACCGCGCCGCTGCTGTTTACCGCCCTCAACAACCAATTTTACAGCACGAATCTGAACGCGCCGATGGCGAGTTTGCCGTCTGTCATATTTCAGTTCGCGCTGAGCCCATACAAGGACTGGCAGGATCTGGCCTGGACTGGAGCGTTGATCATCACGCTCGCGGTACTCGCAATGAGCATCGTGGCGCGCTCGCTGGCAGGAACGAGGAAAGCATCATGAACGTCGCAACCGCCACGACCGCTCCTGTCGCCGCGCCGCATCTGGTGGAGGGCTCCGTGCTCAAGGAAAAGATCGCGATCCGAAACCTGAACTTCTATTACGGGGAGTCAAAGGCGCTCAAGGGCGTCAGCCTTCCGCTTTACGCCAACAAGGCCACGGCCTTTATCGGCCCGTCGGGCTGCGGCAAGTCGACGCTGCTTCGCGTTCTCAACCGCATGTATGATCTTTATCCCGGTCAGCGTGCCGAGGGTCAGGTGCTGTTCGAAGGCAAGGACATTCTCGATCCCGGGTTGGATCTCAACTTGCTGCGGGCCAGGATAGGAATGGTGTTCCAGAAGCCGACGCCGTTTCCGATGTCGATTTACGAGAACATCGCCTTTGGAATCCGTCTTTACGAGAAATTGCCCAAGTCTGAAGTAGACGGTCGCGTTGAACAGGCCCTGCAGCGAGGTGCCTTGTGGGGCGAGGTCAAGGACAAACTCAGCGCGAACGGCCTCAGCCTCTCGGGTGGTCAGCAGCAGCGCCTGTGCATCGCCCGCACCGTTGCCGTGCGCCCGGAAGTGATCCTGTTCGACGAGCCATGCTCCGCGCTCGACCCGATTTCAACGGCCAAGATCGAAGAGCTGATCGACGAGTTGAAGACCGACTACACCATAGTGATCGTCACCCACAACATGCAGCAGGCGGCACGCGTGTCGGATCGCACCTCCTTCATGTATCTCGGTGAGCTCATTG
>JBKQRS010000363.1:0-11503 GCA_052143915.1 Bradyrhizobium sp.
GATGTATTGGCCGCCTGCTACAATGTAGCCAAGCATCGCCGCAGCCTACATCACGGCGTTGACGATCGACTTCTTTACGGTCGTTTTCGCCTTCGTGATCGCGCTCGATGTCATTATGCAACAACCAATGGAAGTGTCGGAGCGGCCCGCGCCGCATTAGCTCCGAGTCCTGGCACTACTGTTGTCATACGGGAGACACCGGAAGATGGTCAGCGCTGTCAATGAGCAATTGTTGGACGAACGTCTGGCCGCGCTTGAAGAAGCCCGGGCGTGGAGTCCGCGGCTCATATCAAAGCTCGAGAGTCACATTCGCACCGCAGACGATCTGGCTTTATTCCGGATCAACGCCTTCAGCTTTGCCCAGGAGCGCCGTCTACCCGAGAACGAAATCATCGACCTGTTTCTTCATGCCACGGCTCTTGGCCTTTTCGCGATGGATTGGTCGCTGTACTGTCCGCAATGTTGCTGCGTGGTCGAGAGCTTCCGCAGCTTGAAGAGCCTGCACAATCACTATCACTGCCCGTTCTGCCAGGTTGGGTATGACGCGGCGCTCGATGAATATATCGCGGTCGCGTTCACAGTCAGCCCGAATATCCGCAAGATACAGTTTCATGATCCCGACCAACTCTCGGCCTGGGATAAGTTTTTCAAGACACAGAACACGGCCGAAGGCCTGTTGCCCGATGGTCAGCCGCTGGTGAATGCCAAGGCGGCGATTGCGCGGTCGGTGACCTATCTGCCGCCGGGTGAGACCACGTCCATCGAAATCGAGGTTGATGAAGGCACGGTCGTTGGCTCCTGTCCGCTCGGGAGAGCGGCGATTATGGTCTCGATCGTCGGAGCGCCGGCTTCAGGTCCGCAGGTTGTGCCTGTCGCTTATGGCGATAAAGTGCACGTCCACGACGTGCACGAGATGGCGCCCGGCAAGATTGTTTTTACGCTCGCGAACAGGACCTCGGAGCGCGGCATGTTTGCCATCGCCGTGCTGCCGCCTGGTTTCGACATGGGCCGCGTCCCAGTACATTTTGTCCCGTTTCTCAACGGCAAACGCCTGCTGACCACGCAGGCCTTTCGCGATCTCTTCCGCTCCGAGGTCATCAAGGCGCGGGAGGGAATTGGGGTCAAGGACATCACGCTTCTCTTCACGGATCTCAAAGGGTCAACCGCACTCTATGACCGTATCGGCGACCTCAATGCCTTCGCTCTCGTCCAGCGGCATTTCGATCTGCTGCAGGACGTCGTGACTCGCCACAATGGCGCGATCATCAAGACCATTGGCGATGCCGTCATGGCCACGTTCCTAGAACCTGCCGACGCGGTCGCTGCGGCTCTTTCGATGCGGAATGAGATCGATACTTTCAACGGCAAGCAGGCTGACCGTGCTCTCATTCTCAAGATCGGGATCCATAAAGGCGCGGCGATTGCGGTAACATTGAACGAACGGCTCGATTATTTCGGCCAGACGGTCAACATTGCGGCGCGCGTGCAGCAGCTCGCGGATGCGGAAGAGATTTTTGTTTCGGAGGATGTCTATTCAGCTGAAGGCGTGCACGCGCTGCTTACTTCCCGGGAAGTCGTATCAAGCGTCTTCAAGCTGAGGGGCGTTCAGCAGGACCTGCGCGTGTTCCGTATCACCAAGGACCTGGCGGCCTTGTGAGCCAAGCCCGATCTGGCTGGCCTCCACAGCCACTCCTGGCCCGATGCTGCTTGATTTGAAAGGGCGGAGTTCGTCCGCTCCGCCCCGGCAGCAGCAGATCGGCGCCTCGTCTTCGCGGCCGAACTACTTGGCCGGCAGATTGGTCCGGATGTGAAGCTCGCGCAGTTGCTTCGTCGTTGCTTCCGAAGGCGCGCCCATCAGCAAATCCATGGCCTGCTGGTTCATCGGGAACAGCGAGATTTCGCGCAGGTTGGTGGTGCCGCACAACAGCATCACGATCCGATCGACCCCGGCCGCCATGCCGCCATGCGGCGGCGCGCCGTACTGGAAGGCGCGGTACATGCCGCCAAAACGCTCGACGACGTCCTTCTCGCCATAACCGGCGATCTCGAACGCCTTCACCATGGCCTCGGGCCGATGGTTGCGGATACCGCCGGAGGCGATCTCGTAGCCGTTGCAGGTGATGTCGTACTGGAACGCCTTGATGGTCAGCGGGTCCTGCCCGTTGAGCGCGTCGAGGCCGCCCTGCGGCATCGAAAACGGATTGTGGGAGAAGTCGACCTTCTTGTCTTCCTCGTTGTATTCGTACATCGGGAAGTCGACGATCCAGGCGAGTTCGAACCGATCCTTGTCGATCAGGTTCAACTCCTCGCCAAGCTTGGTGCGTGCAAGGCCGGCGAACTTCCAGAATTTGTCCGGATCGCCGGCGACGAAGAACGCGGCATCGCCCTCCTTGAGGCCGAGTTGCGCGCGGATCGCCGCCGTCCGTTCCGGGCCGATGTTGTTCGCGAGCGGACCCGCGCCCTCGCCGCCTTCGCGCCACATGATGTAGCCGAGGCCCGGCTGACCTTCGCCTTGCGCCCAGGAATTCATCCGGTCGCAGAACGCGCGAGAGCCGCCGCCTGCGCCGGGGATCGCCCAGACCTGATTCTTCGGGTCTTCCAGCATCCGCGCGAACACCTTGAAGCCGGAACCGCGGAAGTGCTCGGAGACCTCCTGGATCAGAATCGGATTGCGCAGATCGGGCTTGTCGGTGCCGTATTTCCGCAAGGCTTCGGCGAACGGAATCCGCGGCCAGTTTTTGGTCACGGGTTTGCCCTTGGCAAAATCCTCGAACACGCCGGTGATGACAGGCTCCATCGCCGCGAACACGTCGTCCTGTGTGACAAAACTCATCTCGACGTCGAGCTGGTAGAACTCGCCGGGCAGCCGGTCGGCACGCGGGTCCTCGTCGCGGAAACACGGCGCGATCTGGAAGTAACGATCGAAGCCCGACATCATCAGCAGCTGCTTGTACTGCTGCGGCGCCTGCGGCAGCGCATAGAACTTGCCCGGATGGATCCGCGAAGGCACCAGGAAGTCGCGGGCCCCCTCCGGCGAAGAAGCCGTCAGGATCGGCGTCTGAAATTCGAAGAATCCCTGATCCTTCATGCGCTTGCGCATGGAATCGACGATCGCGCCGCGGGTCATGATATTCTGGTGCAGCTTTTCGCGGCGAAGGTCGAGGAAACGGTACTTAAGCCTTATGTCTTCAGGATATTCCTGCTCACCGAACACCGGCAGCGGCAGCTCGCCTGCCGGTCCCAGCACCTCGATTTCGCTGACATAGAGTTCGACCGCGCCGGTCGGCAGGTCCGGATTTTCGGTGCCGGCGGGACGGCGGCGCAGCTTGCCGTCGATCCGCACCACCCATTCCGAGCGCAGCTTTTCGGCGTCCTTGAAGGCCGACGAATCCGGATCGGCAACGCATTGCGTCAGCCCATAATGGTCGCGCAAATCGATGAACAACACCCCACCATGGTCGCGAATACGATGGCACCAGCCGGACAAACGAACGCTCTGGCCGATATCGCTCTCACGGAGCGCGCCGCAGGTGTGGGACCGGTAACGATGCATGGGTATTCCAGGAATAAATGTCGGAGGGGTCGAATCGGGGGCCGGAGCCTGCCCGAAGAGGTTGAGGGTTTACCCGAGGCTTTCAGGCGCGGCAACCGAATGAGGGCCGAAACTGCGCCCTCACACGGCGCTGGCAAAGCCGAAAAACGGCACCAAGGCACCGGACCTTGCGTGCCGGCCGCCGCAAACCGATTGTCTAATCCTCACGCATACCTATCTTGACGGCTATGACGGTGCATTTCCCCTTCCAAAATACCTATTCGACGCTCCCGGACGGCTTTTTCGCGCGGGTTGCACCGACGCCCGTGGCTTCCCCCAGGCTGGTCAAACTGAACCGGCCGCTGGCGGCCCGGCTGGGGCTCGATCCTGACCGGCTGGAGAGCCCGGAAGGCGCCGAAATCCTCGCCGGCAAGCGTGTCCCCGGCGGCGCGGAGCCGATCGCGATGGCCTATGCCGGCCACCAGTTCGGTCATTTCGTGCCGCAGCTCGGCGATGGCCGCGCCATCCTGCTTGGCGAGGTGGTCGACGCAGACGGGGTACGCCGCGATATCCAGCTCAAGGGGTCAGGCCCGACGCCGTTTTCGCGCCGGGGCGATGGCCGCGCGGCGCTCGGGCCGGTCTTGCGCGAATACATTGTCAGCGAGGCCATGGCGGCGCTGGGGATTCCGACCACCCGGTCGCTCGCCGCCGTGGTCACCGGCGAGATCGTCTTGCGGGAGACGGCCTTGCCGGGGGCCGTACTCACCCGCGTCGCGTCCAGCCACATTCGGGTCGGAACGTTCCAGTATTTCGCAGCCCGCGGCAATACCGAGGGCGTGCGGCAGCTGGCCGATCACGTCATCGCCAGGCACTATCCGGAAGCGGCGAATGCCGAACGCCCCTATCAGGCGCTGTTGCAAGGCGTGATCGCGCGGCAGGCGGAACTGGTTGCGCGCTGGTTGCTGGTCGGGTTCATCCACGGCGTCATGAACACCGACAATACGTCGATCTCCGGCGAGACCATCGATTACGGTCCTTGCGCCTTCATGGACAGTTACGATCCGGCGGCGGTGTTTTCTTCCATCGACGAACAGGGCCGCTATGCCTACGCCAACCAGCCGCGGATCGCGCTCTGGAACCTGACCCGGTTTGCGGAATGCCTGCTGCCGTTGTTTTCCGACGACAAGGACAAGGCCATCGAACAGGCACAGTTCGCGCTCGGCGAATTCGCAGGTACGTTCACGACCGCCTACCAGGCCGGGCTGCGCCAAAAGACCGGCCTGCTCACGGAACGCGACGGCGACGAAGCGCTGGTACAGGATCTCCTGGACGCGATGGCCAACAACCAGGCCGACTTCACCCTCACCTTCCGCGCTCTGAACGACGCTGCTCTGGATAGCGATGGCGATCAAAGGGTGCGGCAATTATTCGCCGATCCCACCGCCTATGACGAATGGGCGGTCCGCTGGCGCCAGCGCATGGGCGAGGAGCCCCAAGCTCCCGCCGCGCGACAGACCGCCATGCGGGCGGTCAATCCCGCCTTCATTCCGCGTAATCACCGGATCGAGGCGGTCATCGAGGCCGCGGTCAGGCGCGATGACTTCGCACCCTTCGAAGAGCTTCTCGCGGTCCTGTCGAGGCCCTTTGAAGACCAGCCGGCGCTGTCGGTTTATGCGGAGGCACCCAAGCCGGACCAGCGCGTGCTTCAGACGTTTTGCGGGACGTAAATCGTTAACCCTCCGTCGAATATTGGGTGCGGCCGATGCCGCCCCGCCGCCCCAAATTAAGAAGCGGTCAAGCGCTTCCCGACAAATCTATTGGTTTGTTTGGGGGGATTTGCCGTGGACGTGCTGGTATTCGAATTCATGGGACTTGCGATGCTGGCGCTCTGCGTCATCGTGCTGGCGGTTCCCACCTCACGGCGGCCGTCGGGCCGGCACGTCAGCGACATCTGAACGGTCGGGTTTCCAAAGCGGGGGGTCTTGGGCTGGGCCTGGCCGCCATGAGGGGCGGCCACCGGCCACGGGGCCGGTCAAAAAAAGCGTTGCCCGGCCCAAATGCAGGGCTCGAATTCGCCGCAAGACCCTTGACATAACAGCGCTTTCGGCCGAACGCCCTTCTGGGAAGCGTTATGGACCGTTCATGGATCTGATTACCACCACCGCCGAACTCGCCGCAGTTTGCGACCGCCTCGCCAAGTACCCGGTCATCACCGTCGATACCGAATTCCTGCGAGAGACAACCTACTACCCGCTGCTTTGCGTCGTGCAGATGGCAAGCGCAGAGGAAGCGGTCGTCATCGATACCCTGGCCGAGGGCATCGACCTCAAGCCGTTTTTCGCGCTGATGGCCGACGAGAAGGTACTCAAGGTATTCCACGCCGCCCGTCAGGATATCGAAATCGTCTGGCATCAGGCGGGGATCGTTCCACATCCGATCTTCGATACCCAGGTCGCGGCCATGGTGCTCGGCTATGGCGACTCCATTGCCTACGATCAACTGGTCGAACGCATCACCGGCCATCGGCCGGACAAGACCCATCGTTTTACCGACTGGTCGCGCCGGCCGTTGACCGCAGAACAGATGCACTACGCCGTCGCCGACGTCACCCATCTGCGCGACGTGTTCGCAGCGCTGGACGCCGATCTCAAGAAGCGCTGCCGCAGCGACTGGGTGAGCGAGGAAATGGAGGTGCTGACAAGCCCAAAGACCTACGACTTCCACCCCGAACGCGCGTGGGAGCGCCTGAAGACGCGGGTCCGCAAGCCGAAGGAACTTGCGGTGCTGATGGAAGTCGCAGCGTGGCGCGAACAGGAGGCGCAGAGCCGCGACGTTCCGCGCAGCCGCGTTCTGAAAGACGACGCGGTCGGCGATATTGCCACCCACGCGCCAACCAGCCTCGAACGGCTCGCAGGTCTACGCTCGCTGCCGAAGGGCTTCGATCGATCGAAATGGGGCGCCGATATCGTCGCCGCGGTGCAACGCGGCCTCGCGCGCGATCCCTCGACATTGCCGAAGATCGAAAAGCCCCGAAGCAATACGAATGGTGCGGCGATCGTCGAGCTTCTCAAGGTTCTGCTGCGGATGACGTCAGAGCGCCACGCCGTCGCCAGCAAGGTAATCGCGACAGTCGACGACCTCGAGCAGATCGCCGCCGACGACAATGCCGATGTCGGCGCATTGCACGGTTGGCGCCGCGAGCTGTTCGGTGAAGCCGCGCTATCGCTGAAACATGGCCAGCTGGCGCTTGCGATCGAAAAAGGCAGGGTCGTCAAGGTCGACCGAAACTAGCGTTCTGGTCGTTAGCCCTGCGCTGAGCCGCCTAGGATACAACCAATTCCTCGAGTGGCCGCGCGGAAATTATTGCGCTGCATCGCCCGCAACCTTGTCCTCCGCGGCTTTCCTGGCCTCCCTTACTTCCACCAGGACCATCGATAGAATATAAGCGCTGGTGTGCAAATTTAACTGGCGCGCTTTCTCGATCGCCGTCGAAATAGTGATCGCCAGTTCGTTGAGATCTTTTTCGGGGCTCGCCATCGGTTACTCGCTTCTGGAGCTCTTATTGTGAACATTGAGGACTCCGAT
Source organism: Bradyrhizobium sp. (assembly GCA_052143915.1). Lineage (GTDB taxonomy): Bacteria > Pseudomonadota > Alphaproteobacteria > Rhizobiales > Xanthobacteraceae > Bradyrhizobium. The sequence continues at coordinate 7,118 of JBKQRS010000363.1, forward strand.
CATCCCGGCGACAAACTGTTGCAGCTGCTTCGGGATAATCAGATCGATCTGAGTGTTGTCGAAGGGTTGCGGCTGGTCGTCGCCTTCAGGAAAATCAAGGATCCGTCCGACCGGCGCATCCTCATCGAACTCGCCGAACGGCTTGCGAAGTAACCGCCGGCTCGCGGCGGCACGTTTGACTTCTTATCATACCGCGATTCTGCTGCTTGCTTCGATGACATCGGAGCTCTCCTGAATTCGGGCGTAGTTGCTGATGACTTTGACGACCGCCTGTTTGTATGAGGCAGCGTCGCCGACACCGGGACGCCTGCAGGCCACGGCGTCGCTGACGATCTGATACCGGTGGCTGCGATGAAACCCGTCGATGGCGGTCGACAGGATGGTTTCGTCGAGGGAAAATCCCAACAGCACGCAGCGGATGCTCCTCATGTTCGACATGTATTCGGCGAACCGCGCCGAACTGTACGCCGACGGCAACGGATGCTCGAAGGCGAGTTCCCCAGGCTTCGGCTTAAGCTCGGCAATCCAATCCGTCAGGTTTGATGCCGGATTGAACCACGCGGCCTGGGCGATCCGCTTCAGATGCATGATCGGCCAGAGATTGTTGCGCCAGAGCGTCATCAGTTCCTGGCAGCGCGAGACAATGGCACCGGCGTCCGCAATGAAATGGCTGCGACCTTCGGTGAGATATTCAGTCTGAAGATCGGCACATACCAAAATCGGCGGATCGTCATGCATGTTGAGCTTCGCCTTCTTGTTGTTGCGCATCTCGCCGGAAGTCATACCGTGCGTAACGGCGATTTCGCCGCACGCCCCGCCGAAATATCCAGAACGCCCGGCCTGTCCCAGTCGCCCTCCGGACGAATGATCACATAGGGATCGCTGTCGAGGGTGATGGCGTCTGCGGCCGGCTCGATATCGAGGATCATTTCGGTATAGGAGAAATCGGAAAAGACGATCTTGCGGTTGTGGCCTAGCGGCTTGGCGCCAAAATGCGCCCAGAAGTCCACCAGGCGGTCCTGCGCCTGACCGTAGATCTTCCTGAACCCCTTGCGCTTGACGTAATCGACGCTGGCCTGCACCAGCTTGAATGAAACCCGCGACCGCCGGAACTGATGACGCACGGCCAGCCGCTCGACCTTGGCGAATTCGCCGAAGAATCGCACACGAAGGCAGCCCGCAGGCTCAGCCCCGACAAATCCGAGGAAGTGCGCCGCCACCAGATCATTGCCGTCGAACTCTTCCTCGATCGGGCAATCCTGCTCGGCCAGATAGACGGCGGCACGAATAGCGGTCACCAGCATGAGATCGTTTGGATCGCGCGCAATGCGGACCGAAATCGAACGCTGGCTCAAATTCGCAAACGATAGAGGCCTACTGCCGTGCATCTGCAAAACTCCGTTCTGGGACAATGGAAGCCTGCATGTACGGTGGGAAGCGGTTCCATGGCCGCTCATAACACCAGAGATCCGGCTGGAAGCTCGGAATCTGCTTGAAGCATGTCGCGATAAGCCAATCGCGTCCCGCCTTTGTCGTTGGCTGGGCGAAGCAATTGGCGTTGACATAGCGCGGCGTTCTCAAATGGGCGGCGACCTTGCCGTATCCGGCGATACCACGACCGACAGTCGCCATTGCCCAAATGTAGACGGCAGACACCTCGTCGCCGCTTCCGGCAAGCAACCCGATGTCCGGGTGTGTTAAGGAAATCTCATCCAGAATGAGCGCATCATGTCCGCGGCTGTTGAGATAAAGAAGCGCTATCGCACCGAGCAATCTTTGCTGTCGACTGAACGTCAGGATGCTTTCGGGATCGAATGCCAAGTAGCTGCCAAGGATCGGCGCCGTGATCTGAACTCCGGGAACCAGGCGATGGGCCATGTCTGCGAGGATGGGAAGTTCGGAGTGTCGCGCGACCCGTACCTCGATTTCAGAATTGGCCGACAGTGAATCGAAATCGTGCCTTGCGGCCAAAGACACCCTTTCCTTAAGCGGATCGCGCATCTATCGTCCCTCCTGGGCTATGGGCTGGAACCATAGCGGGCAGGGAAATTACGTATGCAGCAACTATTGCACCGGGGTGCTGCGGTGACGCAGCACCGAACTGACGAAGTTCTGGATGCGTCCTGGGACGATCTGAGATCGTTTCTCGTTTGTGCGCGATACAAAAGCTTCCGAAACGCTGCTGAAGTGCTCGGTCTGACGAGCACGACACTGATGCGCAGGATCGACCGGCTCGAAGAGCGCATCGGCTGCAAGTTGCTTCTACGCGATCAAAGTGGCTTGACGCTCACCGAAGATGGCGCTGCGATGATTGCGGATGTGACAGAAATGGAGCGTTACGCTTTCAACATCTTGAGGCGCGCATCCCAGTCGTCGAGTGATCCTGCGGGGACCGTACGCGTCGCCGTCACCGAGGGACCGGGCAATTTCTGGATTCTTCCGCGGTTGATCGATTTCCAGAAAACTTATCGGAAGATCACGGTCGATCTTCGCTGCGCGATGGAGCAGGCGGACGTCGCGCGGCTGGAAACCGACATCGCCATTCAGCTCGAACCGCCGACAAATCCCGACCTTATTGTCGCAAAGCTCGGCAGGCTTCACATCTATCCCTTCGTTTCCGAAGGCTACCGAAACCTATACGGAGTTCCTTCATCTCTAGCTGAGCTCAACAGCCACAGAATTATCAAGCAAAGCGCTCCGCAAGTCGATGATACCGCTTATGCCCGAATTTTAGGGCTGACCTCGCTGGAAGGCATCGTGGGAATAAAGACAAATTCCAGCATCGGAGTTCTGTATGCGGTAGAAAGAGGGGCCGGTATCGGCTTCTTGCCAAGTTCGTCCATTGCCTTGGGTGCGCCGTTGGTCGCGGTCGATATGGACGGCTTCAGTCATCACGCCGACCTTTGGCTTACTTATCACAAGGAGTTTCGCAACTCTGATCGGCATAAGATTGTCATCGATTGGATCAAGAAAATCTTCGATCCCAAAACCTACCCTTGCTTCAGGGACGAGTTCATTCACCCGAACGATCTGATACCCCTGATGGCCGGGTCTCAGGAGAATTTCGGACTGCAAGGATGTGTGGCTGTCAAACCGTCCTGATGGTGCGAAGACGGCTCTGATTCGTGCGGACGGCGCGCGGCGCCAATCCGGCACGCTACCACCTCAGTTCTAGTCCCACCGTCCCCTGATGCGACTGCAGCGCGGCGCGAAACTTGCCGTCATAGTTGAGGTAAAGGCGCGCCGTATTGCTCAGACTGAGCGAGGCCGACGCGCCCGCATCCGCACCATATCTGCTTTCGCCGATGCCCTGGACGGTGATGCTCTCAGGACCGAGGCTGACGGTGACCGAGTTGAAATTCTGCTCGAAATTGTCGACGAACTTGCCGTACGCGGACAAGTCCAAGACCTTTTGGTCCACGATCCAGTAGCGACCGATCTCCGCACCCAGCAGGAGCCGTGAGCGCTCAAGTGTCGCCCCGGTCGCCGTCACCGGATCGAGACCGCCGAACTCCTGGAACGAGCCCGTCGACGCGCGAACATATTCGAGCGCGGCCTTTGGCACGATTCGGCTCTGGTCCATGTTCCAGTAGTAGCTGAGTTCGGTGAGCGCGCCGTCGATCTGCCCGTTGTACCCGGCGCTGGCGGTGCCAGATCCGGTGTCCCGGCTGGAATTGATCTTTCCAAAACCGTGAACCAGAGCGATGGCCCATGTCCACGGCCCCCTGTCCACCGAAGTCGTAAAGCCGAGCTGGGTGAGGTCGAGCGTGGCCGACTGCATCGCCAGCGGCACGTCGATGGCGGTGCGGCTTTGGTCGACCGAAAAGCCGACATTGACGCCAGGCGCAACAAGGGCGCCCAGTCCGGCGACGCCGCCCTGGGTCTCGCGCCGATCGCCGACGAAGTCGGCCTGCGGGCCGGTCCTGGTCGAGATTCCATAGGCCTCCCCCCAGGTCCGGAAAGGCGGCGCCTCCGTCGTTTCCGAAGCGCCGCCGCCGCCCGGATTGGCGCGCGACGCTCGGCCGAACCCGCCGGTCGCCTGGTCCCCGAGCCGCTCCAGAAAATTGCTGCCGAGATTCGCCACCGCGGCGCCGGCCGAGAGGTCGGAATTGATGGCCGTCGGCACCGGAACGGGGGTCGGCGACGGGATCGGCGTTGGGGTTCGGCTGGGGCTCGGGCTCGGGCTTGGGCTCGGGCTTGGCGACAGCGTCTGCGCCTGAGCCGACGACCCTGCCGCCGTGACGAGAACGAAAATGATGGCGAAGGCGCCGGCGAGCCACCGGCTGGCCCCGGTCTCCCTTGCTCGCGAAGACCGCAATGCGCAGCACATCAACGCCATTCCCAAAAAAAAAGCGCACCAGCCCAATAAAAACAGCCAATAGCCGC
>JBKQRS010000364.1:0-3524 GCA_052143915.1 Bradyrhizobium sp.
ACGCGACACCTCGCCCGACACCCCGCGGTTTCCTCCCTTGGAGGTTTGCGTACGACGGCCCCGCTGTGTGCGCCGCGCCACCTTCATGGGGCCGACATCCGCAAACCTTCACAACGGCGGTCATTCGATAACTGATAAGCTTTCTGCTAAAAGCCGTCGTAAGCAGCGTTCGGAACTTCCATCAAAGCATATTCCCTGCTGCGAACTGCGCGAAGCGACTTCGATTGATATTTGCGAGGGACGTTAGCTGCCCATGTCAAGCAAGTGAGGTGATCAGTAACGACATGTCGACCGCTATCATCGAGCATGCTGACGGCCTGCCGCTGCCTCAGCGAAATTGGGCTGTCCTGACGATTGCGCTAGGTCTAATCGTGGCAGTGATGGACGGCGCCATCGCAAACGTTGCTCTACCGACAATTGCCCGAGATCTTGATGCCAGCCCCGCATTTTCGATCTGGATCGTCAACGGCTATCAGTTGGCGATCACTATTTCGCTGCTGCCGCTAGCTTCCCTAGGCGAGATCATCGGCTATCGCCGCGTCTATTTGGCGGGTCTATTGCTGTTCACACTGGCGTCGCTGTTTTGCGCCTTGTCACATACGCTGCTCCTGTTGACCGTGGCCAGGATTGTGCAAGGATTTGGCGCGGCAGGGATCATGAGCGTCAACTCGGCGCTGGTCCGATACACATACCCACACGCTCTGCTCGCACGTGGAATCGGCTTCAATGCTCTGGTGGTAGCCTTCTCTGCCGCGGTCGGACCCACGGTGGCTTCGGCTATTCTGGCGGTGGGAACCTGGCCGTATTTGTTCGCGATCAACATCCCAATCGGAATAGCGGCATTGGCGTTGGGTTGGCGTTGTCTCCCGCATATCCAGGGCGGCATTCATACCTTCGATTGGCAAAGCGCGGTGCTCAGCGCGGCCACCTTCGGTCTTGGAATAGCCGCCATCGACAGCGTCGGCCATGGCGAAACCCTCTCCATCTGTCTGATGGAGTTTGGGATCGCAGCCGCTGCCTGCCTGCTGTTAGTTCGTCGGCAAACAGAGGTATCTTCGCCATTACTGCCGTTGGATCTCTTGCGCATTCCCATCTTCGCGCTGTCCGTCTGCACCTCGGTTGCGTCGTTCTGCGCCCAGATGCTGGCATTCGTGGCGATGCCATTTTATCTCGAAACCCGGTTCGGATATTCTGCGGTGCAGATGGGACTTCTGATTACGCCTTGGCCGATAGCCATTGCATTTGCAGCACCATTGGCAGGGCGGCTGGTTGAGCGTTACTCGGCGGGGCTTCTTGGCGGCATCGGGCTGCTGTTGTTCGCAGCCGGCCTCGGCACGTTAGCCCTGCTGCCCGACCATCCCTCGGCTACGGATATTGTGTGGCGAATGGCCCTGAGCGGCGCCGGCTTCGGCCTGTTCCAGACACCTAATAATCGCACCATGATCGCCGCGGCGCCGCGCGAGCGCAGCGGCGGCGCCAGCGGCGTCCTTGGTACGGCACGGCTCCTGGGCCAAACGTTGGGCGCGTCGCTCGTGGCTCTGCTGTTGGCTCGTTATCCGGCGGAGGGCACTCAGATCGCTCTTATGGTCGGCGTTGGCTTTGCACTTTTCGGCGCGGCCCTAAGCATGCTGAGGTTGTCATCGGCGGGCGCACGAGGTGCTGAGGCAATACGGGTCCACGAGAGTCAGCGTCTAAAAGGCGAGTGATTGATAGCTTGCTTCACGGGCGGAACTTTTTCAAATTATGCAGGTTCCTCGAAAATGGCAGGTTCAGGAACTTCGTTCGTAGGCTGTGGCGTAGCGCAGCCCAAAATGTGATCCCACAAGTTGTTACTGCTAATGCGAATGGCCGATAAAGAGATTCGCGTATGAAAATCTTAGCCGTCGATGTCGGTGGGACTCACGTCAAAATACTTGCCACCGGCCAGAAGCAGAAGCGGGAGATCGTTTCTGGACCAAAAATGACAGCACGGCAAATGGTCTCCGACGTTAAGAAACTTGCGAAGGGTTGGGCGTACGATGTGGTATCGGTTGGCTTTCCCGGACCGGTTCTCCACGGCCGTCCCGTCGCTGACCCTCACAATCTCGGACATGGTTGGGCGGGGTTCGATTTTGCTTCGGCATTCGGCCTGCCGGTAAGGGTCGTCAACGATGCGGCGATGCAGGCTCTCGGCAGCTATCGGGGCGGAAGGATGTTGTTCCTGGGATTGGGAACGGGACTCGGCTCTGCCATGATCGTAAACGGCATTCTCGAACCGATGGAGCTCGGCCATTTGCCCTACAAGAAGGGCACATATGAAGATTACGTTGGCGACAGGGGCCTCGAACGCATCGGTAAAAAGCGCTGGCGGAAGCTCGTTAAGGATGTGATCGAACGATTGGTCGCGGCCACCGAACCCGAGGATGTAGTCATCGGTGGTGGAAATCTCGTGCACCTGAATAAACTGCCGAAAGGATGCAGGGCTGGCGACAACGCCTATGCCTTTATCGGCGGATTTCGCATGTGGAACAACGCGTACGCATCAATCAACCGCAGCCGCACAAAGACAAGAACATCTGGTTCGAGGAATCAGCGCACGCGAACTTGAAGAGAGTGCTGGCCGCATGTCCGCTTTGCGCCGAGGGCCGCCGTTGCCGGCAAACGGATGCACACGTGCGGTCTTTAAGCAATAGCTCAATCAGCCGCAATTCCAGATCGGCCCGATCGGCGTCCGCGTCCAGCAAGGGCCGAAGGTGCCGCCATTGTAGCGACCACCGTAAAAGCCAGGCCAGCCGAAATAGTGCCACTCGTCATCGTACCCGTAATAGCGTGGGACTGGATCGATATACCAAGGGCGCCGGTCGTGGCGCGCCATGCGCCGCATCGCATCTTTCTGGGCGTAAAGTGGAAGGCTGTTGCTCAGCGGCTGATGGTAGCCCGGCAGGAAGCCGTAGCCATGCCAGCGTGGCGCCGGACGTTTATGAGCCGGCGCAGCCGGCGCGACGGCCGGCAGCAGCGATAAGACGATAGCAATCGACAGAAACACGAGGCGCGACATAAGCACACCATAGACGGCCGGCTGTTGGGAGGCGATTCAAATCTGAGTGCACAGTCCAGCCCAACTGCTTCCGGTTCGATTGGCGCACGGACTGATTTGCCCGACGAGGCTGGGCAAGAAAGTGTCGGTTAGACGGCTGGTTTGGATTCGAGCCGTCTGAGACAGAGCTGGAACACGATTTGTGTCCGGAAGGCCTCCAGAACGAGCTGAATGGACTGCAGGGCGTCTGCAAGAACGCATTGGAACGATAAGAGCAGCTTTGCCATGTGGGCCACAAATCCTTTAAAGCCGAGGATGTTGAGCACGCGGGTGAAGTTGTAGCAGAGCGCCATCAGGCTCCATTCACCGCGGACCTTGTTGAAGCCGCGGACCAGAAAGTGACGGTACCCGGCGCGGCATTTGAGCGTGCCGACGGGATGCTCGACGATGGCGGAACGACGCCGCATCAAGTCGCCTGCGCCGTGCATCCGCGCGCGATGACGGTCGA
>JBKQRS010000365.1:0-6003 GCA_052143915.1 Bradyrhizobium sp.
CTAAATCCTCATGGTGAGGAGGCGCGCAAGCGCCGTCTCCGGACGATGCTTCGCATCGCCTTGAGAACCATGAGGCCCCAATATGTATTTCCGGCCACATCCTTCGAGACGCTTGGCTCACGCAAGCTCCTCAGGATGAGGTGATAAAGCCGGTAATGACGCAGCAAGACTACTAGTCTAGGCTTCGCTAACCGATCGACGCGCGCAGCCGCTCATCCATCAAGCCGCCAGCCGATCAAGGCCCGCCATCGGAAGCAGGGTCGACCTCGAACGCAAACCACGGCGCCGGCCGTCGGACGGCGGCGCAGGTATGCGCTTTTTGTCAACTCAAGAATTACTTATGGATGTTGTCAGGCGGCGCGCGGAGTTGGATAAGTCGAATATGCAGCGCGTGACAGTCCTGGGCGGAGCCGCAACGGCGGTTCTTCTCCTTATTCAGATAGCGGCGACCCCTGCCAGCGCCGACACCATGGAGGCGGCGCTGCTGCGCGCCTATCAAAACAATCCGCAACTCAATGCGCAACGTGCCACGGTGCGCGCCACCGACGAAAACGTGCCTCAGGCATTGTCCGGCTACCGCCCCAAGGTCGCGGCGACGGCAAGCGGCGGCGGCCAATACACCAATGAGCTCGCCGAAATTTCGTCCGGCAGCAAGATCGAAGAGGGTCCGCAGGGCCCTCACGCCGTGGGCGTCACCGTGACCCAGACGCTCTACAATGGCAATCAAACCGCCAACAAGACCCGGGCCGCGGAGAGTCAGGTCTCCGGGGCGCGCGAGGGCTTGCGGCTGATGGAACAGTCCGTTCTGCTGGCCGCGGCTACGGTCTACATGGACTTTCTGCGCGATGCCGCCATCCTGGAGGTCCAGCGCAGCAATACACGGGTTCTCGAACTGACCCTGAAACAGACCCGTCAGCGGTTCAGTGCCGGACTGGTCACTCCCACCGACGTCGCGCAATCGGAGGCCCAGCTTGCGGCAGGCGTCACCCAGGAACTCGCCGCCGAAGCCAATCTAACGACGACCCGCGCGAACTTTCGCCGCATCATCGGCAACGAACCGGCGCAACTCGCGCCGGCTTCCCCGGTCGATCGCTATTTGCCGGAGACGCTGCGCGACGCCGCCGATATCAGCCTGGCGGAAAACCCGAACGTGACGGCGGCGAAGTACGGCATCGATGTCAATTTTCTCAATGTGAAAGTCAACGAGGGGGCGCTGTTTCCGACCGTGACATTACAGGCCAGCGTTCAAAAAACCTGGCAACAGACCATCACGCAGATTCGGCAATTCAACGCGTCGGCGGTCGCCCAAGTGAGCGTGCCGATCTATCAGGGCGGCGCGGAATATTCGCTGATCCGGCAATCGAAGGAAACGCTGGAGCAGCAGCGCCTCACGCTCGAGCAGGTTCGCGATCAGGCCCGCGCCGATCTTATTACGGCATGGGGCCAGCTATTGGCGGGCAAGGCCCAGGTTACATCCTCGCAATCCCAGGTCGACGCTTCGGAGATCGCCCTGCTCGGCACGCAGAAAGAAGCGACCGTCGGCCAGCGTACCGTACTCGACGTGTTGAACGCGCAGCAGGCGCTGGTCAATGCCCGCGTCGCGCTCGTGACCGCACAGCATGATCGCGTGGTTGCGTCGTATGCCGTCTTGAACACCATAGGGCGATTGTCGCCCCAGGTGCTGCATCTCGCCACTTCTGTCTACGACCCGAGCGTTCATTATCATCAGGTGCGTGACAGCTGGTCCGGCGTCCGCACGCCGGACGGCCGCTGAACCGAGCTGACCAGACAATCGCCGAAAGCCGCCCTTTTTCTGGATCGCAGACGTAAGTCTACCGTCCGAACAGCCGGTCCATCAGCCAACCGTCAAGTCCGCTCGCCGCCTCGGGCCGAACCGAGGCGCGCGTCGGCGCCGGCCGGCCTGCGACGGATGCGGGCGGCTGCGGCGCGTTAGCCGCCACGCTGGTTTGCGGCGTGGCCTGCGCGATGTTCGAGAACAATCCACCCGCCTGCGAACCCGGCAAGGCCGCGGCCGGCACGCCCTGGTGGGCTGCTTTCATAAATCTGGTCCAGATCTCCACCGGCAAGCCGCCGCCGGTTGCCTTCTTGGTCGGCGAGTTGTCGTCATTGCCGAGCCAGACGCCGGTGACGAGGTTAGAGGTGTAGCCGATGAACCAGGCGTCGCGGAAATCCTGGCTGGTGCCGGTCTTGCCGGCGGCCATCCAGCCCGGAAGCTCGGCCTTGTGCGCGGTGCCGCTGAGCAGCGTCTCCTGCATCATGGTGTTCATCATCGCGACGTTTCGCGGTTCGATCACCTGGCCAAGCTGGTCGGCGGGCCGCGCATATACCACCTTGCCCTCGACGGTGCGGATCTTGTTGACGACATGCGGGGAGATGCCGAGGCCACCATTGGCAAACGGCACATAAGCGCCGACCAGCTCGACAAGCGAGACCTCGGAGGTACCGAGCGCGATCGAGGCATTGGCATCCAGCTTCGACGAAATGCCGAGCCGATGCGCGGTGCGCACCACATTCTTGGGGCCCACTTCCAGCCCAAGCCGTACCGCAACCGTATTCAGCGACATCGCCAGCGCCTGGGTCAGGGTCACCGCGCCGAAATATTCATGGCTGTAGTTCTCGGGTTTCCAGCCCTTGACGTCGAGCGGCGCATCCTGCCGGATCGTCTCGGGCGTCAGGCCGGCTTCGATCGCGGTGAGATAGACGAAGGGCTTGAAGGCCGAGCCCGGCTGGCGCTTGGCGGTCACCGCGCGGTTGTACTGGCTTTCGGCATAGTTGCGGCCGCCGACCATGGCGCGCACCGCGCCATCCGGTGTCATCGCGACCAGCGCGCCCTGGCTCACATTGAATCTCACGCTCTTCGCCGCAAGCTCGTCGATCACGGCGGCTTCGGCGACCGCCTGCAGTTTCGGATCGATTGAAGTTTCGACCACGACGCTTTGGTCGATCTGGCCGATGAGATCGTCGAGCACTTCGCCGATCCAGTCCGCGACATAATTGACCGTGCCGGCCCCGGCCGGCTTCACATGGTAGGAGGGGTGCCCGATCGAAGCCTTTGCCTGTGCTTCGGTGATGAACTTGGCCTCCGCCATGGCGGTAAGCACCGTCTGCGCGCGCTGCTCGGCGCCTTCAGGGTTGCGATTGGGTGCCAGCCGCGACGGCGACTTGACCAGGCCTGCGAGCATCGCGGCCTCTGCCAGCGTCACGTTCTTGGCGGACTTGCCGAAATAGCGCTGAGCTGCAGCCTCCACGCCATAGGCGCCGGAGCCGAAATAGACGCGGTTGAGGTAGAGTTCGAGAATCTCGGCTTTGGAGTGCTTGCGCTCCAGCCACAGCGCGAGTTCGACTTCCTGCAGCTTCCGTTGGAACGTGCGCTCCTGGGTCAGGAACAAATTCTTGGCCAGTTGCTGGGTAAGCGTCGAGCCGCCCTGCGAAACGCCGCGATGCAGGATGTTGGTGACCGCCGCGCGCGCTATCCCAAAGGGATCGACGCCGTAATGCGAATAGAAGCGACGGTCTTCGATGGCGATGAAGGCCTTCGGCAGATAGGGCGGCAGATCCTTCAGCGCGACATTGGCGCCGGCCATTTCGCCCCGGGTCGCCAGCACGCTGCCGTCAAGGCCGGTGATCTGGATCGTCGGCGGCCGCTTCGGGATTTCGAGCGACTGGATCGCCGGCAGATGGGCGCCGACCCAGACAAGGACGCCGACCACCGCGATCGCGCCCCACAGGCCGAGCACCGCGCCCCAGTACAACAGGCGAAGGAGACCGCCACGTGCCCGGCCACCGGATTTGCGCTTGCGGGTTGCCCGGCTGGCGCGCGGCTTTCGCTCGCGCGGAGCGTCATCATCGTCGCTATCGACGGCCTGGCGTTTGGGGGATAGTTTCTTCGGCTTCTCTTGTTCGGCGGCAGCGACGCGATCCTGCGGACCGAGACGCAACTCCGCAAGCGATGCGCCGAGGCCGAATTGCGGCTCCTTGCGCCCGCCGCTCTTTTTTCGTCCCCACGCCATATGCGAACGCCCACGCCACCCGATGCAGGCCAAGGTAGCGGGGCGGGTTTAAAGCCGTCTTAAACGATGGTTAATCGCAAGGCCGGCCGAGCTGCGTAACTGCCTGACAAGCAAGGTGTTCAGATAGGCTTAACCCTACCGTCGGCGAGAATTTGAGACCGCCATCGCGAGCAGCGTTCGCGACGGCAGCCTTGGCCCTGACGGTCGGGGTGAACCGGCATCAGCCGGCAGCACCGGCATCCTCGAGAATGGGACCGAACAGTTCCCAGCGCTCGCCGTTGAACCTCATCATCTGCAGCTGCTTGTTGACCCGATAATCGTTGGGCGTGGTGTTGCCGACGATTCCCGGCAACGCGAGGTCAAGCTGGACGTTCTTCAGGTTGGTGGCCTGCTTGAGCACGTTCTCCCGCGTCAGGTCGTCGCCGCACTGCTTCAAAACGTGCACCATCAGCTGGGCCGTGCTGTAGCCATAGGTATTGAAGCTGGAATTCTTGTCGCCTTCCGGGAAGTACTTCGCCATGAAGTCGAAATACTTCTTCATGCCTGGATCGTCTTTCCAGGTCGGATCAAGCGGATCCTTGCCGTAGTTGACGCTGATCACGCCCTTGGAAGCTTCAAGGCCCGCCGGCTGCATGGTCGCGCCGACCGAGGTGGCGTTGATGTCGAGGATGTGCACCGGGTGCCAACCGAGCTCGAAGTTCTTCTTGATCGCTTGCGCCGCAAATTTCGGCGTCGATGCGCTGAAGAATAGGTCGGCGCCGGCAGACTTCAGCTTGAGGATTTGCGAATCGATGGTTGGATCGGTCATTTCGTACGACGCCTCGGCCACGATCATCGTCGCGGCCTTGTCGCCGAGGCCGGCCTTGATGCCGTTCAGATAATCCCTGCCGAGATCGTCATTCTGGTAGAGCACGCCGACCTTGGCGTTCGGATATTGCTTGAGGATGTATTGGCCGTAGATGCGGCCCTCGACGAAGTAGTTGGGATTGAACCCCAGCGTCCACGGGAAGTTCTTCGGATCGGTGAATTTGGATGCGCCGGTGGCGGCGAATAGCTGCGGGACTTTCTTGGCGTTGAGGTATTTCTGCACGGCGGCGTTCGACGGCGTGCCGATGATCTGGAAGGTCAGCAGCACTTCGTCGCTCTCGACCAGCTTGCGCACCTGCTCGACCGCTTTCGGCGGGCTATAAGCATCGTCGTACTGGATCAAGCTGATCTTGCGTCCGTTGATGCCGCCCTGGTCGTTGATCATCTTGAAATAGGCGGCCTGCGCCTTGCCGATGGTGGCGTAGGCGGAAGCCGGTCCGCTGAAGGGAACGGTCTGGCCGATCTTGATCTCGGTATCGGTCGCACCGGGGTCGTACTTCTTCTGCGCATGCGCCGACGACGCCGATAGCGCGAATGCAACCACCGAACCGGTGACGAAATGAAAAAGGCTGTTCCTCATGTCGCTGCCTCACCTTAGCTTTTGAATATGCCGATGATCTGGTCCAACCGTGTCGGATGTCACCGCTCAGCCGATACTGGATGAACGATTATGCCAATGCAAGGCGATGCGGGCTCGAAAGGTGAACGACCTCACGCCAGCCAGAGCAGCACGAGGGCGACGGCAGCGGGCGCAGCTTGGACGAACAGTATCCTGCGGCTGACGGTGGCCGCGCCATAGACGCCGGCGACGATCACGCAAAGCAGGAAGAACACCTTGATCTGGAAGGCAAAACCGGGGATGGCCTGAACCAGTCCCCAGGCGAGGCCGGCGGCTAGAAAGCCATTATAGAGACCCTGATTGGCGGCCAGGATCGCCGATTCAGCCGCCTTCTCGGGCGAGTTGCGGAAGGTCTTCAGGCCCAGCGGTTTGGTCCAGAGGAACATCTCCAGGATCAAAAAATAAACATGCAGCGCGGCGACCAGCGCCACCAGCATGTGCAATTGCGTGCATCTTGCCCTCCCCCCTGGAGCATCGGTTCTGATT
>JBKQRS010000366.1:0-4365 GCA_052143915.1 Bradyrhizobium sp.
GCGGCAGTTTTGGGTACTGCAGGTCGTTGGTTCGAATCCAGCTGCCCCGACCAATAACCGTTGGTCCGTTCACAAACCGAGTTCCCCGCGGCGCGCCGCAAAATCCGCGCGCCAGAGCGAAAATCCAGGCCGCGCATCGCGCGCACCGACGATGACAGGCATCCCTGGCAAACTCCAACAGCCCCGTTACGCGCTTGCGGCGGGGTAGCGGCACAATCGGGCGATACCCGCTAAAAGGAACCAGCCGAAGGGCTCACTCTCGCGGGTCCGATTTTGAAATACTGCTTGGCGTAGGCCACGATTTCGCGGTCGGTGGGGTGATCGGCAGCCAGGACCGCGACGATGCGCTCACCGATGTCTGCATGCTTTTCGCGAATAAATTTCTCGAGTTCCGTCTTCGCTCCGGCCGGGCCGATGATGAGGATTTCGCCGGCGTCGCTGACCGCGTTCATCACCTGGGCGAGAAACTCCTTGTCAAACCCGACATGGCCGCTGCCGATCGAGTTGGCTTTATGGTGAAGGTGCCGCGTCGGCATATGCGGGTGCAGGACAACCTCGTCCTCGCCCGACAGACCGACGTGAAAAACCTTGGCCTGCGAATGATCGATCCAGACAATGGCGTGAAAGTGGGTCGGCATGCTTTTCTCTCCTGGCCAGCGATCTGTTGACGATGGATTGATCTTCCGCCAGATGCGCGGGCATGTTCATTTTGAACTGGAGAAAAATTACTGCATCGGCAGATCAGCCGATTGATTCATGTCAATCGGGCGAGTCGTGTTCGGACGGCGACGCGTCGGCCGATCCCGGTGTTCTGCCGCGGCCAAGAGCGAATTGACCGACCGGGCCCTCGACGTGGAATTCGAGCCCCGTCATCTTCGCGAACAGATCGATATTATTGGTTCCGATCGCGCATCCACCGAGCCCCATATCGGTCGCCGTCAAATACAGCGTCTGAAGCAATACGCCGACGTCCTTCAGGATGAGCGAGTAGGCCACGGAGCTATACTTCCATGAAACCCGGCCAAAGCGCGCCGCGATCGTGACCAGGATCTGGGGCGCGGTTGGGGCGCCCATGGCAAATTCGGCGGCCGCCAGTTGCGCGTCGAGTTCCTGCGCGCGGGCACCGATAGGTGTGAGCGCATGCCGGTCGGCATCATAATGATAGAAACCGCGCGCCAATCCTTTGCAGTTGGCAACCGCCAGATAGAGCTCAAGCTCGTAGGCGCTGCCTCCAGACGGATAGGGCCTGGCGGCGTAGGAGACTTCAGGACCTTCGCCGTCCATGTCGACGTTGCTTTTCCATTTCGACGTGATGCGCGCGGCGCTATCGAGAAACCGTGCAAGCTCGGCAAGCGTGACCGGTTGGGCGTCATCGAAGTCGCGCGTCGAATGGCGTTCATGCAGGAGCCTTGCGAACGGCGAGGGTGTTTCAGGGGGCGTGACCGAGACCTTGCCGAGATCGATGGCTTTCCCGGGCCAGCGCGGCCGCACCGCCGGAGGCGGGGGGATGAGACCCGCATATGGATAAAGTCCGCCGAGCGGGTTGGCCTGCCGTCCTGCCGTGCTGCGCGTGTGGAACAGAAGATCGTGAAAATCCCAGAGCACGAGGTCGTCGTCGCCCTCGGACGGTCGCAGGCCATCGCCTTTGGCAGCTTCGATCTTGAAAAGGATCTGGCAATCCACCAGCAATGCGAGAAGCTCCAATCCGGGAAAGCCGCGCTCCCGCCGCAGCGTGCTGATCTTTTGCGGCGTGGACAATGAGGCAAGGGCGGCGGCGATCTTCGGATCGCAAATTCGAAACAACGCGCCGGCGCGCGGTGATTCCAGCACCATCTCATTGCCGCGCCGGCGCAAATAGGCGAAGCGCGACAGCACAATCACGTCCTTGTTGCCGAGCTTTGGCGTTCGCGGCCAATAATCGGGAACCTGCGGTTCGATGACGGCCTGATCCCTATCGGTGCGCGCAGGCCCGAAGCGATATTCCAGCAGGCCGCTTTGGGCCAGTCGCCGGACCAAGAGATCGACTTCCTTGTCGGCTGCGCGGCCGGTCGCGAACGAAGCCAGCGTCAGGCCCGTACGCAACTCCAACGCACGTAAGGCCGCACCGGAACTGAATTTCCCGAGGCCCAGCGAGTAGCCGTTGAAACAGGCGACAATGCTCCCGTCCGCCTTCGCTTCGAGTGTGATGTGGCCGCCGAGACGGGCGGAAATGACGGGTGGCGTGATCCGACGCCTTGCTTTTTTTCTGGGAGCGGGCAAGCCAGCATGCCCCTCAGGTATGGGGAAGGAAGGGAGTAAGTTCGCTTTCCGGCGCTGGCTGGTCGCGCAGGCCGAGCCTTACAGGAACATCGTAAAGCCGGCCCGGCGCGAAGCGGCGATAGAAATGACGCAGTCCCGGCACGATCACCCTAACGACGGGAACCTCGACGTCGGGCCGCGTCTGGTCGAGCACAAGAAAATCAAGGCCTGCGCGCTTTGCGATCTCAACGCAGGCCTCCACCTGCTGAAGGGTGTTTTCGAGAGGGCCGAATTTCGAACCTGAATCAGGAGGGGCAGCCGGTTTGTCGCTTGGCGTCAGGAACGGGTAATCCTTCAGGTGCAGCGGATTGACGCCGTCGAGACTCGGTTTCTCGCCGGTTCCGCCTCCCATCAAACCGATCGACAAAAACTGATTCAGTTCCGTCAACGTGCGCAACAAGGCGATGCGGCTGTCGAAGTGCGCACCCGAGCCGAACTCGATGTTTTCATGCCCGTTCTGCATCCAATGCAGCATCGCCACATAGGTCGGAACGCCGAGATCGCTGGTGATGTCGAGCACCCAAAGCCGCCGTCCGGCGTCGGCAAGCTGGCTGTGCAGGTCGCGAACGTAGGAATCGTCGAACTGGTTGAGGTCGACTTCCTCCCGTTGCAATCTGTTGTACCACCAGATGGCGTATGCATCGCGTTCGACCAGCTCGAGGAATCCCTGAACGATGGCCTCCTGCAGTGTGTTGCCGGCGGCACAACCATTGGAATCGGCCCGGTAGGTGCCCGGGCCGCCGCCATAGAAAAAATACATCAGGCTGGTCGGAAGATATCTGAAACGCTGATCGCGAAGGGACCAGACGGGGGTCCACTCCATCTTTCTGGCGGGGTCGAAGTGAGCCGGGACCTCATGGGAATCATCCGGTTCGCCTTCTGGTGCCTTGTATTGCGCGTCGCTGAACAACAGCACATCGTTGGGGTGAATGGCTTCGCCGGAGGGAAAATCCGAAAAGCGCTTGGTCGTCCGGATCTCGTCGCCCTGGAAGATACCCGAATAACGCTCGATCGCCTCCATCAGCGCGCTGGCTTCTGCCTGCTCGGCTGTGGAGCCCTTGCCGAAACTGCCGCCAGTCAGTCCCGACCTGAGCGCGTCGATGGTCAAGGCCGGTCCGGAGAAGTTATGCCCGGCAAAAAAATTGGTGTTCATCGGCAGATCGGCTTCGATCCGCTCGAGCCGCGTGAGGACACCGGTGAGGGGGCTCACATGCTTTCGGAAGCGCGCTACCGTCGCTCTCGACGACACGGTGCGGTATCCGCCGCTCGTCACCATCAGCTTGGCCCCGGGACCCAGCTCTATCGGCGAGGGCGGGCGGCGCGGATTCCGCAATTTCTTGCTGCCGCAGGTCGGACATTGCGGTCGCTTCGCGACGTAGTGCTTGACGACGCTCGCACCCAATAGATCGTGGCTGATGATGTGATTGTTCAAATCTGTCCGAAAGCCGGTGGCGATAGCCTTGGCAACTTCGAGGGCGGCGAACTGGATGGCTCCTTGCCCAAGCGGGTTGCGGCTGAGCGGTGAAATGGCGATGGGGCGCGCCGCTCCGCGCTCAAGAAATCCCTTGATCTCGCGATTGCGGATCATGCGGTCGAATAGACAGGTCCAGCACGGGCCATTGTCCGGATTGAACACCGGCCCGACCAGAGGAAAGGCGCCGGAAGGTTGCACGAGGAGCCAGGGTGTGCGGTCCGACACCCGCCGCTTGTTCAATTCAGCAAGCCGTCGTTCAAGGTAGTCGTTGGCCAGGGTGACAGTCAGATCGGCATCGCGCTTTGAGACCCGGACGCCGAACTCGCTCAGCGCGTCGGCGAACTCGGCTGCACCCTGCACGTCGATTGCTTCAACGCGCACGCGGCAGTTCGCGAGATTTTGCTCGGCCTGACCGGCTGGCAGACCCAGGCTTGCCCAGTAACCGGCGACTACTCCGGTGGAGGCGGGTGATGCCTCGACGATGTAGCGGCGCTCGATCAGCCGTCTGAGCGCTTCCTCGACCTTGTCGGGCGGAAAACGCTTCCCGAATTCGCCGAGAAGTTGCTGAAGGCTCTTTCCACCCTTGCCGATGG
>JBKQRS010000367.1:0-3710 GCA_052143915.1 Bradyrhizobium sp.
CTGGACGCGATCGCCATGATCGCATCCATATCCGCGGGCTGTCCGTAAAGATGCACCGGAATGATGCCGACCGTCCGCGGCGTGATCGCGGCCTCGATCGCCGCCGGGTCGATCGTGAAGGTCGCCCCATCGGTATCGGCGAAGACGACGGTGGCGCCGGCATGGGTGATCATCGCCGATGTCGAGATCCACGAATGCGCCGTGGTGATGACCTCGTCGCCGGGCGCCACTTTCAGCGCGGCCATCGCGAGATAAAGCGCATCTGTGCCGTTGGCGCAGGAAACGCAATGCTCGATCTCGACCGCATGAGCGAATTCCCGCTCGAACGCATCGACATGGGGACCGCGAATGAAGGCGTTCTCGGCAATGACGGCGGCGATCGCGCCGTCGATCTCGTTCTTGATGTTCTGGTACTGCAGTTGCAGATCGGCGAATGGAACCGGCATCGGCGTCTTCCCTAACCCCGCGACGGCAGGCGGCGCGCCGGGTTGCCCGCATAGGTGCCAGCGGTGGTGATATCCCTGGTCACGACGGAACCCGCCCCGATCACGACATCGTCGGCAATGCGCACCGGCATGATCGTGGCGTTGGAACCGATCGACACGCGGTTGCCGATCACGGTCTCGCGCCAAAGCTCCTTGCGCCCGCGCGCGGGGCCGCCGCCGGAGAATGTGTCATTGATGAACATCACGCCATGGCCGACAAAACAGTCCTCGCCGATCGCCACCAGCTCGCAGACGAAGGCATGCGATTGCACGCGGGTTCGGGCGCCGATCACCGCGCCCTTCTGGATCTCGGTAAACGGCCCGACGAAGCAATCGTCGCCGATCTTGCAACCGTACAGATTGCACGGCTCGACGATCTTGACGCGAGCGCCGAATTCGACATCGCGCACGCCACTCTGATGTACCTCGGGCCTGTTCACGACGTGACACCAAGCCGGCTCAGCCGCGGCGTGAAACGAAGCGGTACTTCCTGGCCGGTTTCGATCGATTCATAAAGCGCGGAGATCAATTCGAGACTCTTGCGCCCCTCGAGGCCGTCGACCAGCGCCGCGCGCTGATGAATCAGACAATCGATCACGTGCTGGTAATAGGCCTGATGGCCAAAGCCGTAGACGTTCGGCGGGTTGACCGAGAATTTCTCGATCACGTCCTTGTCCGACGGAAGTTCCTCGACGAAACGCCAATGCCTGATCTGGTTCACGGCGAAGCCCGCGATTTCGACCGTGCCCTTCTCGCCCAAAACCGAGAGCGAGCCTTCGAGATCGGTCGGACGCGCGGCGGTGGTCGCCTCGATGATTCCCAGCGCCCCGTTGCGGAATTTCAGCGTCGCGACCGCGGTGTCCTCGGTCTCGATCCTGGCAAGCGCGGTGATGGCGCGGGCATGAACGCTGTCGACATCGCCAAAGAACCACTCCAGCATATCGACGTGATGGCTGGCCTGGTTGGTGAGCACGCCGCCGTCATAGGCCCAGGTGCCCCGCCACTTGTCCTGATCGTAATAGGCCTGGTCGCGGCACCAGCGTACCCGCACGGTGCCCAGAATGAGCTTGCCGAACCGCCCTGCCTCAAGGGCCTCGCGTGCCTTGATGACCGGAACGTTGAATCGGTTCTGCTTGACGATAAACAGCTTGACGCCGGCCTGGTCACAGGCACGGATCATGTCGTCGGCATCCTGCAGCCGCAGCGCCATCGGCTTTTCAACGACGACATGCTTGCCGGCGCTGGCGCAGGCGATGACGTGCTCCGAATGCATTCCGCTCGGCGTCAGCACCGCGACCGCGTCGATATCCTTCCGCGCGAGAAAATCATCGATGTCATAATGCGCGCCAACGCCAAACTTCGAGGCGATGGCGCCGGCGCGCGCCCGTATGGGATCGCAAACGGCGACGAGACTGGCCCGGTCGACATGACCACCCCCCAACAGCTCGGAGTGGCGCTTCGCAATGCGCCCGCATCCGAGCAGGCCAAATCTAATCATCAAGACTTCCTGGTTAGCCGCGATTATTTCGAGAGACCCTCTGGCGGCCGGGGCAGCGCGGCAGGCCACTAGCGCGCCTCGTGTTCTATATTGATAGAAGCCCCCGTAAATCAAGGTTTTTCAGCTGGATAGCAGGCTAACCAGGCTGATCGCCGCGCCAAACCTTAAAAATCGCCCGGCCAAAGTGAGGGCGAGGTCCAGCGCGACGCCGCGGCCTTTCGCCTGAGAAAATTGGTCGACCACATCGAGCGCAGCAGATATTCACGTCAACCTCGGCCGATTGCAAGTTATGCCTTGCCCGGGTAAGGGGTGACTTGCGCCGACGATGGAGTTCATTTTTGATGAACGAAACAGGAAGATGTCCGACGGTGGCCAGCGAAGCCGCAAGGCCGCTCCGATTGGCATTTCTGATTTGCACTCATATCGTCGTCTGCTGCGAGTCTCTGTTCTGGATTGCCAGCTACAAAATCAATACGCCCGTCTATGACCCGGCATCGTTTCACATTTTTTTCGACCCTGCACGATGGTACATTGCCGTTGCCTGGGCCGGGGCCTTTGCCCTGGTTTCATCCGTTTTCATCCTGACGCGCTTCAGCTTCGGCTATCTCGTCGGATTCTATTTGTACACGATGGTCCTGGGCTATCTCTGGCTAAATCCCTTCACGGACCTGCAGTACGATCACCGATTGACCGCCCTCTCCGCGGCAGCGTCGGCGATTGCGTTTCTTTTGCCCGCGCTCTTCATAACAGCGCCAATCCGCCAGATACACCCGATGACGCCGCGATCATTTGACCGGCTACTGACAGGCATCCTGATCCTCAGCGCTCTCGTCATTGCGATCGGTGCGACTTACAATTTTCGGCTTGTGTCTCTGGACAATATGTATGAATACCGCGCAAAACTCCACAACCCGACGATAGTGAACTATTTGGTCACGATCGTTTCGAGCGCGCTGTTGCCGTTCGCGTTTGCAGGCTTTGTCACGCGCAAGGCGTACTGGCGCACGGCCGCCGTTCTCGTTCTTTTGCTTTTGCTTTATCCGATTGCGCTGAACAAGATCACGCTCTTCACGCCGCTCTGGCTTGTCGTAATGATCGTGCTTTCGAGACTGTTCGAGGCCAGAATCGCCGTCGTGTTGTCGCTGCTGGTACCGGTTGTTGTCGGGTTAGCGCTGATCATCGTGTTTGGAGACCGTGGAGCATTCTATTTTTCGACAGTCAATTTTCGAATGATCGCCGTTCCTTCGATCGCCATGAACGTTTACAACGATTTTTTCTCCAATCATGACCTGACGTATTTTTGCCAAATCACATTCCTGAAACCGATGATGCACTGTCCCTATCAGGATCAACTTTCGGTCGTGATGGAGAAGACCTACGCTCTCGGCGCTTTCAATGCTTCCCTGTTCGCGACAGAAGGCATCGCATCGGTAGGGGTATTGTTCGCGCCCGTCGCAGCGTTCGTATGCGGGCTCGTGATCGCTCTCGGCAGTCGCTTGTCCTCCGGGCTGCCAGCCGGGTTTATCCTGACCTCCGGCGCCGTTCTTCCCCAAGCCCTTCTCAACGTGCCGCTCACGACGGTCCTGCTGACGCACGGTGCGGGATTGTTGTTTTTGCTTTGGTACGTTACGCCGCGAGAAATTTTTAGACAAGGAGGCACTGCCCAGACATCTGCTGTTGGCTGATCGTCGGCCATCGCTCTGGTAAAAGCCGCCTCAAGGCTCATC
>JBKQRS010000368.1:0-6945 GCA_052143915.1 Bradyrhizobium sp.
CTTTGCGCCGCGCGCGCAGATCGAGGATGCCGAGCGCCAGTTGTACGAGCTCGCGGAATCCGGCCGTTACGACGGCGGCTTCCAGCGCTTTGCCCAGGCGATGAAAGTCGCTCTCGACATGGCGGCCAATGCCTACCAACGCGACGGCAAATTGTCCGGCATTGCGACCGGGCTGCGTGACCTGGACTCAAAGATGGGCGGGTTACAGCGATCCGACTTGATCATCGTGGCCGGGCGCCCCGGCATGGGCAAAACCGCGTTCGCCACCAACATCGCCTACAATATCGCCAAGGCACACCGCGCGGAAGTCCAGGCCGACGGCACGATGAAGTCGGTCAATGGTGGCATTGTCGGCTTCTTTTCCTGCGAAATGTCCGCGGAGCAGCTCGCCACCCGTATTCTCGCCGAGCAAACCCGCATAGCGTCGAGCCTGATCCGCCGCGGCGGGATCAACCAAGACGAATTTGAAAAGATTCGCGACTACACAATCGAGCTTGAACACTTGCCGCTCTTTGTTGACGAGACCGGCGGCCTTTCGATTTCGCAATTGACGGCGCGTGCGCGCCGGCTGAAGCGGCAGAAGGGTCTCGACCTCCTCGTGGTGGACTACATCCAGCTGCTTCAAGGTTCGGGCAAGCGCGGCAACGACAACCGCGTGCAGGAAGTCACGGAGATCACGACCAGCCTGAAGGCGCTTGCCAAGGAGCTCAGCATTCCAGTGATCGCGCTTTCGCAATTGTCGCGTCAGGTTGAAAGCCGCGACGACAAGCACCCACAACTGTCGGACTTGCGCGAATCCGGCTCGATCGAGCAGGACGCGGACGTCGTGCTCTTCGTCTATCGCGAGGAATATTATCTGCAGAACAAGGAACCCAAGCCGGGCTCGGCCGAGCATGAAAAATGGCAGACCGAAATGGACCTCGCTCTCGGCAAGGCTGAGGTCATTATCGCCAAGCAGCGCCACGGACCGACGGGTACCGTTAGATTGCAGTTCGAGGGGCAATACACGCGATTTAGTGATTTCGTGGAAGAGGATAATTTGCCCTACCGCGTACCCTCGGCAGGTTGAACCGCCACGCCGCTGCGCGTAAAAGTGCGGCATGAACATCGTCTCCGATCCGAAATCGATCCCGGCCGGTTCCGTTCTCTCGCCCGAAGCCAACAGGGCGGCGGCGCTGGCTGCCGCCACCGGCGTGCTGACGGTCGATCTCGATGCGATCTGCGCCAACTGGCGCAAGCTCGAGAAGGCCGCCGTTCCGGCCGAATGCTCCGCCGTCATCAAGGCCGACGCCTATGGCTGCGGTCTCGAACCGGTCGCGCGCGCGCTTGCCCTCGCCGGATGCAAGACGTTCTTCGTCGCAACGCTCGATGAAGCGCGCGCCGCGCGCGCCGCCGTGCCATCGGCCGCGCTCTACGTGCTCGGCGGCTTCATCCAGAACACCGGCGACAGCTACGCAAAGATCGACGCCAAGCCCGTGATAGGCGATCTCAACGAGCTTGCCGAATGGGACGTGTTTTGCCGCCGCACCGGCTGGGCAGGCGGCACCGCCATTCATATCGACACCGGCATGAACCGGCTCGGCCTCACGCTCGCCGAGGCGCAAGGCATCATTCCCAGGATCAACGCCGGCGATCACGGCATCACGCTGGTCATGAGCCACCTCGCCTGCGCCGAAAACCTCCATCATCCGCTCAACGCCAAACAGCTTGCGACTTTTCGCGAGATCGCCAGCCTGTTCTCCGGCGTGCCGGCGTCGCTGTCGAATTCATCCGGCATTTTCCTGGGCCCCCCATTCCAGTTCGATCTGGTTCGGCCGGGTGCTGCGCTTTACGGCGTCAATCCGACGCCGGAGGCCGACAACCCGATGCAGGGGGGTGTCGATCTGAAAGCGCGCGTGTTGCAGATCCGCGACGTCGAGCGCGGCGAAAGCGTCGGATATGGCGCGACCTGGACGGCGCGACGGCCGACCAGGCTCGCGATCGTCTCGGCCGGCTATGCCGACGGCTATTTCCGCGCCGGCGGCAGCAACGACGGCACACGCGGCGCCGAGGTGATGGTAGCCGGCAAACGTTGCCCGATCGCCGGCCGCATCTCGATGGACATGATGGCGGTCGACGTCACCGATCTCGATAAGCACGCCGTGCGCCGCGGTCACATGGTGACGCTGATCGGCGAAGGCATCACCGTCGACGAACTCGCGCATCATTTCGGCACCATCGGTTATGAGGTGCTGACAAGCCTCGGTTCACGCTACGCGCGGGTCTACAAGGGCGGCACGGCTGACGGCGCCGCCGATCGCGCCGCGACGTCCACCTAGCTCCCACCCCTACTTCTGGGCGTCGAGAACCTTCTTGCAGGCATCGCTGAGCGCGTCGCGCTGCTTGTTGAGACACGCAATGATGCGGCCACCGCCGGGCATGGTCCCCGTGCAGTACTTGTCGTAATCGCCCTTGCACGCGGTCCGCTGCTCGGCGGTCAGGTTCTGCGCAAAGGCTGTCGTGGAAAATCCAAAGGCGAATACGGCAACGGCGACGGATAGCCTCTTCATGAAACCTCCTGTTACTTTTGTACGACCTTAGCCGATCCGCCGATGAAAGTCGCAACCTTCAACATCAACAATATCAACCGGCGCCTGCCGAATCTCTTGCTGTGGCTGCAACGGGCCAAACCCGACGTCGTCGCGTTGCAGGAACTCAAGTCAGCAGACGCCGAGTTTCCGGCATCCGCCATCGAAAGGGCCGGCTACGGCGCGGTATGGCGGGGACAAAGGACCTGGAACGGTGTTGCGATCCTCGCGCGTAAGGCCGATCCGGTATTGATCAGGACAGAGCTGCCCGGCGACCCAGACGACAGGGAGGCGCGCTACATCGAGGCAGCCGTCAAGGGCATCATCGTCACCAGTATCTATCTGCCGAACGGCAATCCGCAGCCCGGGCCGAAATTCGACTACAAGCTCGAATGGTTCGGGCGGCTCAAATCGCATTCCGCGAAATTCATCAAGCAGGACATCCCCGTGGTGCTGGCGGGCGATTACAACGTCGCGCCGACCGCGCTCGACATCTATCCGACGAAATCGTGGGACCAGGACGCGCTGGTCCAGCCCAAGAGCCGCGCCGCGTTCAAGTCGCTGGTGGCGCAAGGCTGGACGGATGCGATCCGCCACCTTCATCCGACCAGTCCGATGTTCACGTTTTGGGACTACAAGCGCAACCGCTGGCCGCGCGACGCTGGCCTCAGGCTCGATCATCTGCTGGTCAGTCCGGCGCTCGCGCCACGGCTGAACAAGGCCGGCGTCGACCGCGCGCTACGCGGCGAACAAGGCGCCAGTGA
The DNA here is from genome assembly GCA_052143915.1 of Bradyrhizobium sp. Lineage (GTDB taxonomy): Bacteria > Pseudomonadota > Alphaproteobacteria > Rhizobiales > Xanthobacteraceae > Bradyrhizobium. The sequence continues at coordinate 3,332 of JBKQRS010000368.1, forward strand.
CCACGCGCCGGCGTGGATCGTGCTGAAGTAGCGCAAGGATGCGCGGTCGTTCCGGGACGGAAGATTGATGGCTATCCGGATCAAGTCCGGGCATGACAAGCGCGCATCGCTGGAAGGACAGTCTTGTTGACCTTTCAGATTTCTGTCCGGTACCCGACTCTCGCCGCAAATGGGCGACCTGAGGTTTTCCCGTTCGGATCGGGTACCCCGCGCTTAGCCAATAGTTAGGGAAGTTTCGCTAGCGTGAACGGTTATTACCGGCTTGATTTGAAACTAAGCGGCCACAACATCATTTTGGGATGGCCTCTGAAATGCTCGTTCATTTCGTCACTGACGAACCCTCGAAGATTCCGGCCATCCGCGCGATGCTGGAGCCACGCTATGACGTTGCTCCCCGGCTGCTGGGAGCTGGCGAAGCGCAGATCGCAAACGGCGTTTTGATGGTCGACGCCGACCTGCGCCAGGCGGCGCGTGTCGAACAGGTCAAGCTGGTCTTGCGCGGGCTGCGTTCCATCACCGAAAAGCTGTTTGTCGTTCAGAGCCACATTCAACACATGGTCGCGCAGGCCTATGCGCTCGGGGCGACCTCGGTGGTTCGCAGCACCCGGGAGATCGTCTTCAAGCTGGCAGAGATCGAAGTGGCGGCGAAGGCGGCAAAGACCGATTTTGCCCCTGCTTCACCCGAAATCGCCGTCGACGCGGAGGCCTTCGCGGCCATGTTCGCGGCGATACGGAACGGTAAATCGATCAACCTTTCCGATGCCGAGAACGCCACAACGCAGATCGTCGACGGCATCGCTCAGAATGGGCTTGGCGCGTGGCTGGACGACGTTCGCCGGTATCACGAAGGAACGTTCCAGCATTGCCTGCTGGTCACAGGCGTGGCGGTCGGCTTTGCGCTGGACCTCGGGTTCACCTATCCGGACGTCAAGCGGCTCGGAATGGCGGCAACCCTGCATGACATCGGAAAGGCGCGAATTCCCTTGTCTATCCTTGACAAGGCCGGACGCCTCGATCCGGTCGAAGACGAGATCATGAAGCGCCATCCGGTCATCGGGCATGAACTGCTGAAGGATCTCGCCGGCATCAGCCCGGAAGTTCTTGACGGGGTGCGGCACCACCACGAATACCTCGACGGCTCCGGTTATCCTGACGGGCTGACGGCGGGAAAGATTTCCGACCTGGTCAGATTGCTGACCATCTCCGACATCTTCGCGGCACTTGTTGAGCGGAGGCCGTACAGGCCGCCAATGTCCCGCGACAGCGCCTACAAGGTTCTGTGCGGGATGGAAGGAAAGCTGGAAGGATCGCTTCTCAGGGCGTTCCGGAGCGTAGCGCTTGTGGCGTGAGTCAAGTGGATGTTTTTGGGATTTCAACCGGCGGCTATTGAATCCGGGTCGTTCATTTTGGGGCTGAATAGTCATGGCTACGGCAGCATCGACGCCTTTGATCGCGGAACTTGAGGAGGTCATCAAGATCGGGGCGCCCGCGCGGCAGGCGCAAATTCTCAAGAAGGTGACGGACCTGTTCCGGGCCGATGCCGGTCGCCTTGAAGAAGCCCAGGCAAGTGTCTTCGACGACGTTTTCGTTCGGCTGATCGAGCGCGTCGATGCGCAAACGCTAGCCCAGTTCAGCGCCATTCTGTCCGAAATGGAAATGGCTCCGAAGGAGACGGTCCGTCAACTGGCGTTTCACAATGACGCCTCGGTTGCCGCACCGGTTCTGACAAAGTCCGGTCGTCTGTCCGAAAAACATCTCCTCGAAATCGCCAATACGCTCAGCCAGCGGCATCTATTGGCGATTTCCGGCAGAAGGACGCTCAACGAAAAACTGACCGATGCGCTGCTAAGACGTGGCGACATCAACGTATCGAACGCGCTCGCCCGCAATGGCGGAGCGCGTTTTTCCGAATGCGGTTACGCGACGCTGGTCGGGAGAGCGGAGCGTGACGAAAGCCTGATCGAAAGGCTTGGCGTTCGCCTGGACATTCCCGCGAAGCTGTTGCGGGAGCTTCTCGACATGGCCACCGACGCGGTGCGGGCACGGTTTCTGACGGCGACGCGGCCTGCCATGGCGGAGAAGGCCCAATCGCCGATCGCGGTCAGCGTCGTTCCGCCGGCGCCCGTCGACTATACAGAGGCAATCAGCGAGGTGATTACCCTCAACCGCGCCGGCAAGCTGAGCGATTCGGTGGTGAATCGATTTGCGGTGAGGGACAGATACGCCAACGTGGTGGCCGCGCTTTCGTTCATGTCGGAAGTAAAGATCGACGTGATCGAATCCCTGATGAAAAGCGACCGGCTGTATGGCCTGATCGTGGCCTGCAAAGCCTGCCGACTGAGCTGGTCAACCACGACCATGATCATCCGCAGTCGGCCAGGATGTCCGCCGGTCACCGCGCAGGAGCTCGAACAGGGTCTGGAGGTTTTCGACGCCCTGTTGCTGTCGGTCGCGCAATGGACCATTCGCTTCGGATCGGCTTCGATCGCTGCCGAGAAGCATCGCGCCGCTACCGCGGTCGCCTGATTTGGCTTGAGCCACGCGGTCTAGCGAGGCGTCGCGCAGCTGAACCAGCGCCGAGGGCATGCTTCGCTCGAAAGCGCCCTAGATGCGATCCGGAAACCGGATAATGAAGTTGTCGCGATTGGGCATTTTCACCTTCGGCAAGGTTTGCGCATCCATCACATCATTAGCGCCGATCAATTTGTTCTCCGACAAGATGTAAGCCGTGAGCGCGTAGACTTCGTCATCGCTGAGCGAACGCGGCGCCTGAAACGGCATGGCGCGGCGAATGAAATCAAAGATCGTCGTCGAATCCCCAATGAAATTCTTGATGGTTTTCTGCGCCGCGGAGATGCCGTTGATCTTCTTGTCGCTCACCAGGGCGGCGGCGGGGCCACCCTCGCCGTTGTCGCCGTGACAGGCTGAACACTTTTCGGCATAGATCACAGCCCCCTGCGCCGGCGTGCCGCTGCCCTTCGGCAGTCCCGTGCCGTCAGGCAGGATGCTGATGTCCCAGTTGGCGATGGCGGCCTCGTCGATCGGCTGGCCGAGATGGGGCGTCTCGGCCAACGAGGCTGAGGTCGTTGTCGCGAGCAGCAACGAGGCGGTGAGGATCGCGCGCTTAGGCGTAAACATGCTTGACCTCCCCATTGTTGCCGACGCCCCAGCTGGTGATCGAATTGTAGTGCTGGTTGGGAAAGGCCAGAACCGGCGCCGGCTTTTCCAGCTCGCCGCGCGCGGCCACGAATTCGGCGCGGGTCGGTTGCACATTGCCGGATTCATCCCAGGCCCGGCTCTGCAGCGTGGCCGGGCCACCGTCCCAGCGCCACGGCATGCGGAAACGGGTGAAGGCCTTGCTCAGCACCGGTTCCTGAAGCGCCGCTTGCGCCCAGCTTTGGCCGCCGTCGGCGGAGACCATGACTTTCTCGATCCGACCGGTGCCGGAATAGGCAATGCCCGAAATCTCGTAGAGACCGGGCCCCTTCAACGCCGCGCCGTACGAAGGATAGGTAATGAAGGATTTGACCTCCTGCAGAAAATAGAACCGGTACGCCTTGCCGTTCGGCAGGATTTGCGAATAGGTCCGCGCCTCATAGTAGCTCATGGCCGGC
>JBKQRS010000369.1:0-6227 GCA_052143915.1 Bradyrhizobium sp.
CCCGACGCGGCGCCCGACAAGGAAACCCGCGCCGGCCGCAACGACACGCGCATGATGCAGACCGAGTGGCGTCCGGAATCGCTGAAGCTCGCGCAGGAGATCCGCCGGCACGCCGAAGCGCGCGGCATCACTGCCGGACAATTCGCGGTGGCGTGGGTTCTCAACAGCGCGTTCGTCTCAGGCGTGATCGCCGGCCCGCGCACCGAGGAGCAGTGGGACGATTACGTGCGCGCGCTGGATTATCGCTTCACCGCCGACGACGAGGCCCTGATCGACCGGCTGGTCACAAGCGGCCATCCCTCGACGCCCGGCTATAACGATCCGGCCTATCCGATCGAGGGACGCAAGGCACGCACCTCGGTTTAGAGGACATCGAGGGATCCCACTTCCGTAGGATTGTCCGACCCCACGCGCACCACAAGAAAACGGCGCCCAAAGCCGACGCCTGGGCATCAGAACCATTCCGGCCGGCAAACCTTGCCGGGGCACAGTCAACGATTCAAACTACCCATTGATTCTTAAGAGAAATTTTATTGGCCCAAGGTTTGCTTATCTGATGCGGGGATTTGCTTTTGTGCCGGTTGCGTGAGTTTGGCCCATGGGAGTGAATCATGTCACGACATCATATGCTGCCGCCGATCGTCTACACGCCGCCGCCGAAGCCGAAGAAGATCGAAACCCGAAAACGCCGCATCCAGGTCGGCAGCTTCGACGATATCGATGAGGCCGGCGAAACCCATGAGGCGAGCACAGCCGGCCGGTCGACGCCTTCCGCCAACAAGCTCCCGCCGCAGAATTTCCCCGCCATCGAGGGAGCCGAAAGCAAGCCGCAGCATCCGAGAGGGCGGCTCAGCGAAGGCACGTTAAAGGCGATGCTGCAGGCGCAGGAATTGAAGTAGAGTCAATTGCTCCCGGCGGTCATCAGCCGGAAGCGGTGCATGCTGACGCGTCCCCGGTCGCGAGCTTTCGCAACATCGCATCGAATGCCAGCTTGATCCGATGGACGGCGGGCGTCTTGTAAAGGAATCCTTCGTTGCGATCGTGAACCAGCATCGAGGCATTCACCTCGAACACGACGAGGTTGCCGGAACGATCCAATCCGCAATCGATGCCGAAATATTCAAGGCCGATGCGCTCTCGGATGGTTTGCAGCGCCTGATAATGCGCAGGGCTGAAGACCGCGGTGGGGTTGTTGAGAAAGGCCTCTTCCTCCTGCTGCATCCATGGTTGGTTGGCCATGTCGGTGTTGACGTGATGAAGCTTCCAGTCGCTCCCGATGCAGAGGTGATACGGCAGGATCTGATCGTCGACGAAAATGAACCGGTACTTCCGGAAATAGTCGTCGGCAGAGCGATAGTCGATGTACTCGATCAGATAGTGCTCGTGATCAGCGCGTTGCGACAAGAAAGCGGCGAGCGCTTCGGGGTCTTCGGTCTTTTCGAAATCATCGCCGCCATGGGTCCCGACAGGCCGCGCCAGCACGGGTGACGAAAACGGAAATGCCGCCTCAAGCGCCGCCGGCGAAGCGTCGGCCGCTGCCTTGTGACGCAGCGCCTTCGGAATGCGGCAGCCCGCAATTCCCAGCAGCAGGCCGGCGACGGCATCCCGCGTCGTTCTCTCGATCTTGCGCGGATCGTTGACGGTTGGCTTGCCAAGCCGGCCGGCCAGATCGGCCGCCAATGGCAACAAGGCTTCGGTCTGGTCTGCATCGGAAATCAGATTGACGACGACCTGGATGTTCTGGCTGAACAGCTCGGCGTCATATTCGCGGGAAGCGAAAAGCGCGAGCGTGTCGGTATCGTGCACCGCATCCTTGAAGAGATATTCGGTCGGCGTGTTGCCGCCGAAGGGCGCATACAAAGCCAGAACCCGAAATTCGGGCGGAGATTTTGCAGCAGGCCTTCTGATCAGGGGATTTATTTTTGCAGCCTCTGCGTAAGCAGCTTGGGCGCCTTGGTTATCACCCATCTTCTGCCTGATGCCGCCTATCCAGTTGATGCTCTCGGCGTCACGCGGGTTGAGGGCGGCGGCAGCCTGAAAACTTTCGATCGCCGGTTCCAATTCGTTCAGCTCAAAGTGGACCTTGCCAAGCTGATGACGGATCTGGCTGTCTTGCGGGCGTTCGTCGATCAATTCCAGCAGCAGCGCCTTGGCCACGATGTATTGCTGCGTGGTCATCAGGGCCTGAACCAGGTTGGTGCGCGCCGGCCAATGGCGTGAATTCAGCTTCAGGGCTTGAAGATAAAGCGCAATAGCGTCCTGGGGCTTCCCCAATTTGAGGTGCACATTGCCGAAGTTGCACCAGCAGTCCGTCAAATGCGGCGCCAACCTCAACGCCGCCTTGTAGTTTTCGCCGGCCGATTCGAGTTCGCCGCGGAGCAAGCAGGCATTCCCCAGCTTTGCATGCAGCTCCGAAATTGTCTCGGCGGATACGCCACCCGGCGGTTCATTCGCGACCGCGGCGAGGCCGAGCTGAAACGCGACAATGGCTTCTTCGATTCTGCCTGCGCCGTAATGTTCCAGCCCGAGGCGCAGTTGTCGTCCAGCGAGCGAGCCTATGGCATCGGCGTCGGGGGCAGAGGTAGCGAATACTGTTGCCGGCATTTATTTCGTTCTTATTCGCAAGCGGTTGCAGGAAAGACCGCTTCGACCTTCTCCTATTCATGGTTAACAAAGTCTTTCCAAGCCGGCGGCTCCGGGTTTGCCCGTTGAGGAATCCGGCTTCCAGCCATTACGGGCGGCTGGCACGGATCACGCCGCCGCGGGCGACATCATCGCCACGCAGGGCCGCGGTCCCAATATTTGCGCTTGTCCTATTCGTCCTTCGCGGCAGTGCGGCCATGCGGGTGGGACGATTTTGCCCGGGGCGCGAAGCCCATCCGGCTACTTCCTGCGCCCGATCATCTCGAACACCGCGCCCGGATTATTGTCGTCGAAACGCAGGTCGAAATCGTGGAGATTGGCGATCGCCGCGGCAATGCTCAGGCCAAGGCCGCTGCCGGGAACGCGGTGACCGCTCGCGGTCCGGTAAAACCGCTGGAATATCTTGTCCCGCTCCCCCGGTTCGACGCCGATTCCGTTGTCGCGCACGCGGACGACGGGACGGCCGTCTTCCTGGGTCACCGACACGCTCACAGTGCCGTTCTCGGGAGTGAACTTGATCGCGTTGCCGATCAGGTTCGACACCGCTTCGCGCATCAGATCGCCATCGCCGAGAATCTGTACCGGCGACCGGATCTCCAGCGTCATCTTGATCGATTTCGACGTGGCGAGCGGCTCATAGAATTCGAACAGATCGCTGCAGATCGCGGACAGATCGATAAGTCTGAATTTGCTCGATTTGGGACCGTATTCGACGTCGGCGAGGCGCAGCAGCGCCGCGACCGTCAGCATCGCCTTGTCGATGTAGGTGAGAGCCTGCTTGACCACCCCGCGCAACTGCTCATCATCAGAACTTTCCAGGCCGCGCTCAAGCTGGGCGTGCACGACGGCGAGAGGGCTGCGCAAGTCGTGGGCGATATTGTCGCTGACGCCCTTGATCTGCACCAACAGGCGCATGATTTCGTCAAGCATCAGGTTGACGTCTTCGGAGATCTTGTCGATCGTGTCGTGCCGCGAGCGAACCGGCAAACGCAGATGCGTGTCACCCTTCATGATTCGGGCGATCGTATCGTGAATGGCTGTCAGACGCCGCGACGCGCGCCGCGCGAAGAACGAGCCGATCGCCAGCGCCAGCAGCAGCATCGGCGCGACCGCAGCGGCCAGGGCGTGCTGTACGATCTGGCGAAAGGCAAGGGTCTCGAGCAAGCTTCGGCCCAGTAATATGATGGTGCCGTCCGGCCGCGCGCGCGCCACGAAGATCGCCGGTTCAAGGCGATTGTCGCCGCCGCGCAGGGGCGGCGCCGCGATGTAGTGGGACTTTCCGTCCACCGGAATCGCCGGCAGCTGGTCGATATTGCCGAACAGGACCTTGCGGTCGGCGCCAAAGAGCGCCGCGTAGTCCACTCGCCGCAGGTCATGCGTCATCCGCACATCGAACGCGTATTTCAATTCGTCAACGGAATAATTGACGCCCCTGGCGGCTTCGTCTTCCAGAATAAGACGGTTCCGCGCTTCGTTCGCTTCCCGGATCTGGAGGTACACCAGGCCAAAGACGGCTGTTGTCGCCACGGTCGTGGCGAGGACAAAGGCGAGGGCGACGCGCACCGCCGACGATCTGAAGAACTCAAGCATTGGCGTTCAGCATGAAGCCTGCGCCGCGGATGTTCGTGATCAGCGAGGAGGCACCCCGCACGTCGATTTTCTTTCGCAAGTTGCTGATGTAGACGTCGACGACGTTGGTCTCGAGCGAAAAGTGGTATTGCCAGACTTCCTCGAGCAGCATCGCCCGCGTGATCACCTGGCCAGGATGGCGCAGGAAGTATTCCAGAAGCTTGAACTCGCGCGGCAGCAGATCGATTTTGGCGTCCCCGCGATGCACCGTTTGTTCGATCAGGTCCATTTCGAGGTCGCCGACACGCAGCTTCGTGGTGCGCACGTCATCGAGGCGTCGCAGCAGGGCTTCGACCCGGGCGACAAGCTCCACCATCGCGAAAGGCTTCGTGAGATAGTCGTCCCCTCCCGCCTTGAGGCCGCGGACCTTCTCATCGACGGAGGACAGCGCCGAGATGACCAGAACGGGGACCTTGACGCCCTCCTTGCGCAGGGCCTCCAAGGTCTTCAGGCTGTCATCACCGTAAACGATCCGGTCCATGATCATCAGCGCCGCATCGCCCACCCGCGCGGCATCCGCGGCCTCGGCGATGGACGCCGTACGCACGAGATAGCCAAGCCCCTCTAGTTCGCTTTTGATCTCGTTAGCCAGTTCCTGCTCGTCCTCGACGAGAAGGATGGTCTGGGCACGGGTCGAGGTCGTTTTGGTCAACGACTTTCTCCCTTCCCCGCGTCAGGGCGTAAGCCCCGGCGGTGGCGGAGGTGGCGGCAGATGTGGCGGATCCTGTACCAAACGTTTAACGGCAGCAATCACCGCAGGGTCCGGATGCCGGACCGGCGGAATGATTTCGTCCGGCGGCCAGCCGCCGCCAAGCGCCTTATAGAGCTCAACAAAGCTGTCGCCGGCAAGCCGGATGACCTCGGCACGCTGCTGTTCCAGCGCAAATTGCTGCCGTTCCGCATCGAGAACGTTGAGGAAATCGGTCAGACCCCGGTCGTAGCGCTCGGTCGCCACCTTGGTCGCCTGACGCGCCGCGTCGAGTGCGAGATCGAGGCTGCGCACGCTCTGCCGGAAGCCGCGATAGGCGGCGTTGGCTTCGTCAACCTGCTGCACCGCGACAAGAATGGTTTGCTTATAGGCCGCTGCAAGCTCATGCGCCCGGTAGTCGGCAATCTCGATCTTGGCATCGAGTGCGCCGAAGTCGAGGATCGGGGCACCGATCGACGGTCCCACCGACCCAATCCAGGTGATGGGAATCGCCGAGCCCGATCGTGGGCCGCCCTGCGCACCCGCCCCGGCGGTGAGCAACAGGCTCGGAAACAAATCCGCCGTCCTGGCGCCGATATCGGCGACCGCGGCCGCGAGGAAGCGTTCGGCTTCCCGGATGTCGGGGCGTCGGCGCAGGAGGTCGACGGGAACCCCGACCGGCGCCCGGGCCGGCAGCCGCGGGATCGCACCGGGGCGCCGCAGGTCGCGGGCGATCGCCTCCGGATATTCTCCCAGCAGGACGGCGATCGCGTAGCCGTTGGCCGCGATCAGGGCCTTGAGAGGCTCGACGTCGGCCTGCAGCGTCTCAACCTGGCGCCTCGCGAGCAACACATCAAGTTCGTTGGTCAGGCCGCGATCCAGGCGGGTCTGGGCCAGATCGAGGACCTTTTGCGCGGCCTCGATATCGAGATAGAGAATCTGAAGGCGCTCCTGGCGGGCCCGCAGATCGAAGTACAACCGGGCGACGTCGGCAGCCATCACGACATAGACCCAGTCGCGCGCCTCCTTGAGCGCTTCCGCCGTGTAGACCTGCGATTCGACAAGGCGCGCGATCTTGCCGAATATATCGATCTCCCATTCGGAATCGAGACCGCCGATCTGGGTGATGCTCTTGAGACCCTGGCCGTTGTTCCCCGACGTCAGCGCCTGCGGAGCCCTGCCTTTGGTTTCGTCGCTCCCTGTGCCGACGCCACCCCCGACCCCGCCATTGACCTGCGGCAATGCCTGGGCGCCGATCACGACCAGC
>JBKQRS010000370.1:0-5803 GCA_052143915.1 Bradyrhizobium sp.
CGCCGGTCGCCGGCGGTCTTTCCCTGCGTTACGCCGCCTTCATGCAGGACCTGCGCGATGCGGTCGACGCGCGGATACGAACGACGCTGGACGGAGACAAGCGCGCCATCGCGACCGCTCTCCTGACCGGTCGCCGCGACGCGATCACCACGCCCGTCAACGATGCGATGTTCATCTCGGGCCTGGGACACGTATTGTCGATTTCAGGATATCACATGGCGGTCGTCGCCGGCGTCGTGTTCTTTGCCATCCGCGACGCTGCTGGCGCTTTTTCCGATGCTGACCGTCGCCTTTCCCATCAAGAAATGGGCCGCCGCAGGCGCGCTCGCCGCCGCTGCCTTCTACCGGCTGCTGTCGGGCGCCGAAGTGGCAACGCAACGGTCTTTCTACATGACCGCCGTGGTGCTGATCGCCGTCATGGTCGACCGCCGGGCGGTGACGTTCCGAACGCTGGCGGTGGCGGCGATGATCGTGCTGACGCTGGTGCCGGAGGCGCTGGTGCATCCGAGCTTCCAGATGTCGTTCGCCGCCACGCTCGGGCTGGTGGCCCTGGTGCAGATCGGCATGCCGCGCCTGTTTGCCGCGCCGGACAATTCTGCCGCCGCAAAAGTGGCGCTGTGGGGCGGGCGGGAAATCGTGACGCTGACGCTGGCCTCGTTGGTGGCGGGGCTCGCGACCACGCCCTATGCCGCCTTCCACTTTCACAGGGTGACGCCGTATGGCGTGCTCGCCAATCTGGCGGCTATGCCGGTGGTGTCGGCGGTGGTGATGCCTGCGGGCATGCTCGGCCTGGTCGCGATGCCGTTTGGCTTCGACGGCTTCTTCTGGTGGCTGATGGGCGTCGGCATCGACTGGATGATCGTGGTGACGGAGTGGGTGGCAGCACTTCCGGGCGCCATCGGCCGCATGGCGGCGTTCGGAACGGGTCCCTTGATCGCGGCGAGTGCCGGCATCGTCCTGCTTGGATTGTTACGCACGCCGCTGCGGTGGTGCGGAGCGGCCGTGCTGCTGCTTTCGACAATCTGGGCGCTGGCGGTGCCGCAGCCGGATATCCTGATTTCGGGTGACGGACACAATGTGGGGGTCCGTGGTCGGGATGGACGGCTGCACCTGATGAAAACCGCCAAGGATGCGTTCCTCTTGAAGGAGTGGCTGGCCGCCGACGCCGACCCGAGGCAGCCCGGCGATGCTTCGCTTGCCGACGGCGTCTCCTGCGATGAAGAGGGGTGTGTGGCGCAGCTGGCCGATGGCGGGTTCATCGCGCAGACGCTGCGGCCCGAGGCGCTGGCCGACGATTGCGAACGCGCGGCGCTTCTCGTGACCACAAGGCAGGCGCCGCCAGCCTGTGCATCCACGGTCATCAACCTCGAACGTTTGCGAAGGCAGGGCGCGATGGCGCTAAGGCGGACCAAAGGCGGATTTGCCGTGGACGCGGTCAAACCAAGAGGCGTGAACCGACCGTGGGCGCCGGCAGCCGAAGGCGAGAGCGAGACGGAGCCAGCCGCACTCGCGCGCCCGGCAGCTCCGAAGGTCCTGGATGCGACGCCGGCGGAGGCTGACCTGCAGGCGGAGGATTGAGGTCGGCGAGCGCCGCCAGGGTCATTTCGACTCTGGTCTCTTATTTTTTGACTCGTTTTCTTTACGCGAACCGCTCGAAAACGCTCTATCCCCTCGGACCTTCCCGAGTTGTTGGCGTGGCGCCTCAGCTCTCACGCTGCAGAGAATTGTCGCGCAATTCGAATGCGCCGAGATGGAATTCCTCTGTCTCGTCCGTCGCCGTTACGGCGGCCGTCTTGACGAGCGCAAACAATGCATTCGGAAATTGCTCCCAGACGGCGAGATCTTCCGCCGTAATCGTGACCCACCCGAACCTGAACATGTAGCGGCCTGGTTCGGTCACGTGTCCCACTTGTTGCCAGGTGACTTTATTGACCGCCAATCACGTCATCCTTCCGAGGTCCATTCCTTGCCAGACCAACGACCGCTACCGGGCAGCAGGACAGATTTGTCGGGTCTGCCGACCGTGAGCAGAACTTCATGCGTCCGCATCTCGAAGGCATCGAGCTGCAACGCGAATGTCGCCAGGGCCAGTTTCAGATGGCCCAGTTCTTCGACGCGCGCGTCCTCTCCGCGATTCACGGCACGCCCTGAATGCAGTTCGGAACCATCATCGTCGATCGAGGGCGCATGCCAAGCTCCCGTCGGCCTGCGCCGGCGGGGCTCGACCATGCCTCAACCAGCGGAGATCGGCGTTGACGCGGATGCACGAGCGGTTGCCGCATGACCCGCAACCGGCTGGACGACGGGCAGCTGCAGCACGGTCGCGCGCTGTCCTTCGCAGAGCAGCGTCACCAGCACATGGCTTCCGTCCGGAAATTCGATCGCGTCATGGTGCCGATCCGGAACGTGCTGGTCGATCGCGCCGAATTTTGCCACTCGGAAATTGACCTGCCGCGTCCAGATCCACCGGTTGTCGTATCTGACGTTTTCAGCGAACGCCAGCTCGGTCCCGGGCAGCATGCATACCGCGACCTCGGGCTCGTTTGCGGCTGCAAAACCGCGTGTCGAGGTGCCGCGGAAGGTCGTGGTGATGAGGGTCTCTCCCACTTGCGCGGGGCGCGTCGCAACGGCATGCAGACTATAGTCACACATCGGATTGCTCCTCGTTCGAGATAGCCAACCGACGCCGCTTTCGAGCATGATCCGGAAACAGTCGGCCCCGGGAAAGCTCATGCTCAATCGAAAGAGGCGCAGGCCTCTATCAGAGTGGACATCAGCGGTAAGCATTTGCCGCGTTGGCGGCAATTGTGCGGCTCCCGCCGGTGGAACAAATCACAAATGCGTTTGGGCCGTCCCGGTTCCCGCCGAGAGCAGGAAATAGTGGATACGCCGCCCGCGCAGGCGCAGCGCGACGGCGCAGATGGCGCGACGATCCAGAATCTTCCCGGAAGTTGCCGGCTTAGTACTTCCGGTACAGGCCGATCAGCTTGCCCTGAATCTTGACCCGGTTCGGGGGCAGGATGCGGACCTCGTAGGAGGTATTGGCCGGTTCCAGCGCAATCGACGCGCCGCGGCGGCGGAAGCGCTTCAAGGTGGCTTCCTCATCGTCGATCAGGGCCACCACGATGTCGCCGGTCTCGGCGGTCTCGTTGCGCTGGATCAGCGCCATGTCGCCGTCGAGGATTCCGGCATCGACCATGGAATCGCCACGCACCTCGAGCGCATAGTGTTCGCCGGACCCGAGCATGTCTGGGGGCACGCTGATGGTATGGCTGCGGGTCTGCAATGCCTCGATCGGGGTGCCGGCGGCGATGCGGCCCATCACCGGCACGGCCACCGGACGGCTGCCATCGTCCTCGGAGCCGATGCTGCCGCCGCTGCGGACCTTGCCGAGCGTGCCTTCGATGACACTGGGCGTGAAGCCACGCCGCCCGTTGCCGTTGCCGCCTCCGGACAGCTCGGGCAGCTTGATCACCTCGATGGCGCGGGCGCGGTTGGGCAGGCGGCGAATGAAGCCACGCTCTTCCAGCGCGGTGATGAGGCGGTGGATACCGGACTTCGAGCGCAGATCCAGCGCATCCTTCATCTCGTCGAAGGAAGGCGGCACGCCGGACTCCTTCAGGCGCTCGCTGATGAATCGCAGGAGTTCATATTGTTTGCGCGTGAGCATCTCGACCAGTCCCCAGGTTGGTGTCGTTCGCTTCCGAGACGTCTGAACTTAAGGCGTCTGAATTTGAGACTTTCGGAGTCAGCGACTCCGGTTGTAGCCATCAAAGTCTAGAAACAAATCATGAACGAACACTATATGTTCCATATGTGTTCCGCAACCACTTAATTTATCGTCAACGAAGCCGCTTTTGCGGGAACCCAAGGTTTGGGGTTCAATCAGGCAGCCGCAGGATGTCGCACGCGGTGCCGGCAGCTGCCGCCGGCGCAAACGGAGCGCGGATCACAAGCGTCCCTGCCGCAGCGAGATTCCCCAGTAGCGAAGAGTCCTGATGGTTGACCGGCGTGGCGATCAGGGCGCCGTCGCTGCGCACCTCCAGGCGGGCCCGCAGATAATCCTCGCGCTGGTCGTTGGCGGCGAGGTTGCGTCCGAGCAACGCGGTTTGGCGGTGGTGTTGGATGATCGATCGCCCCGACAGTTTGCGAATCAGCGGCACCAGAAACAGGAAGCCGCAGACATAGGACGACACCGGATTGCCGGGCAGGCCGATCACCCGCATGGCCCCCAACCGTCCGTGCATCATCGGTTTGCCCGGCCGCATCGCGATCCGCCAGAACGCCATCGCGACGCCTTCGGCCTCGAGCGAGCGCTTGACGAGGTCATGGTCGCCGACCGAGGCGCCGCCGGTCGTGACGAGGATATCGGCGCCAAGGTCGCGGGCGCGGCGGATGCCATCCGTCGTGGCCTCGATGGTGTCCGTGGCGATGCCGAGATCGATGGTCTCCGCACCCTCGTCACGGGCGAGCGCCCGCAGCGCATAGCCGTTGGAATAGACGATCTGGCCGGGGCCGGGGGTCTCGCCCGGCATCACCAATTCGTCGCCGGTGGCGAGGATCGCGACCTTCGGCCTGCGGCGCACCGCAAGGTGAGGATGATTCATGCCGGCGGCGAGCGAGAGATCGCGGTCGGTCAAGCGGTGGCCTGCGGCCAGCAGCACATCGCCCTGGTGAAAGTCGACCCCGGCGGGGCGGATGTGCCGCCCCCGGATCGCGGCTTCGGTGATGGTGATGCCACCGCCTTCGATGACGGTATCTTCCTGAATGATGACGGCGTCCGCGCCGTCGGGAATCACCCCGCCGGTAAAGATGCGCACCGCTTCGCCGGCGCCGACAGCCCGCTCGAACGGCCGGCCGGCGGCGACCTCGCCGGTCACCTTGAGCCACGCCGCGGGGCGCGCGGCGTCGATCGAACGCACCGCATAGCCGTCCATCGCCGACATCGCCTGCGGCGGCTGGGTGCGCAAGGCCGCGACGTCCCGTGCCAGCACGCGGTGGTGGGCGGCATCCAGCGCCACCATTTCCTCGGGCAAGGGTTCGGCGCCTGCGAGGACGGCGGCAAGGGCGTCGGCGACTGGCATCAAGGCCACGGGTCAAGTCTCGCTTCTTGTTCATGCAGGGAACGACGGGGAGCGTTCTAGCCGACGGGGCGGGCGGAGGCAAAGGCGTGGAAGCTCGCGGCGGCGTTGGCGCGGTGAATGCATCGCTTCCCACAGATTGCTTCGCCGCTGCACATTGAGCCAGAATTCGGGACTATTGCCGAACACGCGGGCGAGAATGAGAGCAGTCGGCGCGGCCACATTGCGACGATCGCTGCACAGCGCATTGACGTGCTTGCGCTGCACACCCATGGCTTCAGCCAGCGCGCCTTGCGTCAGGCCGATCGGCTTCAGGAATTCCTTGACCAGAATTTCGCCAATCGTCGCCGGTTTGCGTTTTGTCATCAACATTGGTTTGCCTTCGCCTCATCCCGGCCGCATCATAAATGATCACTTGAAATGATATTATGATATCATTGAAACCTTACCTCACGGAGGCCGCCATGCAGGTTTTTAGATGGGACGACGACCTCGCGGTGCAGTTGCCTGAGGAACTGATCGAAAAGATGGGCCTGAAGGCGGGTGACGAAATCAACATCGTCGATGTGGTCGAACGAACGCTGGTCGTCCAGAAGCAGGACCAGTTCAAAGCCGGGCTTGAGCGCCTGGCCTCCCGCAACGGGACGCTTCCTCCCGGTTACAAATTCGATCGGGACGAGGCGAACGAGCGGTGAAGGTTCTTTTTGGTGCCAGCACCGCCT
>JBKQRS010000371.1:0-9322 GCA_052143915.1 Bradyrhizobium sp.
GCGCTACCAGGCTGCGCTATACCCCGATCATTTGGGAAACGTCGTCGATACACGCTTAAAGCCTTGCCAGCAAGACAGAAGCGTTTTCGCGCCAAGCGGGTGCCGGTTCGCACCAAGAAAACGCATCAAAACAAAAGATTAGAGTGTGAGCCTCTGATTTGGTCAGAACCGGTCAGGCTCTCACTTTCCGGTCCGCTTAGTGACCATTGAACAGCGGATGGGCCACGCGATCGCCGGGCGCGATCCCGTATTTCTGCGCCGTGCCGGCGATCACCTCGAGCACGCCCTTCGCCAGCCCCCGCGACGGGATGATCTTAGTCGACAACGGCTCGGTATTCTCGGCGATCCGCAGGATCCGGCCATCGGCCCGAATGAAGATCATGTCGAGCGAGATGTAGGTATTCTTCATCCACATCGACACCTCCTGCTCCGGGGAGAAATCGAACAGCATCCCTTTCCCGTCGGCGAGTTCCTTGCGGTACATCAGGCCGGTTTCCTTCTCCTGCTCGGTCGTTGCCATCTCGACCGAAAACACCTGCACGCCGGATTTGGTCACGATCTCAAGCGGCTGGACGCTTGCCGCGCGCGCGCCCTGGCCGGTGAATGCGTAAAGCGCAGCTGCCAGAGCAAGGGATAACCAAACCCCCGCGCACAGGCGGTGCCGGCCAACAGTTCGATCAACATTCATCAGCAACGCTCACCTCATCCACAGAAATTGTTCGACGGCCCCTCTTCCGCTAACCGAAACAGGTTCTATCCCCGGAAAAAAAGCTCTCATTCATGCGCTGGCACGCATTCTACCGCATGTGAGCCTGAGCGACCCACGCAAGTCAGGCCGAACCTGCGCGCCCGACCGTAACCTGAGGATCGTGGCAAATACCAGACCTCCCGCACGCGCCCCGGTGACGTCATCCCCCGGCGCTCGATCCATCTTGTGGTCGGGTGAAGCGGAAAGGTCGCGCGATCAATGCGACGACAGGCCCGGCGAGCCGGTTTCCGGCTGGATTTCAGCCGCCATCATGCCCTTGGAACCGGGTCCGAACCGCACCAAAACGTACTGGCCGGGGCGCAGCTCGGTCATTCCATAGCGGCGCAGGGTCTCCATATGTACGAAAATGTCCGGTGTCCCCTCGCCGCAGGTCAGGAAGCCGAAGCCGCGCAGGCGGTTGAACCACTTGACCTGCGCCCGTTCCAGGCCGCTGGTCGGGGTCACACTGACATGGGTTCGCGGTGGCAACATCTGCGCGGGGTGGATCGCCGTCGACTCATCCATCGAAATGATGCGGAACGCCTGATAGCCCTTCGCCCGCTGCACGCATTCGCAAACGATCCGCGCGCCTTCATAGGCGGTCTGGAAGCCGTCGCGCCGCAGCACCGTGACGTGCAAGAGCACATCGGGCCAGCCATTGTCGGGAACGACGAAACCGTAGCCCTTTGATGCATCGAACCATTTGATGACGCCGCTGATCTCGACCAGATTGGCTGCGGCATCGCCAAGACCCGACAGCGCATCGATCGCCGGATCACGCTCGCCGGCAGAAAATCCGCCCGGCCCTAGCCTATTGGGTCCCGTCCCGCCGGACGGCTGACCTCCAAGCTTCTTGGACTCAAATCCGTCCGACCCCATGACCCCGGACCCCACACATGATCTACGGCCCGTCATTGAAAGTGACGGCGCCTACACGCGCCCATCCATGAAAGTTCATGATGACGCCACGCGAATCTCTCGAATCAAAAGATAACACTCCCGCTTGCCGCGCATAGATAAAAATCGATTCTCGGGGAACCTATGAACAGGCTTGCGCGGCCGCGAATCAATCGGGCATCAATTGCCCACGAACGGCCCAAGCGTTTCGCCGATATCGTGCCGGATCACCAGATCGGCAAGATCATCCTGTTCCGTGGGCTCGTTGTTGATAATCACCAGGCGGGCGCCGGAGTTCCTGGCCAGCAGGGGAAAGCCCGCCGCCGGCCAGACCACCAGCGAAGACCCGATCGCGATGAACAGGTCGCAATGCTGGGCGAGTTCCGTGGCGCGGCGCATCGCCTGTTCGGGCATCGCCTGCCCAAACGAGATGGTGGCGGTCTTCACGGGTTCATCGCAGCTCGCGCAATCCGGCGCACTGCCGGTGGCGTCGAAGCGCTGTCTGACCCAGGGAAGATCGTAAGCCAGCCCGCAGCCGATGCAGCGCGCGTAAGTCGTATTGCCATGGAGTTCCACCACGTGATCGCCGGCAAAACCCGAGACCTGGTGCAAATTGTCGATGTTCTGGGTGACGATGGCGGGAATCTTGCCGGCCCTGTAGAGCGAGGCGAGCGCGCGGTGACCGCGCCCAGGCTTGGCTGCGGCGAAGGTCGGTTCCATGGCAAAGCGGCGCCGCCATGCCTCATTGCGCGCATCCCGGCTCGCAACAAATTCATCAAAAGGGATCGGCCGGTTGCGGGTCCACAATCCGCCCGGCGAGCGGAAATCAGGTATGCCGCACTCGGTCGAAATGCCCGCGCCGGTAAAGGGAACGATGACGGAGGCCTCGGCGATCATGTCGCCGAGCTGTTCCACACCGTTGCGTAGGTCCGAGGCGATCACTTTGGGTTCATCCGAAAGTTCAGCCGTGACAATTATAGCACGGCTGATCGGATTGCCATTTCGACGTGTCGCCTGAGGGCCGCAGTCTTCACGCCGCCTTTGCAGTCGGTTCCTTGGCAGTCGGTTCCTTGGCAGTCGGTTCCTTGGCGGTCGATTCCTTGGCCTCGTCGCTCTTCCTTCCGACCTCGTCACTCTTTTTGGTTTTCACTGGTGCGGGCGCAGCGGCCGTTTTCTTGGCAGGCTTGCCGTATACCGACAGCTTCACCAGTTCGGCTTCGAGTTCGGCCTGTCGCGCCGCGACCTTCTCAGCCAGTTTTTCGGTTGCGTTGTCGCGCAATGCCGCGAGTTCTTCGATGCTCAACGAGTCCAGATCAATTTTTGCCATGCAGCTCTCCTGTCCTCTCGTGGCTACCGGGAAGGTACGCACGCCACAAGGAGACGCGGCTCTTATCCACAATCACAATGCTGCAACGCCTTATCCCAATTCGCGCCCCAATCTAAGACGTCAATGACCATGAGACACGACTCACAAGGGATGGGCATGACCGAACAAGACCGCCGCGCCGAAGAGCGCGAGGAGATCGCCGCGCGCGTGGCAAGCTTCAAAGCGACCCAGGAAAAATTCAAACGCGAGCGCGAGGAATATTTTTTCACGACGCTGGAGAACGCGCGCCATGGCGAAAGCTCGCGCCGCGCATTTGGACGCCCGCCGTTCTGGTCTTGAGGCTTCACGAGGTGGCCGCCGCACGTCATTGCCGGGCTCGACCCGGCAATCCATCTCCTTCGGAAGACGCTTCCAGCGTCGTCATTGCGAGCGTCAGCGAAGCAATCCATTTCGCCGCACATTTCGGCGTAAAAGGGAAGAATGGATTGCTTCGTCGCATTCGCTCCTCGCGATGACGGCGCACCCTCGCATTCTCGTCGCAATGACGACACACCTTCGCGATCTCGCGGCTCGCGCCCGAGTTTTGCTGAAGAACCTTCCGCCCTCTCGTATCAAAGGGCGCAGGGAATGCCGGGCGCCCGATGCGCCCGCAGCCGCGCGTGGTTTGTAGTAAACACGCGCGTTAGTCACCACGAGTACACAGGAATCACCCGGCATTCCCCGCGCAATGGTTTTAACGGTTTCCTTCGCGCTCTCCTCGGGGACCGGGCTTGTTTGCCCCCGTCATTGACGGAGTTGCCTCCACCAACTTGATGCCAGCGTCGGGGCATCAGGACCACACGACTTCGCCGTCCGCCTCAAGCGCCATTCGTCAAGAGCGCATCAGCGTCCACCGCATCCCGTGCTCTACGTCCGTGACGATCGCGAAACGCCCCTCCTGAGAGACGGGATGATTCTCTCTATTGCTGTTTCTACCCCGCCGTCAAGCTAAATTCGGAAATTCCGAAATTCAAGAATCTACGGAACTGCGACTTTTCCCTGTCATTCCCGGATCGTCCGCGACCTGCGAAAGCCCCGGAGGCTTTGCTCCGGGTCTGTCGGTGACCTGTCGCCAGTGATGCGCCAATAGCGATGCTGGTAGTGGAGCGCATGCAGTCCATGCCCCTGCCCTCATCCAGTTTTTGCTGCTATTGAAGTCCCCGAAACCAGAACCAATCTCTTCAATCTTCTGCCGGGAGCAAGAAACCATGCGCTATCTCCACACCATGCTGCGCGTACGCAATCTCGATGCCGCGCTGAAATTTTATTCCGATGCGCTGGGATTGAAGGAAGTTCGCCGCGTCGACAACGACAAGGCGAAATTCACGCTGGTGTTCCTGTGCGCGCCTGAAGACGAAGGCATCCTGAAGGCATCCCCGGGGCGCGGCGCGCCGCTGGTCGAGCTCACTTATAATTGGGACGAAGAAAAATATGGTGAGGACCGCTATTTCGGTCATCTCGCCTACGAGGTCGATGACATCTACGCGACCTGCGCGCGCCTGATGAAACTCGGCATCACCATCAATCGGCCGCCGCGCGACGGGCAGATGGCCTTCGTCCGTTCACCGGATCTGCATTCGATCGAACTTCTGCAAAAGGGCGACGCCAAGCCTCCGGCGGAACCCTGGACCTCGATGCCGAACACCGGTCACTGGTAATCAGCCCGCGCGTCGACGGGCGCGCGCGGACGCGGGTCCCGCCGCCCGCTTCTGCGGTGCGGACGGACGGACTTTTTTCGAAGATTCCGATATCACCATCGCGGATCAATCGTCGGGGGCGGAAATATCGTGTCAAACAACAACCAGGATCAGCTCACGATCTGGGGCCGGGCCAATTCGGTCAATGTTCAGAAGGTGCTTTGGTGCCTGCGCGAGCTCGATCTCGCCTATCAGCGCATCGATGCCGGCATGGCGTTCGGCAAGAACCGCGAGACCGAATATCTCGCGATGAATCCCAACGGGCGCGTGCCGACGCTGGTGGACGGCGATTTCGTGCTCTGGGAATCCAATTCGATCATGCGCTATCTCGTCCGCGCCTACCGGCCGCAATCACCGCTTTATCCGCAGGCGCCGAAGGTGCGCGCCGGCGTCGATCGCTGGCTCGACTGGACGCTCTCGACCTTGCAGCCGGTCGACCGTCCGGTGTTCTGGGCGCTGGTGCGGACCCCGGTCGAGCAGCGGGACATGGCCGTGATCCAGAAAGATGCCGACGCCGAGGCCGCGCAATGGCGCATCGTCGACGCCCAACTGGCGAGCCGGCGCTTCATCGAAGGTGATGAATTCACGCTGGCCGATATCGCGCTCGGCGCCTATGCGCGGCGCTGGTTCGGCGTCGAGGGCATCAGCAAGCCGACGCTCGCGCATCTGGAGCGCTGGTTCGCGCAATTCGGCAGCCGGCCGGGATTTGTGCAGTTCATCGCGCCGCCGATGTCATGAAGGCTCGATCGTCATTCCGGGATGGTCCCAACGGGTCGGCGCTTGCGCCGCCCGATGACAGGCTCCGGACCAGACCCGGAATCTCGAGTTTCCGGGTTCGCTCGTTTCACTCGCGCCCCGGAATGACGTTGACGCTCGCAAGACCTGCCGCGTGGTTCTGGAACTGCCGGCCGCTACCTGACGAATTTGACGCCGAACGATTTGCCGCGGCGCCAAACCACTTCGCACCTCCGGCCCGACCTCGCGTCGCGCGAGAAGGCGAGCCGCAACCTGCCCGCCAGCACGCTGCCATCCTCCACCGTGATCTTCGCGCCGGTCGAGGACATATCGTGCACGACGCACTGGCGCGCCGCAAAGCCGCCGTCGAGGGTGATCCATCCGGGCTGCTGCACCGATTTGCGCGCTGCTCGTTTCTTCGCTGCGGCCATTTCTTGCTTCCGGCGGAAAATGCTCTCGGTACCTCCCTACCCCACGGGAGCTTTAAAAACCGTTGCGATCCCGTAAATGCCGTCGGCGCTGGTGTCGCCGGCTTAGCTTCATTTTGCCGGAAAAACCCGCTTTCGCGCGGCTTGCCCGGGCGTGCAAACGCCACTATACGTTCGCCCGCTACCAGGAGGGCCGCGTCACCACGGCCCCCAGGTGGCACGGCGCCAGTGCAGCCCCAAGGCATTGATTTGTCGGGTGTATTCGTCTTGGGGTTCAAAGCGAAGCGGCGATGCTGCGGCCGGAACGGTCGTGGCGAAGCAGGCGTTTTCGCTCCCTTCGTCTATCGGTTAGGACGCCACCCTTTCACGGTGGAGAGAGCGGTTCGATTCCGCTAGGGAGCGCCAGCTACGACAGCCAAGCCGGGGGTGACCTCAAATGAAAGTTGTCTTTGCAACGATAGTATTTTGCGTGATCTCGATTAGCGTTGCCAACGCTCGTGATGGGGCCCGCGATACGGTCCTGATCGAGCCAGCCTCCTCAGCGAGTTCGTATGACTACGCGGTTCACATCCGAAATACCTTCGACATTGGCTATAATCCCGAAGTGAAAGAAGACCGTCATCGCATGGCGCTGAAAGCTTTGAGAGGTCAGTGCCGGGCAGCCCGGATTGTTGGCGAAAACAAAATAAACACTGAGATTTGGGGGATAACGAGCAGTCTGCCCGACTATGTCGTATTGGTGAAGTGTTCCTAGCGAGTTCGCGGAGCTTGGGGTGCTCGTGACGTTCACCTTGACGCAAACGTACTGACTGCCGATGCTGGCCGCCCAACCGAGGCGGAGGGGTATGACACATGGGGCTTATTTCAGTTCTGATCGGTGTGCTGGTCATCGTGGTCGTCGGAGCAATCTGCTTTTGGGCCATCGATAAGTTCGCTACCGACCGCCGATTGAAGCAACTTCTCAAGTTGCTTGTCGTGCTCGTTTGCCTCGGCGCGATTTTACAGCGGATATTGCCGCTGGCTGGAATTTACTAACAGCCAAGGGGGGAGAGCAAACCAAGCGCGGGGTCTTATGGCCTCGCGTCGGGACGCTCGCCCTGGTCAATGGTTGTCCCTGCTCCCCCCGCCAGTCACCGCGGTGGATGCAGCGCAACAGGCGCGATCTGCGATTGTCCCCCCTTGCTCTTGCCCGTTGGTTGCGGAACACTCTGCTGCCGGGTTGAGATCGGGATGGGGGCGAAACCAAAGGGCTAACAATGGAGCCCCCAACAAAGGAAAAGAAAACAGCGGAAGAGTTGGCGGTGATGATCCGTGAGGATTTGGGCAGGATGGACGGCTGCCCTAAGCGCGGAGTTACCGTAACTGTTTACGGTCTCAACCCATGGAATGCGATGCTGACGTTTGGCGTCGATGCCGGCCCCGTCCCGAATAAAGCCGAGCTAGACAGTTTTTTCGAAATCATCATCGAGCGACTGAAACGGCTGTACGACGTCCGAGCCTAGCCCGGGCAACTTTCGCACGCTTTGCTTTCTAATTTCCCGACTCAGCAGACGGTGGCATCTTGCGCGCGGGGTAGGTCAAAGCGAGTAACCGCGATGACCCACAAAGCGATCACTTTGAAATTCGTCGTTCTGACGGTGTTAGCCGTTGCGTTGGGGATTATGATCTCGATCGGCACAGCCCAATTGAAAGACAAACACCCAGTCCCCATCGATCGGTACGCCGTCGCCGGCAGCCGCGACATTGCCGGGTTGCCAAACCGTGACGGGCGGTTTACGCGCGTTCGCCTGTTGCTGCGATAGGTTGTGGCGACGATCCGTTTCGTCGCAACCTATAACGGGAATTGCATGGTGGCGTGGTCGGCGCTTCGATGCCGCATGCGCTCACTCGCCCGCAGAAAATTACTCTCTCAGAAATACGCGCCGCTGGCGTTCGCGGTCTGCCCGGCGACTGAGTGCGGGACCGAAGCCCCGCCTCTCGCAAGATGGCGGCAATTGCCGCCCTGTGTCGCCCGGGCAACAGACCGGTTGTTTCCGGCACGGAACTGCTTTTTTAGACTCCCCAGTATCCTCGAGCCGGGAATAATCTGGAAACACCGGGGCTGAGCATTTTGAATTCCAAATGATTTTGAGCCCGGGGGGCCGCTGGTCATACTCCCGGCGGCCCTTTCTTGTGGCCGAGGCTCCAGAAAGCCGCTGGTGAGTCCGGAATGTGCCGGCCGTCACGTGCCTGCCGATCGGTGCCAGCCAGGCGCTTCGATGACAGCGTGCCCACTGCTCACCACCACAGAAGGTCACATTTGGGGAAATGAGCGCCGCTGGCATCCGCCGCCTCCTGATCTGTTGCTCTGATTGCAAAGGGAGCCATTGGCTCGCGATCGACCGCGGCAGGTGGCCCGGATGACGTGCGGCCATCCGATATCGAGCGCGGTTCAGCTGCCAGCTTGCGGCCGGCGTGGCGGTCGCGATATATTCAGAAACCGTCCAGACACATTCTGACTCCAA
This sequence comes from Bradyrhizobium sp., assembly GCA_052143915.1. Lineage (GTDB taxonomy): Bacteria > Pseudomonadota > Alphaproteobacteria > Rhizobiales > Xanthobacteraceae > Bradyrhizobium. The sequence goes on from JBKQRS010000371.1 coordinate 8,376, forward strand.
AGTTTAACATCAGCCCGCGCGAGCCTTTGCTATTCTATGGGTGCCTGCAATCTGCGGCCCCCAAAATTGCCTCGCGGGTAGACGGCCCCGGTTGACTAGACCGACGGGGCCGTTTCTTTTGATACTGGTGGCGGGGAATTAGATCACTTTCGGGGAGGTCGGGCGAATGCGTAATCTGGCGATCCTGGCGGTCATGGCCTTGGACAGTTGCTCTACGGGCAGCATCATGGGCGTCAGCACCGCCAGAAACGATTTTAAGGGGCAGCCGCTTAGCGCCGTCGAGGTCAAATATGGCCCTCCCGATCAGCAGCAAACGATCGCAGGACAAAAAGTTTACACATGGTTCAAGGGTCAGTCACTGATGTCATGCAAACTTCGAGTCGTGATGGCGGGCGAAGTTGTCGACTCTTATGAGACAACGGGCGATGCCGGAATTTGCTCCCCGTACGATTACCGCCCCGGATAAACAAGATACCGAGTGCCCGGACTTCCGCTGGGAAGAAGAGGGTCTTCGACGCTTGTGGACGTCGACTTGGGCGTTCCGAACAATCATGATCCAGTCGACGCCGATCGCTACTTCGGCGCTGATGCTTGGCCTATTTGCACATACGGACCGTTCTGAATCCGTCGAAGCACAGTCGGAAGATCTTCTTCGAATGTCACAAGGTGCTCCCGACCAAAGAGAATTGCCGACCCGCTGCCCTGTCCTGGTTGGACCATCAAGATTTGGTCGAGGTTTACCAAAACCTCCCTCGCGGGCGGTCCTGGGCGTTTCAGTGCGATGAAAATAGCCATTTTGAGCCCCTGGCTTGGCGCTATAGAAAATCCATGATTGTTGGAAGCCTAGGCCAGGCCGGTTAAAAAAAGCTGCGCTTGAACCGGCCGGCATGAGATGCCCGTCTTGCGGGAAAGCTGGGGTCGCCGACCTATCTCAAGGGGACAATGGC
>JBKQRS010000372.1:0-4612 GCA_052143915.1 Bradyrhizobium sp.
CTACCGCCTCGTCGGATTTCCCCGGCGTACCCTGGTTCTTTTGCGCGGCACTCATCGGTCCCATTGCTAATTGGAACGTTGCGTCATTCTGCGAACTAGAAGCTGAGGCGAGGTGTGGGGAACCTATTGCAAAGGCGCAAATTGCCGCCAGTTGCACAACGTGGCGAGGCACGGTGTTCATGATGTCGTTCCTGCCTGCAAGGATGATTGCGTACCAAGCCAGAGTAATGCTTTGCCAACACAACGTGAAGACGGCGCGAGATTAATTTAAAATAGTTGGCGTGCGCGGGTTATCTGCCAGCGCTCATATGTTCATCATCATACTTCCTGGAAATCCTCCGGCCTCAATACGATCGGCCTGCCATGGGGCGTGCGGTCGGCGGCGTGATCCCAGGCGTCGCGGTAGCGATGCTGGGTCTCGAAGGGCGCGACACCCTTCGCTGCGACCAGCGTCTCCAGTGTCGCGAGCCAGTGCCGGTAATAGGTCGTCCCATCGTCAGGATCGCCGCACGCCTGCGCACGTTTGATTTCATCGGCAAGCGCGGCGGCCCACTCGGTCCAGGTGAACAGGCCGCGCTCATGCAGCGTCAGCGCCATCGCAAAAGCCTGCGCCTCCCAGGGCTCGCGAAACACCGGTCCTTCGCCGTCGCGAGGGATATCAGGGAGCGCTTCGGTCGCACGCGCCGCCGCAGCCTCCGTCATGCTGCCTCCAGATACGGTTCAAATGCGTCGATGGATATCTTGGTGGTGGGATCAGCGTCCGGACCCCATAATTCGGCCCCATCGAACACAACGGTGTAGAGCCATTGCGGATTCTCGCCGGCTTCCATCGCCGCCGAGTCCGGAAAGACGTTGCAGCCGAGGTTACGCTCGACCACGCCGACATGGCCGCGGGTGTAACGCGGCAGCCGCGTGTGGGTTGCCGGATGCATGTTCTTGGCGCGCACGCGATCGCCCGGCTTGAATTTGGCCGGCGCGGGCGGGTTGCGGCCGAACTTGCCGCGCACCATCACGCGCTCGACGTCGGCGATCGTGAACTTGCCGTGCTTGAGCGGCTTCGCCGGATCCGTCGCGTGACCGGCCGCAACCTCCGAGGCCGTGATGTAGCCCTTGTCGACCAGCATGTCTTCGAGACCGAGCAGCCATTTCTGGTAGTACGAGCTGGCGAGATAGATGTCGGGCGGCAACGTCTCCCGATAGTAGCGCGAGGTATCGATGTTGAAAGCGCCGGCCGCACCCATCGCGCGTACCATCGCCAGGACGCGGCCCTCCCATTCGGTGTGAAACATCGGCTCGTTCGATTCGACCTCGACCTTGCCGAAACCGTCCATGCCGCCCATGTCATGTACGCCGTTCACGATCGAGCTCCCGGCGTATTGGGAAACCCGGTGCCGATCATCGAGTCCCGCGTCACGAGCTCGGCGAGCTGCTGTTCACTCCAGCCCTCGGTGCCTTCAGGGCGCATCGGCAGCACCAGGAAGCGGGTCTCGGCGGTCGAATCCCAGACCCTTATCTCGGGTTGGCGTGGCAGGCTCACGCCAAAATCGGCGAGGACGCCGCGCGGGTCCTTGACCGCGCGCGAGCGGTAGGGGGCGGCCTTGTACCAGACCGGAGGGAGCCCCAGCATGTCCCAGGGATAGCAGGAGCACAGCGTGCACACGACCATGTTGTGGCGCTGCGGCGTATTCTCGACGGCAACGAGATGATCGCCGACCCGGCTTACGTGACCGAGTGTGCCCACGGCCTTGGTGGCGTCCTCCAACAGCAATCGCTTGAAGGCGGGATCGCACCAGGCCCTGGCCACAACCCGCGCGCCGTTGTGGGGGCCGATCCTCGTTTCGTAAGCCTGGATGAGGGCATCGAGCGCGGCCGGATCGACATAGCCCTTCTCGGTCAGGATGGTTTCGAGCGCACGCACGCGCAATTCCGTTTCTGACAGTTCCGAATGGTCGTGATGGTGATGATGATCGTGTTCGGTCATGGCTCCAAGGATAAACGCAATGTTCGGTTGATGTCGAGGGTGGGGCCCGCGCGCCGCCGCGATCCCTTCTTTCCGGCACCATGAGTGCTATCCGGGACAGCGGCCAATCGTTGCGCAGGTGTCACGCAATCTTGTCGAGACGATATTTGTCATGACATCATTTGCATTTGCAACATTACCGTTGACAAGTTATGAGGCCGTCTCGTCTGATCACGTCAGGCAAAGAACAAGGAGGCCTCCGCGATGCATGGAAAAGTAGCCCTCGAAGAGCATTTCGCGATCGAGGAAACGCTCCAGGACAGCGCCGGGTTTTCCCCCGAGGCCGACTGGCCTGAACTGAAGGCCCGACTGCTCGATATCCAGGACCGTCGCCTGCGGGAGATGGATTCACACGGCATCGAGGTGATGCTGCTTTCCCTGAACGCTCCGGCCGTGCAGGCGATACCCGATCGAAAGAAGGCTGGAGAAATATCGCGTCGGGCGAATGATTTTCTGGCCGAGCAGATTCAACGCGAGCCGAAACGCTTTGGGGGACTGGCGGCGCTGCCGATGCAGAGCCCCGACCTGGCGGCTCGGGAGCTCGAACGGTGCGTGCGCGAACTGGGCTTTTGCGGCGCGCTGGTGAACGGCTTCAGCCAGGTCAATGACAGTGAATCCGGAGTCTATTACGACCTCAAGGCCTATTGGCCGTTCTGGGCAGAGGTCGAACGGCTGGATGTGCCGTTCTATCTTCACCCCCGGAATCCTCTTCCCAAAGATGCTGCGATTTACGACGGTCACCGGTGGCTGTTGGGGCCGTCCTGGGCGTTCGGGCAGGAAACGGCCGTTCATGCGCTCAGACTGATGGGATCGGGATTGTTCGACGCCTATCCGCGGCTGAACATCATCATCGGGCACATGGGGGAGGGGCTGCCGTATTCGATGTGGCGGATCGACAACCACAACAAGTGGATGCGCGAACAAAACCGCTATCCCGCCAAGCGCAAGATCGCCGACTATTTCCGCGACAATTTCTACATCACGACGTCAGGGAATTTCCGGACACAGACGCTCATCGATGCCATGCTGGAAATCGGCGCCGATCGAATTCTTTTTTCGACCGATTGGCCTTTCGAGAATATCGACCACGCGTCAAACTGGTTCGATGGGGCGCCGATCGCGGAAGCGGATCGGCAAAAGATCGGCCGCGACAATGCAAGGGTGCTGTTCAAGCTCGATCAACCCGCCAAATAAATCTGCCGAAGAGCAGACGGTCACCAAGGGGAGGATGCCATGAGTTCACGACCCGAAATCGACGTCCATGACGAGCTGGCAAATGCGGCCGTTACTCCCTTGCACAAAGTGCTCGGTGTTCTGGTCTCGCTGATTACCCTGTTCGACGGTTACGACACGTTCAATCCGGCATACGTCATTCATTACGTGATGCAGCCTTGGGGATTGCTTCCGAGCCAGGCTGGGCTTCTGGTCAGTTCCGGTCTGGTCGGCTTTCTGTTCGGCGCGATGGGCCACGGGATGGCGGCGGATCGTCTTGGGCGGAGGAGCACGCTTCTGGCCGGCCTCTGGATCGTCAATATTTTCACGCTTCTGACGGCTTTGCTTGCCACCGATTTCCTGAGCTTTTGCGCACTGAGATTTCTCACCGGCCTCGGCCTCGGTGTCCTTCTGCCGCTCGGCACTACCTACATCAACGAACTTGCGCCACGACGCGTCAGCAACCGCTTCTCGTTGTGGGGCGTGACGCTCGGCTGGTCGCTCGGCGGCGTGTTTGCAAGCCTGGTCGGCGTTTTCCTGACACCGCAATATGGCTGGCAAATTCTCTATTTTGCGGGAGCGCTGTCGATACCGCTGACGATCGTCGTACACGCCGTGCTGCCGGAAAGCCCGAAGTTCTTGGCAACGCACGGGCGCGTCGAGGCATTGCGAGCGCTGCTGTCGCAGCTGCGCCCGGAGCGGGGCGCGGTCTATCAGAGCGCTTCGTTTCGGATAGTGGAGAAATCCGCGCGGCAAAACACCATCGCGGCACTGTTGACCCCGCGCTATCGCCGGGTCTCGCTGACGATCTGGCTCACCGCGTTCCTCAGCCTGTTTGCGATCTTCGGGCTTACCGGTTGGATTCCGACCGTCATGCTCAAGCGCGGTGAGACCTTTGCTGCCTCATTCGGCTTTGGCGCGCTGATGCAGGCCACGTCCTTTTTCGGCGGCCTTGCGCTTGCCGTGCTGGCTGACCGGGGATTTGCCAGCACGCCACGTCTACTTGGTGGGTGGTGGGCCATCGGTGGCCTCGCGGTCGGCGCGCTGGTGTTCGTCAATGGACACGGGTTCAATCTGGGGATCGTGGCGATCGCCGGTTTCTGCGTTATTGGCGCCCAGCACGTCCTCAACAACTTCACCGCCAATTCCTACGAGACAGGCTTTCGCGCCAGCGGCGTCGGCATGGAACTGGGAGTGGGGCGCGTCGGCGCCATTCTTGGACCCTATGTTATCGGTTTGCTGCAGCAGGCGACAGGAGGTCCGGAAGCGGTGTTTTGGGCGATCGGCGGGGCGGCGATCGTTGCCGCGCTGGTGATCGGCTCACTCGCGATGCAGGGAAATACGGCTGCAGTCGGCGTAGCGCCCGCGGAGTAGCCACAA
>JBKQRS010000373.1:0-13088 GCA_052143915.1 Bradyrhizobium sp.
GCGCAGAAGCTGATCTCGATCTCGCTGGAAGGCAGCGTGGGCTGAGCGATGTCCGGAAAAATTAGCCTCGACGAGAAGTTTGCATTGTTCGCAGAGCATTGGCGACCAAAGACGATCGCATCGTTGAACGAACAGGACGTCAAGCTGGTGAAGGTTCAGGGCGAATTTCCCTGGCACAAGCACGACGCCGAGGACGAGTTTTTCCTGGTCTGGAAGGGACGGTTTCGCGTGGAGTTCCGCGACCGGATCGTCGATCTCGGACCCGGCGAGGCCGTTGTCGTGAAACGCGGCGTGGAACATCGGACCGCCGCGGACGAGGAAGCGGAGATCATCATCTTTGAACCGGCCGGCGTTCGCAACACCGGCAACGTTGTTGATCAAACTTACACAGCCCCCGAAGGCGTTCGGATTTAGCCGGCCAGCAATACCGAGAACAGGGTTTCAGACTAATGCCACTACTCGAAGTCAAGAATCTGCAGGTTCGTGTCGAGGATCGCGAGATCCTCCATGGGCTTTCGCTCACCGTGAACGAGGGCGAGGTGCACGCGATCATGGGGCCGAACGGCTCCGGCAAATCGACGCTTTCCCACGTCATCGCCGGCAAGCCCGGCTACGAGGTCTCAGGCGGCGAGATCCTGTTCAAGGGCGAGAACCTGCTCGAGATGCCGCCCGACGAGCGCGCCGCCAAGGGCGTGTTCCTCGCGTTCCAGTATCCGGTCGAGATTCCCGGTGTCGCGACCATGAATTTCCTGCGCACCGCGCTGAACGCCCAGCGCAAGGCGCGCGGCGAAAGCGAATTCTCGACCCCGGACTTTCTGAAGAAGGTGCGCGAAGTCGCCAACAGCCTGAACATTCCGCAGGACATGCTCCGCCGCGGCGTCAATGTCGGCTTCTCCGGCGGCGAGAAGAAGCGCAACGAGATCCTGCAGATGGCGCTGTTCGAGCCGAGCCTGTGCATCTTGGACGAAATGGATTCCGGCCTTGATATCGATGCGCTGCGGATCGCCGCCGACGGCGTCAACGCGCTGCGTTCGCCCAAGCGCGCGATGGTGGTGATCACGCATTATCAGCGGCTCCTCAACTACATCGTGCCGGACTTCGTGCACGTGATGTCGAAAGGCCGCGTGGTGAAGAGTGGCGACAAGCAATTGGCGCTGGAGCTCGAGGCTTCCGGTTACGCGCAGTTCGAGGACGCTGCCTGACGGCGAGAGCGGAATTCAAGACGGAATTGATGATGAATCTTGCACTGGCAAAAACCGACACCGCAAGCGCGCTGGGCGATATCTTCGCGGCCGCGCGGAACCGGCTGCCCGGCGCCGGCCCGGTCGCGGAGGCGCGCAAAGAAGCTTTTGAGGCTTACCAGCGCGCAGGGCTGCCGCACCGGCGGATCGAGGAATGGAAATACACCGATCTGCGGGCGCTGATGCGCGAGGTACTTCCGCTTGCCATAGCACCGGATGCGGCAGCGCTGCAGCGCGCCGAGGCGGCGCTTAAATCGGTCGCAACGGCGGATGCGCAGCGCGTGGTGCTGGTCGACGGTATATTGGCGCCGACGCTATCAAATCTGACGGCCCTGGAGGCCGGCGTCCGGCTGCGGACGCTGCGCGACGTGCTCGAGCAAACCGGCAAGGAAGCCAGCGCCGATTTGCTGGACAACGGCGCGGTCTCGGGCCCGATGATCTCGCTGAACGCGGCGATGGCAACCGATGGCGCACTGATCACGGTCGCCAAAGGGGCGACGCTCACCAGGCCGCTGCATGTCGTGCATGTCGCGACGCGGCCGTCGGCTGCGGTCTATACCCGCTCGTTCCTGACGGTCGGCAAGGGCGCGCGGGCGACGTTGCTGGAGAGTTTTGTTGCCGCCGGCGGCGCGCAATCCTATCAGGTAAACGACGCGGTCATCGTCTGGCTCGGCGAGGGTGCCGAGCTGCAACATGTACGGCTGATGGTCGATGCGCCGGATGCGATCAATATATCCACCGCGATCGTCACGGTCGGCGCCAAAGCCCGTCTCAACACGTTCAACATGACGAGCGGCGGCGGCACCAGCCGTTATCAGGGATACGTCACGTTTGCCGGCGAAGGCGCCGAGGTCAGCATCAATGGCGTCAATCTGCTGAACGGCCGCCAGCATGCCGACACCACGCTGTTTCTGGATCACGCCGTGCCGAACTGCACGAGCCGTGAAATCTTCCGCTCGGTGGTCGACGATCGCGGGCATTCGGTGTTTCAGGGGCGCATCATCGTTCGCCCCGACGCCCAGAAAACCGACGCCAAGATGATGACGCGGGCGCTGCTGCTGTCCGACGAGGCCGAGGCGGACAACAAGCCGGAACTGGAGATCTTCGCCGACGATGTGACCTGCGGTCATGGCGCGACCACGGGCGCGCTCGACGACAGCTTGCTGTTTTACCTGCGCGCGCGCGGCCTTTCCGAGAAGGAGGCACAGGCGCTGCTGATCCAGGCGTTTGTCGGCGAGGCGATCGAGCAGATTGCCAGCGATGCCTTGCGCGAGATCGCGACCTCGACCGCGCAACGCTGGCTGGCGGAACGGGGATGACCATGCATCCAGCGGTCGCAAACGGTTCCTATGACGTCGCCCGGGTGCGGGAGGATTTTCCCGCGCTGGCGCTGAAGGTCTACGGCAAGCCGCTGGTCTATCTCGACAACGCCGCTTCCGCGCAGAAGCCGAATGCGGTGCTCGACCGCATGACGCTGGCCTACAAGACCGAATATGCCAACGTGCATCGGGGCCTGCATTACCTCGCCAATGCCGCGACGGAAGCCTATGAGGGCGGCCGCGCCAAGGTGGCGAAATTTATCAACGCCGCGCGGACCGAAGAGATCGTCTTCACCCGCAATGCGACGGAAGCGATCAACCTCGTGGCCTCCTCCTGGGGCGAGCCGAACATCAAGGCCGGCGACGAGATCGTGATCTCGATCATGGAGCACCACTCCAACATCGTCCCCTGGCATTTTCTCAGGGAGCGCCATGGCGCGGTCATCAAATGGGCGCCGGTGGACGACGAAGGCAATTTCCTGATCGACGAATTCGAAAAGCTGCTGACGCCGCGAACCAAGCTGGTGGCGATCACCCAGATGTCGAACGCGCTCGGCACCATCGTGCCGGTCAAGGACGTGGTGAAGATCGCCCATAACCGGGGCATCCCGGTCATGGTCGACGGCAGCCAGGCCGCCGTTCACCTCGTGATTGACGTGCAGGACATCGACGCTGATTTCTACGTCTTCACCGGCCACAAACTGTACGGGCCGACCGGCATCGGCGTGCTCTATGCCAAGCACGGGCATCTCGTGGCGATGCGGCCCTACAATGGCGGCGGCGAGATGATCCGCGAGGTCGCGAGGGACTGGGTCACCTATGGCGACCCGCCGCACAAATTCGAGGCGGGGACGCCGGCGATTGTGGAAGCCGTGGGGCTTGGTGCGGCGATCGATTACGTCAACTCGATCGGCAAGGAACGCATCGCCGCCCATGAGCATGATCTTCTGACCTATGCCGAGGGGCGGCTGCGCGAAATCAATTCGCTGCGAATGATAGGCACCGCGCGCGGCAAGGGACCGGTGATCTCGTTCGAGATGAAGGGCGCGCACCCTCATGACATCGCAACCGTGATCGATCGCCAGGGCATCGCGGTGCGCGCCGGCACCCATTGCGTGATGCCGCTTTTAGAGCGGTTCAACGTGACGGCGACGTGCCGGGCCTCGTTCGGAATGTATAATACACGCGAAGAAGTCGACCATCTGGCACAGGCGCTGATCAAGGCGCGGGAATTGTTCTCATGACCGACACTGTCGAAACCAAGGATCTCGAAGTCAAGACCAGCAACATGGAAACCCGTTCGGCGTTGCCGCCGGAGGAAACCGAGCGGCTCGGCGGCGAAATCGTGGCCGCGCTGAAAACCGTGTTCGATCCGGAAATTCCGGCCGATATCTATGAGCTCGGCCTGATCTACAAGGTCGACCTCAAGGACGATCGCAGCGTTGACGTCATGATGACGCTGACCACCCCGAACTGCCCGGCGGCGGGCGAATTGCCGACGATGGTGGAGAATGCGATCGCCAGCGTTCCCGGTGTCGGCATCGTCAATGTCAATCTGGTGTGGGATCCGGCGTGGACGCCGGACCGGATGTCCGACGAGGCCCGCCTCGTTCTCAATATGTGGTGAAGCGTTGCGTTGCAAAGTTCCGATGCCGCGAAGTTGAGCGCAATTGCAGGAAGCAGCATTGATACGCTGCGAGGATTGAATAGATGACTGACATGACCCCCGTCTCACCAACCCCCGTCGCCAAAGCGAAACCGCGCCCCCGTCCGCAGGTGATGAAACTGACGGAGGCCGCCGCCGCGCGCATTACCGAACTGACCAGGCGCGCCGATTCCGAGATCGTGGGCTTGCGGGTCGGCATCAAGAATGGCGGCTGCGCCGGGCAATCCTATACCGTCGAATATGCCCACGATGTCCGCCCGACCGATGAAATCGTCGAGGACAAGGGCGTGAAGATCCTGATCGATCCCAAGGCTGTGCTGTTCCTGCTCGGCACCGAGATGGACTACAAGGCCGACAAGATGCAGGCCCAGTTCATCTTCAACAACCCGAACCAGACCGGCGCCTGCGGCTGCGGCGAGTCCGTGCAACTGACGCCTGCGAAGGCCGAGGGTTAACCGCTCATAACTCACCCCGTCATTGCGACAAACGCGAAGCGTTTGCGCAAGGGAGCATCAGCGACGAAGCAATGCAGCTTTGTTGCTCCATGGAATCTTCGCGGAGCCTGTCACCGGGCACGCATTCGCGCGACCCGTTGGCTCGCGATGAGGTAAGTGGTATCGTTGCGATGATGAGCCGCATGGCTATACTCGCGCTGAGCCAACATCCATGGACCGCGATTTCCTGATCGACCTGTTTGCCGATTTCGGTCCCGTGACGATCCGCCGGATGTTTTCCGGCTTCGGCATTTCCGCCGACGGAATCAATTTTGCGCTGGCGCTGCGGGCCGGTCTCTATTTCCGCGCCGACGAACAAAACATCCCGCAATTCGAAGCCGAGGGATCGAGGCCGTTTCAGTATCAACAGAGAACGACGGCGAAGACCGTCACCGTCAACTCGTACTGGCAATTGCCGGCGCGGCTATTCGATGATTCCGAGGAGTTGGCTGCCTGGGCGAGGGCGTCTTTGGCTGCGGCGCAGCGCGCGGCGCTCCACAAGCGTCCAAGGACGCGCAAAGGTGCCAAGGCGCCCGCCAAGAAGGCCAAAGCAAAAACGCCGGTAGTCAAGAAATCCGCGGTGAAGAAAAAATGGTCAGCGCAGAAGGAGGCGCCGCGAAAGAGGCCCTCATCCTGAGGAGCGCGCGCCCACGCGCGTCTCGAAGGATGGCGGCGAGCGAGGTGGCCTCATGGTTCTCAAGGCGATGCGGAGCATCGTCCGGAGACGCGCCTTCGGCGCTCCTCTCCATAAGGTTTAATCTCAGGCGACCTGGCTCTGGGCCTCGGCGACGTATTCCGGGTCGGCTTCGCAGACAACGCGGTTGCGGCCGTTGCGCTTGGCGGCGTAGAGACAGGCGTCCGCGCGTTCGATCAGTGAATCGGTATCGTCGCCCGGCTTCAGCATCGACACCCCGACCGAAATGGTGACGCGGCCGAGAATTTCGCCGGTGGATTTCTTCTTCAATTCCTTCGACATCACGGCTCGGCGGATGTGATCGGCAACCGTCAGCGCCTGGCGCAGCGCGGTGTTGGGCAGCACGACCGCGAATTCCTCGCCGCCGTAGCGGGCGGTGATATCCTGGCCCTTGATGGTCTGCTTCAGCGACATGCCGACCAGCCGCAGCACCTGATCGCCGGTGAGATGGCCATAGGAGTCGTTGAACGATTTGAAGTGGTCGATGTCGAACATCAACAGCGAAAGCGGCTCGCCGGTCGCCAGCGCATTCTGAACCGCCATATCGATCGAGCGGTCGAAATATTTGCGGTTGCCAAGGCCGGTGAGGGGATCGGTCAGGCTTTCGGCCCGGATCGCCTCGAGGCTCTGCTGGAGATTGCTGATTTCCGATTTCGACAGCGTGAGCCGTTCTTCCAGCGCCTTGTTGGTATCGCGCATCTCGCGGGTCGATTTCGCCAGCGATACCACGATCTTCTTGACGTGGTCGCGGCTCTCGGCGATGGCGAGTTCTTTGGTCGCCCCGGACAGGCTGGCGTCATAGCTGGCCGACATGCTCAGTGCATCGCCGATCAGCCGCATCACGTCGTCGATCTCGCCGATCACGCGTGCGCCGACCTTGTCGATGCGATCGGTGGTCTTGATGTGGGAAAGGTAGGTCTCGTAGATCTGCTCGAGATCGGCTTCGGTCAGCTTGCCGTTGCGCGCCAGGGTCTCGTTGATGATCTTGTTGAGAGGTGCATTGTAGCCGGTGGCGTAGACGTACCAGATTTCATAATTGCGGGGGACTGCGGTTTGCCGCAGCGATCTGATCTGGCCCAGCGCAAGTTCGGCGAAGGCCATCGTGCGTTCATGTTCGTCGAGCACTGATCACGTCCCCAAACGGCGGACAGCGCTGCCCGCTTCCGCGCCAATCATTAAAATATCGGCGACAAGTTAAGGGAGGTTGATGAAGGACCCGTAAACGGGTTTCCCGCCGGCCTTCGCAGTTGCGAAATTTAATGTTCAGACGCGGGCGCGAACCGGTCGCAACAGGAACGCCGGGAGATGCGAGTGATCGGCAGGCTCTGACGATGACGGTTCAGTTTGCGGTGCAGGTGTCCGGCCGATCGAAGGCGTGCGTGACGCAGGCGGAGCGGCGGGCGGCGTGAATGCTGCCGGCGCGGCTTGCGGCTGCGGGCCCGAATGGCGGCCGCCGCCGTTGCGCCGGGGTTCGCGCTCACGGCGCGGCTTGCGGCCGCCGCGTGAGCCTTCCCGTCCACCTTCTCTTCCGCCGTCTCTTGCACCTTCTCGGGTGGTTTCGCGCGCTTGCTCGCCGCTAGGCGAGTCTGCCGTGCGCTCGGCCGGCTGGCTTTGGGCGCCACCGTCCGCGTGGGGAATGCCTTGCCCGATCAGCTTCTCGATTGCGACAATGGATTTTTGATCGAGCGGGGTAACGATGGAAATCGCGGTGCCGGTGCGGCCTGCGCGCCCGGTGCGGCCGATGCGGTGCACGTAGTCGTCGGCATGATGGGGAACGTCGAAATTGAAGATGTGGCTGACGGCGGGAATATCGAGACCACGGGCGGCGACGTCGGAAGCGACCAGGAGCGGAATTTCGCCCTTGCGGAATTGATCGAGCGCGGCGGTGCGCGCCGACTGATCCATGTCGCCGTGCAGGGCGCCGACGCTGAAGCCATGCTTCTGCAGCGACTTGTGCAGCAGCGCCACTTCACGCTTGCGGTTGCAGAAGATGATCGCGTTCTGCAGATCCTTGGCGTCGCGGAGCAGGCGCCGCAGCACCTCGCGCTTCTCATGCGGCTCGCGGCCGACGCTGATCTGGAACTGGGATACGCCGACGGCGGTCGTTGCCGGACGGGACACTTCGACCTTCTCGGGATTATGCAGGAAGGTTTCGGTGATGCGGCGGATTTCGGGCGGCATCGTCGCGGTGAAGAACAGCGTCTGCCGGGTGAAGGGGATCATCTTGCAGATGCGCTCGATGTCGGGAATGAAGCCCATGTCCAGCATGCGGTCGGCTTCGTCGATGACGAGCAGTTCGACGCCGGTAAGCAGCAATCCACCGCGCTCGGTGTGGTCGAGCAGCCGGCCCGGCGTTGCGATCAACACGTCGACGCCGCGGGTCAGTTTGGTGTCCTGGTCGCCGAACGAAACGCCGCCGATCAGGAGCGCGACGTTGAGCTTCTGCCCGGCGCCATATCGGTCGAAATTCTCCTTGACCTGGGCGGCGAGCTCGCGCGTCGGCTCGAGGATCAGGGTGCGGGGCATCCGGGCGCGGGCGCGGCCCTTTTCCAGCATGGTGAGCATGGGAAGGACGAAGGCAGCGGTCTTGCCGGTGCCGGTCTGGGCGATGCCGAGGACGTCCCGGCGGGCCAGAACATGGGGAATCGCCTGTTCCTGAATGGGGGTAGGGGTGGTGTAACCGGTGGCCGCGACGGCGGCGAGCACCTTATCGGACAAGCCGAGATGGGAAAAAGACATTGAGCCTCTGGTAGATACCGCCGCTTGGAATCTCGAAAAAGACTGTCGCGCTCAACCCCGGAACGGCACGCAGATTTGCACGGGATTTTCGGATACGCAGACAGGCGGCTTGATCAAGATATCGCGTTTCGATACCGGGCCGCGTCAAGGCCGGAACATAGGCGCGAATTGGCCAAAGTCAATGGAGCACGCACGGGAAGCATTGAAAAAGCTTAATGTTTTTGCATCAATGCTGCGGAATTACCACTGGTACCGCACAACGCCCTTGCCCGTATGGCCGCGGTTGAGGTCGGAAAACTCGCTCTCCGAGGTGGCGGCGGGCAGGCCACAATTGAACCGGCATCGAATCCTTGCCGACTACCGCACGGGCGGTACGAACGGTTGATAGCATCATGCAAGGCGGGGAAGACGGATGAAGAGCTGGCTGTCGTTGAGGGCCGCATTGGCCGTGAGTATCGCGGCGTCGTTATTGGCGATCGCTGCGCCCGCGCACGCGGAAAAGCGCGTTGCGCTCGTGATCGGCAACAACGACTACAAAAACGTTCCCAAGCTGCAGAAGGCGGTCAACGACGCCCGCACCATGGGCGAGACCCTCAAACAGCTCGGCTTTTCCGTGATGGTGGCGGAGAACCAGACCCGGCAGGCGTTCAGCGAAACCTTGCTCGCCTTCGACAAGGCGGTCGAGCCCGGCGATACCGCGTTCTTCTTTTACGCCGGACACGGCTTTGAGATCGCAGGCCAGAATTTCCTGCTGCCGACCGATGTGCCGGCCGCGACCGAGGGCCAGGAAGAACTGGTGCGCGATGCTTCAGTGCTCGCCGACCGCGTGATCGAGCGGCTGCAGAACAAGAAGGTGCGCACCGCGATCCTGGTGTTCGATGCCTGCCGCAACAATCCGTTCGAGCGGGCGGGGACCCGCGCGGTGGCCGGAGGCGGTGGGCTTGCGCCGATGACGCAATTGCCGGAGGGTGTGTTCTCGGTGTTTTCGGCAGGCCCCCGCCAGACCGCGCTCGACCGTCTGTCGAACAACGATGACAATCCCAATTCGGTGTTCACGCGGACGTTTGCGAAGGAACTGCTGCAACCCGGCGAGAACCTGGTTCAGGTCGCCCAGCATACCCGCCGCATCGTCAGCGAGATGGCCGAGACCGTGAGCCACAAGCAGATCCCGGTCTATTTCGACCAAATGGTCGACGACGTGTTCTTGAACGGCGTGGCGGAAGCGCATGCCGAAGCGCCCAACGAAGCGACAAAGCCGGTCGAGCCGCCGCAGAAGGTCGCGGCATTGCCGCCGGTGTCGGTGCCGCGGCTGCCGAAAGAGGATTCCGTCAACGCGCCGATCGCGATGTTCTCCCGCCACAATGGCGGCTGGACGGTGGTGTTCTCGATCGCCGATCCGACGCTCGGGATTTCATGGCGGATGGGGGATAGCGGCGACTTCCGCGAAACCGGATTCCTCGACACGCTCGATCCGCGCACCCGCAAGCGGATGCCCAACCCGTCGGTCGAACTGGCGGCCGATGCGTCGGCGGCGACGATCCAGGTCCGCTACATCGATACGTCAGGCGAATTGCAGGGGCCGTTTCCGATCAAGTTCGATCCGGAAGCCGCGCTGATTCATGACCAGCGAAAGATCCTCGACATGACCGCGACCAGCTGGCTGTCGTTTCGTGAGTTCAACGGGCTGCTGGTCTATTACACGCATCTGATGTCGTATCGCTGCGCGATCCGTGAGGTTCGCATCGGCATCGATACCGCGGTGCCGGACCGGGTGCTGCCAATGCCGCCCTGCGACATGAAGGATCCCAGCGCTATTCCCTACGAAGCCAAGCCCTATCTGAAACTTTCGCCTTCGAACCAATTCGTCTCTGTGGAGTTGACGTACCGCGACGGTAGTGTATCGGAGATCAAGAGTTTCCGCCGCTAGGACATACAGATCATGGACGCAGGCACCTCTGCGGCGCGACCGATCCGGCGCACGGTTACGACCCGATGCTGCATCGTCGGCGGCGGTCTCGCCGGCATGATGCTGGGATATCTGCTGGGACGGGCGGGTATCGAGACGCTGGTGCTGGAGAAGCACGCCGACTTCTTCCGGGATTTTCGCGGCGATACCGTGCACCCTTCGACCTTGCAGGTGATGGACGAGTTGGGCCTGATCGACGGCTTCCTCAAGCTTCCGCATCAACAACTGCAAAAAATGGACGGCAAATTCGGTGCGTCATCGATTCGCATCGCCGATCTCAGCCGGCTGAAAGCCAAATACCCCTTCGTCGCCTTCATGCCGCAATGGGACTTTCTCAATTTCCTGCGCGAGAGCGGCAGGCGATTTGCCTCGCTCAAGGTCATGATGAATGCCGACGCGACCGATCTGATCTGGTCGGGCGACAAGGTTGTTGGCGTCCATGCCGATACCGCGGAAGGACCGGTCGAAATCCGCAGCGAGCTCACGATCGGATGTGACGGCCGGCACTCGATCGTGCGGCAATGCGCCCACCTCGAGGTGGATGAGATCGGGGCGCCGATGGACGTGCTGTGGTTTCGCGCCGGCAAGCGTGCGAACGAAAGCGAGAGCCTGTTTGCGCGGGTCGAGGCCGGCAAGATGCTGGTCACCTTCGACCGCGGCGAATATTGGCAATGCGCCTATGTGATCGCGAAGGGACAGTATGATTCAGTCAAGGCGCGCGGGCTGGATGCATTTCGCGACGATGTGATGGGCATGGCGCCGATCCTGGCGTCGGGAATCGCCGACGTGAAGACCTGGGATGACGTGAAGCTGCTGACGGTGGCAATCAACCGGTTGAGGCGCTGGACGCGAGAAGGGCTGCTGTGCATCGGAGACGCCGCGCACGCGATGTCGCCGGTTGGCGGCGTCGGTGTCAATCTCGCGATCCAGGATGCGGTCGCCACCGCAAACCTGCTGGCCGCAAGACTTACCAGCGGCTGTCCATCCGAAGACGAACTCGACGCCGTGCGCCGCCGGCGCGAATTCCCGGTGCGAATGACGCAGGCCATGCAGGTCGCCGTCCAGAACAATATCATCAGCATCGCCCTCAAGCCCGGCGACCAACCGCTTCGCCCTCCCTTGTTTGCCCGCGCTGTCAACGCGCTGCCTTGGCTACAGGGCATCACCGCGCGGTTCGTCGCGCTCGGCGTGCGCCCCGAGCATGTGCATTCGCCGGCGTCGCCGGGCTGATTGCAGCACGATCGGTCGGCAGCCGCGGGGATTTGGCGCGACTGCTCTGTCTACGACGCCCATTGATAAAGCCCTTCACGGTGATTTCCTTAGATTAGCGCTTGCTCTGCCAGATCAGGATCAGCCCGAGGGCGGCGAGGGCCGCGCCATATCCGGCCCATTGGATCTGCCTGATCATGAAGCTCGATTGCGGCCAGGTGATCATGCCGGTGCCCTGACCGATCCACAGAAGCCCGATGGCGAGTGCGAGAAGGCCCAGGATCAGGAGCAGGGTGCGCATGGGTTTTCCTCTGTTGGTGGTTTGTCGTTGCAGTCCGAGATAATTCCAGGACGGCCTCTTGTTCGTCCGTGGCCCCTTGGAAAACCTCGCGACGGCGGAGCGTAGCTTTCGATCGAATACAAAGCTAGCCGCGCCGGCAAGGCGTGATGCGATGGCCTCCTGCGAGATGCGGGGCCGCGCGATAACGAAACAGGATTGCTCGGACACCGAGAGATGCGGTTGCCCAGGTCCCGCTGGCGGCCGCCATAGCTGGATGCCAAGGCAGGTCTGTCAGATCGAATCGAGCAAGCAGGCTTCGTTGAAGACACGCAAAAAAGCCCCGGACGGTGCCGGGGCTTTTGCTTTCGATCTCGGTATCAAATCAGTATTTCGAGACTACGGGGCCGGTCCAGTTGAAGCGATAGACCAGCGAGGTGCTGATGGTTTGCACCATGGGGTTGAAGGTGATGTCGCGGCCAATCGGTAGGCCGCTGACATCGGAGAGCTCGCTGATGTTCTTGGTGTTGTAATAGGCCGCACGATATTCGGTCTTCATGAACCAATTGGGACCCAGGAAGCTAAAGAGCGCCAACTTGTTCTCAACGCCACCGCCGATGAACCAGCCATTTTGGCTAAACGAATTGGTGTGAGTGCCAGAGGCAAGACCAGTCTGCGTAGTCAGCAGGGTAGTACCCGACCAATCGGATCCGCTGTATCCGGCGTTGACATAGGAATAAACCGTCGGGGCGACCAGGTAGCCCAGCCTGACACCGACCGCATAGCTATCCTTGTTCTTCTCCCAACCAGTAACATACGGACCCTGATCCTGGATCGAACCCTTGATGCTGCCAAACTGGCCATCGGCGAAGAGGCCGGCAACCCAATCACCTGAGAACTGCCAATCATACCCGGCACCGACCGTGCCAAACCAACCGTCGCCACCCTGCTTCTGGTTGGTGCAGAGGATGCAAGTGCCCGTACCCGTGGTGACGACACCCGTGTTGGCGTCCCACAATCCGCCACCGCCACCACCGAAGATGTAGAAGCCAGTCCAGCTCGGGGTCGGCTCGTACACCGGAGCCTTTGAATAAGTCCGGGCGGGAAGGTCAGCTGCGAGAGCCGAACCGCTGAACGCTGCGATCGCTGTCAAAGCCAGCACCAATTTCTTCATGTTCAAATCCCCAGACCTCTAGCGCGGTAAGCGTGCAAGATGCACCGAATCTCAGGGTATATTTATAGCGGGTCTTGCCCAGAATGCTGTTGCTGGGGGGGCACACACGCCGGAAAACGGTCTGGCGGCTAACCTCAACAAGCGAAAAAAGCGCTGTAAATTCAAAGGCCGAGGGAGGGGGCCGTTTTTCAGCCCCCCAATGGCCGGCCGGCCGCTAGACGTCCAGCAGATCGTCGCTGGCAAACTCCGCCTTGTCGGAAATGAAGGCAAAGCGAGCTTCCGCCTTGGTGCCCATCAGCCGCTCGACGG
>JBKQRS010000374.1:0-7870 GCA_052143915.1 Bradyrhizobium sp.
CGCAACTTTTCACTTTGCGCGTGCCACCGCCTATATCATTACAAACGTATACGCGATAAAAATGGGCGCCGTGTTCATGTTCTCGACCTCGACGGTTGTGATTTATACGGGCATCACACCCCGCTGGATCGCTTATATCGGATACCTCCTGGCATTGGCGGTTCTGATCGGCAGCTACTACGTCGGCTGGAGTTTCGCCGTGTTGCCCGTCTGGGTGCTTCTGGTTAGCGCATATATTCTGACGGACAATTTGCGCCGCCCCTAAGCCACCACCGGCGCACGGCCGGACACGACGGATTGGTGTCACTGCATGGTGATAGTGACACCGCCTACGGCAGCGGACAGCTCCAAGCCGACCTTGACGCCGTGCAACTCGAGGACCACGCCGCTTGCATTTTGCAGCGCGACACCGCCTGCACCGCCGGCAAGCGCCCCGCCAGCGCCGATCGCGCTGTAGCTGCCGGCGAAGTCTCCGGGGGAGTGCAAATGCAGAGCCCGTCCCACCATCTGGGTGGTCGATGCGCCGATCGTTGCACCGATGCTCATGCCGGAAACCGTGAACGGATAATGGTGCCCGCGGAATGTCAGGACGCCGTGGCCCCCACCGACACCTATAATGAATCCGCCTTTCGTAAACACGACGCGAACCGAACCGGTTTCCGCCTGCGACGGCGTTGGGAGACTAACCGCCCCCATGAGACCCAGCGCGACAGCGCAAACGAGCGTTTGGAGCTTTGTCTTCATTTCAAATCCCCTTTCTATCTTTTCGAAGTAACCTGCTTGATTTCCGTCATTTCCCTGATTCAATCTGCTCCAGCGCGATGTGAAGGAACTCGTGCATCCTCTGGGCCACCTGCTGCTCCGAAATACCCTTCTTCGCGAGGTCTTTTGATACCTTGTGCAAGGTGGCATTGCCGGTTTGGCTCACCAGATCCTCGGTGACGAGTTCATTTGCGTAGGCCACTGCAGCGTCTCCCGTCAGGCCGAGATGTGCCGCAGCCCAGTTACCCAGCATTTTGTTGCATCTTGCCGTTGCCTTGAATCTCAGCTCTTCATCATGGATGAATTTGGCTTCGAAGCCCTGTTCACGTTTGTCGAAGGTTGTCATGCGTTCAGTCCTGATTGCATCCTGGTTAGAAGGCGGTTGCTGGAGCCAAGTTGATGTGGATGGACTTGTATTGATCGAGTAGCGCAACGGCGCGATCGAGTTCGTCGCCGGGCAGTGTTTTCGTCAAATCTTCCTGCATCTCCTCGATCCTGGTCTTGAGTTCAGCCAGATCGACGTCTTCTGCAGACGTCGCCGCATCTGCCAGGATCGTGAGCTCGGCCTGCGAAAACTCGGCCAAGCCGCCGAACACAACGAATCTCTCGCGGAGTGTCCCCGCCATTGCGGTCACGATCCCTGGACGCAGCGCCGCAACGACCGGCGCGTGACCGGCGAGAACGCCGAAGTCACCCTCGGCCCCGGGCAAGTCGACCTGATCGACCTGGCCGGCAAAGAGCAGCTTCGCGGGCGATACAAGACTGAGTTGGAAAGTGGACATTGCGCTTTCCGTCCGTTCACCTTCTTGAAGTTCAGAGATCAGCGATCGCCAG
The DNA here is from genome assembly GCA_052143915.1 of Bradyrhizobium sp. Taxonomy (GTDB): domain Bacteria; phylum Pseudomonadota; class Alphaproteobacteria; order Rhizobiales; family Xanthobacteraceae; genus Bradyrhizobium. The sequence continues at coordinate 1,597 of JBKQRS010000374.1, forward strand.
GCTGCGTCCTACCTGCGACGCCGCGGAGGCGGCGGAGGCGGCGGCAGACCCAAGTCGCGCACCCAGATCGTGCCGTTGTCGAACTGGATGAGCATGCCATCGGGCGAATAGACAGCGCCATAGTCGTAGCGTTCAATCCAGATCCGGGTGGCCGGTGCGTACCAGTCGGGCCAGGCACGGGAAGCCTCGCCGGCCTCGTTCAGGAGATTTAGCTCAGGGCCGTTCTGCGTCACATAGGCCGGATTGCCGACGAGGCCCATCCGGCACAGCTGGGTGCATGTATATTTGCCGGTGAGGTTGACGTATTGCGCTGACGCCTCGGTAGCGGTAACGGCGGTCAAGATACCAATTGCCAATGAAATCATTCTCATGAAATTCACTCCACTGTAGCGATCACCGGCCCGGCTGGGCTCGTTTGCAAACTAGCCCTTCGGTCGGACCGCCCGATTGATTTGCATCAAGCCAAGCGCCGATCTGACCAGCCAGGGACGCACGATGGATAATCGTTTGCGACAAACGCTTTCGCCGAAACAGCTTCACGCTCGCCGAAGGTTGCTCGTTCACTTCTGCGGTTTGGCGGAAAAGCGCTCCGGGACTTCATTGGGCCGCCCGTGCAACTGGCCCCACTGCTCCAATCGGCGGGCGGCCTGTGTCTCGGGAGCTAAAATCGACGACTGGTGAGGATCCGGCGATTTGCTCTGCTGCCAGGCGCGCCATTCAACGGGTTGGATGTGCAGAGGCACACCCAGATCGACGTTGATCCACGCGTCCTCATTGGTGTGCCTGCAGGGAAACGGCATGGTCGTTATCGTGCCGTCTTCGCTGACACGAAGTTCAAGATCCTGATTGTAGGGAGCCGTCGAGGCGGGGTGCCAGCGGGATAGATGATGGTGCTCAAGGGCGGCGTGAACGGCGCGATCGGTCTGTTGGATGGCCCGGGCAACATCTGACGCAAGATGTTCTCCGAATTTCTTGAACCCCCTCTTACTCATTTCACGCAACCCTTACTTTTGCGCAGACCCATGCGGTCGATCAAGCGCGGCCGCGTACTCCCCACTCACATGGCGATCCCGCAATCTGGCCAAAATACGGCGCACCTTCGCGAATGTTCCAGAGCCGGACTCCGTTCCCTACACAAGACAAAGCCTGCCCCGGACCTTGTCCGGAGCAGGCTTTCGTTCGACCGCGCCAGGGCTTCGCCTGGCCACTCGTGTTAAATCTTGATGCGGAAGCCGGTCATCATGGACGTCGTGTCGACGCTGGTCCCCGTGCCGGCGAAGCCGAATTTAGCGCCCGGTGTACCGGGGAATGCCGAAGCCAATCCGTTCGTCACCTTGCCGTAGGTGATGCCGGCGTAGAGATCGAGGTGCTTGGTGACATTGTAGTCGGCGAGGAACGAGACCTGGTCGAAGGTGCCAGCGCAGTCTAGCTTGCTCGCGCCTCCCAGGACGCAGGCTGCGCCGTCAGCCACATAGGAATTCTGGTTCACGTGATAATAGGCGCCGGTAAAGCTCAGCCCCCAGGCCAGATCGTACTTCGCGCCCACCCAGAAGAACTGCAGAATCTTGTCGGTGGTGAAGGCGTTGTTGTCGGGCAGCGTCCCGGTCATAGTCAACACATATCCGCCGGCCGCGTCGCCAAAGCCAACCGGAGTGCTGGGGTTTGCCTGATCGATATTGGTATAACCGGCAAAGAATGTCAGCTTGTCGCTGGGGACTTCAGCCTTTGGCGCCTTGGTTGGATAAGCGCTGCCCGCGGAATGTCCGCCGAACTCAAAGGTGTATTTCGCCAGGATCGACCACGCCGTGTTGTCCGAAATGCTGGCGGCCAACGTCTGGCTGCCGAATACATCGTTAACGGAAGTCTGCAGGTTTACGGCGCCGTGCTCCTTTGTATAGATCGCTTCGGCAGAAAAGCCCCTGTAGTTTCCGCCGACAAAAACGCCGTAGCCGCTGCCGAACATGCCGGTACTCGAGCCACCGTTTGAATACATGGCACCTGCACTGACAGGTCCGTATTCGTAGGCATATTTGGCGGCGTTGTCCCAGCGGGCCGCCTGCGTGCTGCCCGAGCCGCCATTGGTGCCGGAATAGCCGAGCAGCGAGAAGGCGTAGGAAAGAGCCAACGGATCGTAAGCTGCAATGCCGTCGAGCTGGAACGAATTCTGCCGGCCGATCGTCAGCGTGCCGTATTGCTTGTTGCTGATACCGCCAAAGAGTTGGCTGTTAAACGCCTGGCCGCAACGGCCGGTGTCAGCATTTGAATTTTGCTGGTTATAGACGACGCCGGCATTCTGGACAAACGAGCTGCAACCGTCAGAGAGCTTTCCCGTCAGCGGATCGAAACCCGTGTCGGCGCGGCCGACGGCACTCCAGCCGAGGCCGAACGGCTCATCGAACTTCACGCCGATATTCGATTGCGTCAGACCGCTTTCGGCAATCGTCGATATCCTCTGACCCGTGTAATTCCTGGTGGTTGTGAACGGGATGAATTCAAGTCCCGAGACCACCGCACCAAGCGGACGGCCGTTGGTCTGGTAGGCATAACCGAGGTCGAGCGTCGCGAATAAGGTGACGCCGTACCAGGTCAGACTATCCGGAAGCGGATCCTGGAATTGCGGCGGAGCCTTAAACGGCAACAGGTCTACATCCGCGGCGCGTGCGTTGGTAGCCACCAGGCTCGCCACGGCGAGCGACAATGCGAGCGTTCTTCTCATCTCGACTTCCCCCAGATTGATCACTGACCCCGACAGGGTATTGAATCCTGTCTGATCTACGTTGTATACCAATGGACATAGCGCAGATGGAACCCGTGACAAAGTGCAATTTGGCAACAGTGGAAGACTAAAGTCGCTTTCCCGCCTGTTTTGTCACATTGGCGCCGAATTGAACTCCGCGACGTCGGACGGCGCGGGAATGGCGTTGCTTTTTCTTCGTTTGGGTCGCGGTTGTCCCCGCCCGCTTTGGTCCATGAGCCAGGCGATGCCGTTCGATGACGGCAAGCAGCATGCTGTCGGCGGGTGAAGACCTGAACCGAAAAAGGTGGGAACCGGCCAATCGGCAATTGGCCTTCGCCGCGGCTCAGATTTTTCGTCGAACACCCATGTCCGCCCGCAATGCAAGGAGCTCCTTGCGGGCCGCGCTCTCCGCGGAGCGTTCGATTTTCCGGTAGCGCGCAACGAGGGAAAGGCCAAACGGCGTGAGGACAGCGCCGCCCCCGTTCTTGCCGCCCGCCTGCCGCTCGACGGCAGCGCGCCTGCAGATGCGATTGATCTCGTCCACCAGGTCCCACGCCCGCTTGTAGGACATGTCCATGGCCCGGCCCGCGGCGGAGATCGAGCCGCAGGTACGAATGTTCTCGAGCAACTGGATCTTGCCGGGCCCGATGCGGCCTTCCGTGTCCAGATCGATACGAACACTCAAGGATGGCAGCGACGTCGTGGAAGACTTTCGCATGTTCGGCAGACTCATGTTCGTTGATCCGCCATGACTCTAGCTCCTCCGGATCGGCTGCTGCAATGCCGGAGTATTCACTCCGCAATGGGACGAACTGGCCCGAAGCACGACAGGGTGTGTGACGCAAATCCGATGGAAGGTTGATCCGTCATGCGCGAACGCGCATCTGCCGGCGGCTGGTCGCTCAAGGAAGTTCGTGGCTCAAAGCAGACCGCCGGATGCGATCTGCAAACAATTTTCATCGGCCGGCAGCCAACGGTCTGCCGGCATCGCGATGCCTGGACGCCTCACATTCGCTTCAGTAGCAACTGCGCGGGTCGACCTGAACGTACTGTCCAGACGGATACCGGTAGTAGCAATTGCCTTGCGCCAGATAATAGCCGGGGCGCGCCGCGGCCTGGGCACCTGCGATGGCACCGACCGTACCGCCGGCGACCGCGCCGGCGACCGCGCCACCCGGTCGTCCGGTGATTAGGCCACCCAACAATCCACCTACAATCGCGCCGCCGACCGCGCCCGCGGCCGGATCCGGTGGAGGTGGCGGCGCATAAGCTACGGGCGGCGGTGGATAACCTGCGCCGACCGGCGGTCCATCTGGACCGCCATAATCGTCTACAACCTCGACATCCGACACATAAGCGGGCGGTCCATCCATCGGTTGCGGGTAAAAATACCAGACGCCACCGACATCCCACCACCAACCGTATCGTCCGTTGTGGGCCTCATGACGCCAGCGCCCGCCTTCCCAGGCCATCCGGCCATGATAGACATGCCCACCAAAATTGCGCGCCGGCATGTTGCCTCGCGCGAAACGTCCCTCCTGTGGGCGTCCGGGTCCTCCCGGGCGGCCCGCCTGCACGGCGGGCCTGCCCTGGCCTTCCTTCGGGGGCGGCCTGTTCGGCTCTTCCGCCTGCGCCGACAGCGCAAATGCGGTTATGATCGAAACCAACGGAAGGACAATCCGCGAACGCCTGGATGTGCTCATGTTCACACTACCTCCACTGCCATACGATGATTCTAAAAGGCAAATCGGCTCGGCGCCACCCCAAACTGCGCTGATCGAGGGCGTCGGCAACATTGCTGACGGGGTTCACGCATTTTGTCTTGTTACAAATCAGTAAGATCGCAGGGTTCTAAACCGGATTCCTTGTCCGCGTTCATTTCTGCGTGTTGCCATGCCTGGCAATCGCCTTGTAGAGCTAGGGCTCGAGGTAAAGAGGGAATAACATGAAGAAAACGCTTGTGGTAATCGCAGCATTGTACTCCGCGGGAGCGTTTGCACAAAGCGCCCCTCCGCCGCCCGAGGCGAAGCCGCCGGCGCACGCGAAGTCGCACGGCGCTCCGAAGTCCCTGGCCGAGAAGCTGCTGGCGTGTCTGGAAATCGATGATGCGACAAAGGATCGGCTGGACTGCTACGACGCCATCCTTCCGCCGAAGCCGAGGCCCAAATCGGCTCCCGCGAACGGAGTTATGGATTGCCGTTACGTCAAGGAGGAAGATGAACGGTTGACCTGCTTCAATGGGTTTGCGGAAAAAATCCCGAAGTTTTCTTCACGCTAGACTCCGGTTAGCCGTGCCTTGTGAATTCGCCCTTTACGAAGCGACGCTGCTCAGCCCATGATCGCACGTCACGCAAAAACCAAGGGAGACGCACATGAACAAACTGGTCGCACTTGCTTTCATTCTGGGACTTTCGGGCGCTGCCGCGCAAGCCATGCCGCTTGCCCCTAGCCAGGTTCCAGGCAATCTGGTGATCAAGGTGGAGGGCGGCTGCGGTCCGGGCTTTCACCGCGGCCCCTACGGCAGGTGCTACCGCAACGAGGGCGTCGTCGTCGTTCCCGGAGCGGTCGTCTTGGAACCCGGCGTCGGTCCATGCGGCGGTAGGGGACGGCATCGGATTTGTTACCCTGACGGGCGTTGCGCGATGGTGTGCAACTGAGTGGAGCGAAGCTTCCACTTCCCGCGACGCGGAGACCGCCTTCGGGCGGTCTTTTGGTTTTGTGGGACCGTTCCGGTATGGGCCGGTCCTGTTGATAACCCCCCGTTGCCATTTCCCGGCGGCGTGACAGATGCCGGCAGCGTGTTATCGACGGGCGACAGGCATTACCCTTGACGGAAGAACCTACCATGTGGATCACCCTCGTCGGCTCCCGCCATTTCGGCGTGACGACACTGGAAACGCTGCGCCAGCGCGGTGTCGACGTCGTCAGGGTTGTCGTTGCGGATGCCGAAGATCGGCTCGCCACCGCAGCTCGCGCCGCCGGCATCGCGGTGACCGTGCAGGCCAATCCGAAGCTGGTCGCGGCCTCGGAGATCGCCGAAGGTACCGACCTTATCGTCACCGCGCACAGTCACGCGCGCATCAGCAAGCAAGCCCTCGCCGTGGCGAAGCTCGGAGGTATCGGGTACCATCCATCGCTGTTGCCGCGGCATCGCGGCATGGCCGCGGTCGAATGGACGATCCGGGAGAAAGATCCGATCGCCGGCGGCAGCGTCTATCACCTTGCCGACCGCATGGATGCCGGCGCGATCGCGGCCCAGGATTGGTGTTTCGTCAAGAACGGCGAAACCGCCCGGGAGCTATGGGAACGCGCGCTGGCGCCACTTGGACAGAAGCTGTTGGGCGAAGTCATCGACTACGCCAAGATCCACAACGCCCTGCCCGGCAAACCACAGGACGAGCAATTCGCGACCAAGGCACCTAGCCTGAGTGAGTAGAAGCCTATCGAACGAATGGTCCGATCCCATCTTTCTCAGGGTACTGCGGACCCGAATGCAAGCCTCTGTTTTATTGATGATTTTACTCGTTGATGCAACGC
>JBKQRS010000375.1:0-21310 GCA_052143915.1 Bradyrhizobium sp.
TTCTCGAGCTTCGGATCAAGCTTAATCGAATTGAAGATTCGGAATTGAAAGCTTTGTGCGATGCGGTGTTGCGGGATGTGGAAGCGACCGAAAGGCCGCCGCATTCGAGACCGCAGGAAGGTCCGCGCGGGCGTTCCCCGGTCTCGTTGAAGCTGGTCAAATAGCAACGCGGCTTCGCGGACGCGTGAGCCGGCGATCAGCCGAAGCTTGCGTGTTCGGCCTGCTCGGTGGTCGCGATGTTCTCCCCATTTGTTGCCGAAGGGAAATCCGGCAGGGCACGGAGAAGCGGCTGCCGTCCTCATTGCGCATTCCCGCCCATCCGCTACATGAAGGCGCATCGACCCGGCGCGTCGCCGATGCCAGGCTTGGCCAGGCAGCGCGCGGCAAATGAAACAAGCAAGCGGCAGACAAGACAAGCGAAGATGGCATGATCCACGACGTCTCGATTCCCGCAGCCCTGATTGCCGGCCTCGTCAGCTTTCTGTCGCCGTGCGTGCTGCCATTGGTGCCGCCCTATCTGGTCTATCTGACGGGCGCGACTATCGAGCATGTGGCCAATGACGAGACGGTATCGTCCTCGAAGCGCGCGGTGATGACCTCGGCTGCCATGTTCGTGCTCGGCTTTTCCACCGTGTTCGTGGCACTCGGCGCCAGCGCCTCCCTGATCGGAGGCCTGATCCGCGCCTGGTCGGCCGAGCTCTCGATCGTCGCCGGCGTCGTTATCATCGTCATGGGCCTGCATTTCCTCGGGTTGACGCGGATCGGACTGTTGATGCGGGAAGGGCGGTTGCCGATTCCAAAGCCGGTGGGTCTGTGGGGTGCCTATGCGATGGGGCTCGCCTTTGCCTTCGGCTGGACGCCCTGCATCGGCCCGATCCTTGCGGCGATCCTCTCGGTCGCGGCCTCCGAGGCCACGGTGGAAAGGGGCGCCGGCCTGCTCGCGGTCTATTCGGCCGGGCTGGGGATTCCGTTTCTGATTGCAGCACTGATGGTGGAACAGTTCTCTTCGCTGTTTGCGCGGATGAAGCGGCACCTTGCCAGGGTCGAGCATGCGATGGGTGTGCTCCTGGTCATCACCGGCATCGGGTTTCTCACCGGCAGCGTCTCGGCCGTCAGCATCTGGCTTCTGGAGACGTTCCCGAGCCTGCAGAATTTCGGCTAGAGCGTCGGAATCAGAACCGACGCTCCCGTTCTTGCCTGTCGCGTTTTCCTCACGCGAACCGGTACCTGCCCCTCGGACCAAGTCCGAGGGCAAACTTGGCTCGAAACCGCTAGAGATTGCTGTCGGTAATCGCTGCGTAAACCATGGTGCGCAGCTCGCGCCGGATCGGATAGGCGGTCGACGGCAGCACCTGGGTCATGAAAATGGCGGTCAGCTCTTCCGCCGGATCGATCCAGAACGACGTCGTCGCCGCTCCTCCCCACGCATACTCGCCCCGGCTTCCGGGAATGAGCGTCTGTGCGGGGTTCATCGTCACCGAGAAGCCAAGGCCGAAACCGATGCCGTTATAGGTCGCCTCGGAGAACAACGATCGCGACATTTCCGGCAGGTCACGCCCACCCGGCAAATGATTTGAGGTCATCAAGGCCAGCGTCTTCGGGCCGATCAGCCTGACGCCATCGAGTTCGCCGCCGTTAAGCAGCGCGCGGCAGAAGGTGAGATAATCGGCCGCGGTCGAGCACAGGCCGCCGCCACCGGAAATGAACGCCGGCGGTGACAGGAACGAGCTGTTGGCCGGGTCGTCCTGCAAGGTCAGGCCGCCCTTGCGGTCGGTCGCGTGAAACGTCATCGCGCCTTGCGGGCTTGCCGAGTAACAGGCCGCGAAACGATGGGCCTTGTCGGCGGGCACGAAGAAGCCGGTGTCCTTCATCTCGAGCGGGTCGAAGATGCGTTGCTTCAGGAACTGCTCGAACGGCTGGCCTGAGATTTTGCCGATGAGATAACCGATCACGTCGGTAGAGACGGAATAATTCCAGGCTTCGCCCGGCGAGAATTCCAGCGGAATTTTCGCCAGGTCCTCGATCATCGATTGCAGCGTTCCTGCTTTCTCGACCTCGCCGATCTTCATTTCGCGATAGGCCGCATCCACGTTGGAGCGCTGCTGGAAGCCGTAAGTCAGGCCGGAGGTATGCCGCAAGAGATCCACGATCAGCATCGGCCGCGACGGCGGCCTGGTCAAAAATGCCGGCGCGGTGCCGGCCTGGAACACGCCGAGATTCTTCCATTCCGGGATGTATTTGTGGACGGGCTCGTCGAGCGCGACGCGGCCTTCCTCGAAAAGCATCATGAAGGCGACGCTGGTGATCGGCTTGGTCATCGAATAGATGCGGAAAATGGTGTCGTCCTTCATCGCAACCTTGCGCTCGAGGTCGGCGAAACCTTGCACTGCACTATGGACGATCTTGCCGCGGCGATAGACCAGGAGCTGTGTTCCCGGAAAGCGGCCGGCATCGATGTACCGGCTCTTGAGGTGCTCCTCGATGCGGTCGAAGGCGGCCTTGGACATGCCGGCGGATTCGGGCGAGGCGGGGGTCGGGGCTAACATCGGGAACGATCTCCGGAAGCGGGCGTGGGCCGTCTTGATAGCCGAAAAGGGTGTCGCGTTCCAATCGCAGCCCGCTTACCTTGGCCGGACCGCTGGTGTAGGGTTCCGCCCGCAATGGCGTAACCCCGCAGGACAGCAACAATGCCCCAATTCAACGACACCGAACTCACCGCCGCCGTCATCAACAGCTTCGAGGAGGCGCCGGACCGGCGTGTCAAATTCCTCATGGAAGAACTGGTGAAGTCGCTGCACGACTTCGTCCGCAGGACCGACCTGACCTTCGGTGAATGGGAATACGCCATCGATTTTCTGACCCGTGTCGGCCAGAAATGCACGCCGAGCCGGCAGGAGTTCATCCTGCTGTCCGACGTGCTCGGGGTTTCGATGCTGGTCGATGCCGTGAACCATCGCGAGCGCGAAGGCGCGACCGAGACCACCGTGCTCGGTCCGTTCTATGTCGGCGAACACAAGGCGATGCCGCATGGCTCCGACATCTCCTCCAATCTGACCGGAGAGAAGATGTTTGTGCAGAGCCGGGTCACCGATCTCGCCGGCAAACCGCTGGCGAACGTTCCGGTGGACGTCTGGCACGCCGACGACGACGGCTACTATGATTCGCAAAGGCCGGACTACGAAACCCTGGGACCGTCATCGCGGGCGCGGTTCATTACCGATGCCGACGGCCGGTTTTTCTTTCGCACCATCCTGCCCTGCAGCTATCCGATCCCGACCGATGGCCCGGTCGGGCAGATGATCCTGCAGCTCCACCGCCATCCGATGCGTCCGGCGCATGTCCACTTCCTCGTCAACGCGCAGGGCCACGAGCCGCTGATCACCCACGTCTTCATCGAGGGCGACAAGTATATCGATTCAGACGTCGTGTTCGGGGTGAAGAACGAACTGATTTCCAAAATCGAAAAACATACCGAGCCGGCGATGCCGGACGGCAAGCCGGCCGGGTCGTCGCCCTGGTATTTGATGACCTACGATTTCCGGGTGAAGCCGGGCGAGGGGATCGCGCCGAAGCCGATGATGGCGGTGACCGAGGACGCCTAGAACGCGTTCGCGAGCCAATGCCGCCGATTTGAAGCTCCTGCATCAAACGCGGCAGACTCGATCAGGAACTTCAAGTCGCAAAGCGGAACTAGAATCAAAGGCTTGCTAGTACCTTTGCTTTCCGAAGTTCGTTTGCGAAGACGGCGGAGCCGGATCACGAACTTCGGAAAGCGGGTACTAGTGGCGCACGCCGTGCTGGCTGGCGAGCAATGCCAGGATGATGCAGACGAGAATGGCGGTCGTGCATTTCCAGAACAGGGTCGGGTTGCGCTCGATCAGCGGAGTGGCGGAAGCGTCGAGATATTTCGGATTGGGGTGGCGAAGATCGAAGATGAATTCCGACAGGCTCTCGTAGCGTTTGTCGGGGTCGGGTTGCACGGCCTTTCTGAGCGCCCCGTCGATCCAAGCCGGAATCTCACGGTTGTCGTCGAGCGCCGAACTGTACCTCAACCTGCGAAACTGCGATTTGGTCCTGGCCTTGGCTATTTGAGCGCCGTAGGGCAGCTTTCCCGTCAGCATCTGATAGCTGATGACCCCCAGCGAAAACATATCGGAGCGAGGTGAGCCGCTTTCACCGAGAAAGCATTCAGGCGCGGTGTACTGCGCGGTACCCAAAATTCCGTTGTGGTTGATGAATGGTGCTGCCTCGGCGACGCCGGTGATCTTGGTCGAGCCAAAATCGATGATCTTCGCCGTTCCGGTCTTGTCGATCATGATGTTGTCGGGTCTTAGGTCCTGGTGCAGCATTTCTTTCCGATGAAAGGCGCGCAAGCCCCTGGCGATTTGCTCGATGATGCCGCGCACCGTCTCCAGATCCGGTCTTGGATGATCGATCATCCATTGCGTCAGGGTTTGCCCGTCGATGAATTCCATCGCGACGTACAGGTAGTTGCGCTTTCGGGAATGCAAACGGGGCTTCAAAACGTGCGGACTGTCGATCCGCCGCGCCACCCACTCTTCCATCATGAACCGCTTCAGGTAGGCGGGATCGTCGCGCAAGTCGATCGACGGGATTTTTATCGCAACCAGGTCCTCGGTGTCGGTATCGACCGCCAGATAAATGTGGCTCCGGCTGCTGGCATGTATTTCCCTGACGATTTTATAGCCATCGAAAAGCATCCTTGCTTCCAGCAGCGGAGGAAGAGGCAACTCGGTGGATGGCCCGAAAACTTCACTTGCCTCGCCGCCCGGCAATTCGTCGATCCGCACGATCTGGATTGTCAGGTTGTCTGGACTGCCGTGTCGGAATGCATCGTCGACGATGATTTTTGCGGCGCTGTCGAGATCGCCGGGATTGTCGTTGATCGTATTGACGATGAAGCGGGCATTGACATGCTCGTAGACCCCATCGGTGGCGAGCAGGAAGACATCACCCCTTTCGACGGGGAGCGCGTGGTAGTCGATTTCGATTTGAGGATTGATCCCTAACGCGCGACCGAGGTAGGTCTGTTCCGAGGAAACGATGACCCGATGATCGTCGGTAAGCTGCTCGAGCGCGTTACCCGCGACCCGGTAGATTCGACAATCGCCGACATGAAAAATATGGGCGGTCGTCGATTTGATGACCATTGCACTCAAGGTGCAAACATAACCCTTGTCCTTGTCATAGGCGTATTGGCTGCGTCGGGTTTGAGAATGCAGCCATGCGTTGGTTGCCGCCAACACCCGCTGGGCCGACGTCTTCACCGACCATGACTCCGACGTGCAGTAATAGTCGGTCAGGAAGCTCTTGACGGCTGACTCGCTTGCAACCTGACTGACGCTGCTGCTGCTGATGCCATCGGCCATCACGATGGCAATGCCTTTCAGGCTCAACAGCGGCTCGTTCGGGATCAGCGCGCCGTGAAAATCCTGATTGGTCGCCTTGCGACCTTTGTCGGAATATTGCCCCAGCGATATTTGCAATCCAGGCGTCATACATGTGCCGAGGAAAAGGAGCCTTACCCTACAGTGGCAAGGCTCCTTCGTTTAGCCAAATCAGATGCCGGCGCGGATCGGCGCCGTCGCTGCTTCGCGCTTCGGTGCCGTCCTGACATGCGTGGCGTACAAGGTCAGTCCGGTGAACGAAAGCCCACCGACCAGATTGCCCAGAACGGTCGGAATCTCATTCCAGATGAAATAGTCCATGATTGAAAATTTTGCGTGGAGCATCAGCCCTGACGGAAACAGGAACATGTTCACGACGGAATGCTCGAACACCATATAGAAGAACACCAAAATCGGCATCCACATCGCAATGACCTTGCCGGGGACTGTCGTCGAGATCATGGCTCCGACCACGCCGGTAGAGACCATCCAGTTGCACAGCATGCCGCGCATGAACAATGTCGCCATGCCGGCCGCGCCGTGTGCCGCGTAGCCGAGCGTCCGAGCCTCGCCGACGTTTCCAATCGTCGTGCCGACCTTGTCGGGGCTCTGCGTGAAGCCGAAGGTTGTCACGAACGCCATCATGAAGGCCACCGTGAGGGCTCCTGCGAAGTTACCGATAAAGACCAGGCCCCAGTTTCTCAAGACGCCGCCGAGCGTTACCCCCGGCCGCTTGTCGATCAATGCGAGCGGCGTGAGGACGAACACGCCCGTCAAAAGATCGAATCCCAGCAAATACAACATGGAAAATCCGACGGGAAACAGCAGCGCGCCGACCAGCGGCTGGCCCGTGTTGACGTTGATCGTAACGGCGAACCAGGCCGCCAGCGCCAGGATCGCGCCGGCCATGTAGGCCCGGATGACGGTGTCTCTGGTCGACATGAAGATTTTGGATTCGCCTGCATCCACCATCTTGGCGACGAATTCCGAAGGTACCAGATATGACATTGCAGTTCCCTTTGTTGGTAACGAAAGTACCGGTTGCTCCAAAGCCGCGGCGCTCACGCGAGATGTACTGTGCTCGAAACGAAATCGTTTCGTTGCCAGGAATGTGTAGTTCGGTGCTTCGGATTGTTGCGTCAGGGGATGAGCGGGCGATGCGGAACGGGCATCGCGACGACTGCGCCACGCTCCTGGTAAGGAAGCTCTGAGCCTGTCCTTGCGTTTCGGCCAGCTGAGGCTTCAACAATCCGGCGGACCGCAGTCTTCATTGACTACCAATGAGGCGATGCAATCGACATGCCATAACCGGTTCGGCTGGAGGCGGTCGAAATTCGCGGGCTGTCGCGCGTTTGTGGGTAATTGTGCGCTTTTTCGGGCGCGTCTGCACAATTGTTGTGCGTCGCACAACAATTGTGCGATTGCAAATTTTGGATGCGGGCTGCGTTGGGCAAAGCCGGCCGGTCGGTGTCCTAACTTATTATGATTAAAGAGATTCTGGTGATGCGGTGGTTTGGCACGAAGCTTGAATAGCTAATGCTGACGCCATCGACGCCGTCGAAACAATCATCCGATTTGTGATCGCCAGACCGGGGCCTTCCCGGAACGCGCCCCCATGCCTGGGAGCGCGATGGCCGAGGCCTGTTCAGAAAAGGAAACTCTTATGAGCTCGAAAGACCCGACCTGGATTTCAGACTGGAACCCGGAAGACGCGACGTTCTGGAATTCCAAGGGCAAAGTCATCGCCCGCCGCAACCTGATCTGGTCGATCGTCGCGGAACATTTCGCATTTTCGATCTGGCTGATCTGGAGCATCGTCGCGACCAAGTTGCCGCAGGCCGGCTTTCACTACACGACCGATCAACTGTTTCAGCTTGTGGCGTTGCCCGGGCTGATCGGCTCGCTGATGCGATTTCCCTACACCTTCGCGGTGACGACGTTCGGTGGCCGTAACTGGACCATCTTCAGCACATCGGTGCTCTTCATTCCGACGATCGCGCTGGCCTATTTCGTCAGCCAGCCCAATACGCCGTTCTGGCTGATGCTGCTCGTGGCTTCGACCGCGGGTCTCGGCGGCGGCAACTTCGCCTCCAGCATGACCAATATCTCCTTCTTTTATCCCGACCGCATGAAGGGTTGGGCGCTCGGCGTGAACGCGGCAGGCGGCAATATCGGCGTCTCAAGTGTCCAGTTGCTAACGCCAATCCTGATGGGCGCCGGACTGATCAATCTTTATCAGGCTTCCCCTGTCGGGGGTGTTTATCTTCAGAACGCCGGGTTGATGTGGCTTCTGCCGCTCGTGGTTGCGCTGTTCGGTGCCATTTTCTTCATGAACAACCTGACCACAGCCAAGTCCTCGTTCAAGGACCAGCTCACCATTATCGGGCGCAAGCATACCTGGATCATGGCCTTCCTCTATGTCGGCACCTTCGGATCCTTCATCGGCTACTCGGCTGCGTTCCCGCTGCTGATCAAGACCCAGTTCCCCGCGGTCACGATGGCGATTGCGTTCCTCGGACCGCTGGTCGGCTCGCTGTCGCGTCCGCTGGGCGGCTTGCTGGCCGACAAGGTCGGCGGCGCGATCGTGACGTTCTGGAATTTCATCGCGATGGCCGCAGCGACGATCGGCGTGCTGTACTTCGTCGGGATCAAGGACTTCACGGGCTTCCTGGCGATGTTCCTCATCCTCTTCGTCACCACCGGCATCGGCAACGGATCGACCTACCGGATGATTCCATCGATCTTCCGCGAGGAGAATCTTCGCAAAGCGCGGGGCAAGGGCGAAGCCGGAAAGGCGCTTGCCTTGAAAACCGCCAGCATCGAGAGCGGGGCGGCCCTCGGATTCATCGGCGCGATCGGTGCCTGCGGCGGCTACCTGATCCCGAGCGGTTTCGGCAAGTCGATCGCGCTCACCGGTGGCCCGCAGCTGGCGCTGGTCATCTATCTCGCGTTCTACGCGACCTGCCTGGCCATGACCTGGTGGTTCTATCTGCGCAAGAGCCCTGCGGAGGCTGGTGCGGCGAGCCTCGCTGAAGCGCGTATCTGATCAGAGCACGATGAACCTCGCCTCGCATGCGGGGCGAGGTTCAGCGGAACGGCAGGAGGAGAAAATGACACCCGATCAGATCAAACTCGTGCAGTCGAGCTTTTCCAAGGTCGCGCCCATTTCGGAACAGGCGGCGGTGATGTTTTACGACCGCCTGTTCGAGATCGCGCCACAGGTCAAATCGATGTTTCCCGCCGATATGACCGAGCAGCGCAAGAAGCTGATGGCGATGCTGGCCGCCGTGGTCAACGGTCTCGGCAATCTTGAATCGATACTGCCCGCCGCGAGCGCGCTGGCAACGCGCCATGTCAGCTACGGCGCCAGGCCCGAGCACTATCCGGTTGTCGGCGCAGCCTTGCTGTGGACGCTGGAAAAGGGACTCGGAGACGGCTGGACACAGGAAGTCGCGCAGGCGTGGAGCGCGGTCTACGGGACGCTCTCCAGCTACATGATTTCCGAAGCATACGGCAGCCCCCAAGCAGCCGAGTAAAGGATACGCCGTGAGCGAACCGCTGGTAATCGTTGGCAACGGAATGGCCGCCGCCCGCCTGGTCGACGAACTCGCAAAGGCCGCGCTCGGGCGCTACGCCATCGCCGTCATCGGCGACGAGCCGCGGCTTGCCTATAATCGTGTGCTGCTGTCGTCGGTGCTTGCGGGCGAGACCGCCTCGCATGATATCGAGCTCAGGCCGGCCGATTGGTGGCGCGACCGCGGCGTTACCCTGAAATACGGATGCGCCGTCACCGAGATCGACGTCGGCCGCCGCGAACTCAAGATCGCAAATGAGGAGAGCGTGGCGTTTTCCAGGCTGGTGCTTGCCACCGGCTCGACGCCGCTGCGGCTCAACGTGCCGGGCGCCGAACTCGCCGGCGTGCATACGTTTCGCGACAGCCGGGATGTCGATCTGTTGCTGACGCTCGCCGCATCGAAGAAGCGCGTCGTGGTGGTCGGCGGCGGATTGCTGGGACTGGAAGCCGCCTACGGGCTCGCCAAGGCAGGTGCGCCGGTAACCCTGATCCACCTGATGGATCGGCTGATGGAGCGCCAGCTCGACGCACCGGCGGCGGCATTATTGAAATCTCTCGTCGAGCCCAAGGGCATCGAAGTCCTCCTTAACGCCAACACCGCGCGCATCCTTGGCGAGAGCCGCGTCGAAGGCGTCGAACTGACGGACGGGCGCCGGATCGACGCCGACGCGGTGATTTTCGCCGCCGGCATCCGGCCGAATGTCGCGCTGGCCCGGGACGCCGGCATTCCGGTCAATCGCGGCATCGTCGTTGACGACCACCTGCAAACCGGCGCACCCGGCATCTTCGCCCTCGGCGAATGCGCCGAGCATCGCGGCATCTGTTACGGCCTGGTCGAGCCGGCTTACGAACAGGCGCGCGTGCTGGCGCAGCATCTGGCCGGCCGGACGGCAACGTATGGCGGCAGCGTCGTCGCGACCAATCTCAAGGTCTCCGGCGTCAGTGTCTTTTCCGCGGGCGACTTCCTGGGTAGCGATGGCAGCGAGGCCATCGTGCTCAGCGATTTCAGGCGTGGCACCTACAAGAAGCTCGTGATATCCGAAGGCCGGCTCACCGGCGCCGTGCTGGTCGGCGATGTCGGCGATGCGCTCTGGTATCTCGAATTGATCCGCAACCGGCAATTGGTTGCGAAAATCCGCAAAGACATGATGTTCGGCCGCTCGGCCGCGATCCTGGCAGAGGCGGCATGAGCCGATTGCTCCGATGACGGCCGTCGATCCCGCGCTGCGCGCCACCCGTACCACCTGTCCCTATTGCGGCGTCGGCTGCGGCGTATTGGCGACGCCGGATGGTCGCGGCGCCGCCGCGATCTCGGGCGATCCGGAGCATCCCGCGAATTTCGGACGGCTGTGCTCGAAGGGCTCCGCGCTCGGCGAAACGCTCGGCCTTGAGAACCGCCTGCTCCATCCGATGATTCGCTGCAGCAAGGGTTCGATGGAGCGGATCGCCTGGACCGATGCACTCGACCATGTCGCCCATCGCCTTGCGCATATCATCAAGCGCGACGGCCCCCGCGCGGTGGCGTTCTATCTCTCCGGGCAATTGTTGACCGAGGATTATTACGTCGCCAACAAGCTGATGAAGGGGTTCATCGGCAGTGCCAATGTCGACACCAATTCGCGCCTGTGCATGTCCTCGTCGGTCGCGGGCCATCGCCGCGCGTTCGGCGCCGACACCGTACCCGGCTGCTATGAGGATCTCGACGAGGCCGATCTCCTGGTCCTGGTCGGCTCCAACGCGGCGTGGTGTCATCCGGTTCTGTTCCAGCGCATGCTCGCCAACAAGCAGCGGCGCGGCGCCCGCATCGTCGTGATCGACCCGCGCCGGACCGATACCGCTGGCGACGCCGACCTGTTTCTCGGATTGAAGCCCGGCACCGACACCGCGCTGTTCGCAGGGCTGCTGGCCTATCTCGCCGATACCGGAGCCTTGAATCGCGACTACATCGACAATCATACCGGCGGATTCGACGAGGCGCTGGCGCGAGCGCAGAGCATCGCCGGCAGTGCGGCTGCGACCGCGTTGGCGACGGGTCTTTCCGAACAGGACGTTGCCGCGTTCTTCCAGATGTTTGGCGATACGCCGCGCGTCGTCACGCTGTATTCGCAAGGCGTCAACCAGTCGGCGCAGGGTACCGACAAGGTCAACGCCATCCTCAATTGCCACCTCGCCACCGGTCGGATCGGCAAACCGGGCGCCTCGCCATTCTCGCTCACCGGGCAGCCCAATGCGATGGGCGGCCGCGAGGTCGGCGGCCTTGCCAATCAGCTTGCCGCGCATATGGGTTTCACGCCGCCGGACATCGACCGCGTCCGCCGGTTCTGGAAGGCGCCGCACATCGCGACGCATGAGGGACTAAAGGCGGTCCAGATGTTCGAGGCGATCGGGCGCGGCGAGATCAAGGCCTTGTGGGTGATGGGCACCAACCCGGCGGTGTCGCTGCCGGACGCGGATGCCGCGCGTGCCGCGCTGAAGAAACTCGAGCTGTTCGTGGTCTCGGAAAACGTCGGTTCCAACGACACCGTCAATGCCGGCGCGCATGTGCTGCTGCCGGCGCAGGCGTGGGGAGAAAAATCCGGAACCGTGACCAATTCGGAACGGCGTATTTCGCGCCAGCGCGCCTTCCTGACGCCGCCGGGCGAAACCAGGCCGGATTGGTGGATCGTCAGCGAGGTGGCAAAGCGCCTCGGTTTCGGCGCGGCGTTCGATTTCCACTCTGCGGCTGAGATCTTTCGCGAACACGCCGCGCTTTCGGCATTCGAGAACAATGGCGGCCGCGATTTCGATATCGGCGCGTTGAGATCGTTGTCGGACGAGGCGTTCGATACGATGGCGCCGGTATTGTGGCCGATACGGCTCGGCGATACCGAGCCGCAGCAGCGGTTTTTCTCTGACGGCGGATTTTTTGCAACCGACCAAAAGGCCCGCTTTGTCGCACCGGAAATTCCGGCGTTGCGATCTGAGACCACCGCAGGACGGCCGCTGCGGCTGAACACCGGCCGCATTCGCGACCAATGGCACACCATGACCCGCAGCGGCACCAGCCCGCGGCTGGGGCAGCATCTGCCGGAGCCGTTCGTCGAGGTTCATCCCGACGACGCGGCGAGACATGGTGTGGTCGATGGCGGCTTCGCGCGCGTCGTCACCGACTACGGCCAATGCATTCTAAAGGTCGTGGTCAGCGAGCGGCAGCAGCGCGGCATGCTGTTCGCGCCGATCCACTGGAGCGAGGCGACGGCGTCTTCTGCGCGGGTCGGCGCGCTGGTGGCGCCGCTGACCGATCCGTTTTCGGGTCAGCCCGAGAACAAGGCGACGCCGGCATCGATCACGCCCTATGAATACGTCTTTCGCGGTTTTGTGCTCTCCCGCGCGCAGCTCGACTTGCCGGATCACGTCTGGTGGGCGCGGGTGACCGTCAGCGGCGGTTACGGCTATCTGTTCGCCGACAACGCGGACCTCACGCGATGGTCGTCCTGGTTGCGGTCGGTCGCAGGCCAGGATCTCGCCGAATACAGGGATTTTGGCGGCGGTGTTTATCGCGCGGCATCCTTTGCGGCGGACGGAATCGAAACCTGCCTGTTTCTCGGACCCGCGCGAGATGCCGGCGACTGGAACGTCGTGAAGGACCTGTTCGCCGCGGGTGCGCTCAGCGACGGTCAACGCCGGATGCTGCTGTCGGGCAAATCGATGGACGGGTTGGCCTCCGCCGGCCCCGTCGTCTGCGCCTGTTTTGGCGTCGGCCGCACCACGATCTGCGACGCTATCGCGTCAGGGGCGCGCTCCGCCGCCGAACTCGGCACGCGTTTGAAGGCCGGCACCAATTGCGGCTCATGCATTCCCGAGCTGAAGCGCCTGATCGCGCAAGCCGGCACCGCCGATCCCGAACAGCGAAAGCTGGCGGCGGCCAACTAGGTTAGACCGGCCACTCAATCGTCATTGCCCGCGACAAATGCGAAGCGTTTGCGCAAGGGAGCGTGAGCGACAAAGCAATCCCTTTTCCCATGCGCTTGGTGCCTGATGGATTGCTTCGCTTGCGCTCGCAATGACGATCAGTATCTTGCAGCCTTCCAAAAGGTGCGAGGAAATCTTGAAGCAGAAAGAATTCGGCCGTGGCGGTCCTCAAGTGTCCGCGATCGGGCAGGGCACCTGGTATATCGACCGGGCGAACCGCAAAAGCGCGGTCGCAGCGCTGCACCGCGGCATCGATCTCGGCATGACCCACATCGACACCGCCGAAATGTATGGCGATGCGGAACTCGTGATCGCCGAAGCCATCACCGGGCGGCGTGATGACCTTTTTCTGGTCTCGAAGGTGCTGCCGAGCAACGCGTCGCGGCGCGGCACCATTGCCGCATGCGAGCGCTCGCTGGCGCGGCTCAAGACCGACCGGCTCGATTGCTATCTCTTGCACTGGCGCGGGTCGTATCCCTTTGCCGAAACCGTTGCGGCATTCGAGCAATTGGTGGCCGCCGGAAAAATCCGCTCATGGGGCGTCAGCAATTTCGACGCCGACGATCTCGATGAGATGCTGGATGTCGCGGGCGAAGGCAGGATCGCCTGTAACCAGGTGCTCTATCACCTGCAGGAGCGCGCGATCGAACATGCGGTGATTCCGTGGTGTGCGAAACACGGCGTCGCGGTGGTCGCCTATTCGCCGTTCGGTCACAACGATTTTTCGGACCCGCGCAGCAAGCCGGGCGAACTGCTGCAGGCCATCGCCAAGCGCCGTGCCGCTTCGCCGCGCCAGATCGCCCTGAGCTTCCTGACCCGTGAGCCGCAGCTGTTTGCGATTCCCAAGGCCTCCACTCCAGAGCATACCGCCGACAACGCCGCGGCGGGTCGGCTCAAGCTCAGCGATGATGAAATCGTTTCGCTCGACAAGGCCTTTCCGCGCGGACCGAAACCGCGAAGCCTGCCAATGCTTTAGTTGCGGCGCGGCAACACCGCCGCCATCTTTCATTCTGACGCGTTTTCTTTACGCGATCCGGCCTCCACCCCCGGATCAAGTCCGAGGGCATGCTTCGCTCGAAAACGCTCTGTTTGCGCATATCCGCTTCCTGTTTTCCGGCCTTGTTCACATCAGGCGATTGTCGTTTTTAAAGAACTCCCGATTCGATCATTTCTCCGCCTGAGTTCAACCGTGACCCCACCCGCCGCAGCCCACAGGCTGGACAGTACGTCATTGCCCTTGCCCAGGAAGAAGTCGGCTGGCCGCGCCGCGCCTGCGCGCGCCGACCGGCCGTTTCGCGGCATCGCGCTGATCCTGGCATCGACGGTGTTTCTCGGGGTTTCCGACGTCACCGCGAAATATCTGTCGGCGACGCTGCCTTCGATCGAGATCGCCTGGATCAGGTTTCTGGTGTTTGCGGTGATCATGGTGCCGGCGATGGTGTCGCCTTCGCCGCTTTATGCGATGCGAACCGGACGACTGGGACTGCAGTTGATGCGCGGCGCGGCGCTGTTGGGATCGTCGCTGTTCTTCATTTCCGGTTTGCGGTTTCTTCCCATTGCCGAGGCGTCTGCCACCGGCTTTGTCTCGCCGCTGTTCGTCACCGCGCTGTCGATTGTCTTTCTAAAGGAGAGTGTTGGCTTGCGCCGCTGGCTTGCAACCGCGGTCGGATTGTCTGGCGTGCTGATCATCCTGCGGCCGGGCACCAGCGCGTTTCATCCCGCGGTGTTTTTCCCGCTAGTGTCGGCGTTGTCCTGGGCCTGCATGTTGATCATGACGCGCATGATGAGCGGGAGGGAAGCCGCCATCACGACGATGACCTATTCCTCGATCGTCGGTGTCGGCATTCTTTCAGCGCTGGTCCCGCTCGTCTGGGTCGCGCCGAGCTGGCACGATATTCTGTTCGGGGTTCTCATCGGCGTCGCGTCCACGGCGGGGCAGTGGATCGTCGTGCTCGCCTTTCGCTACGCCGACGCCTCGGTGCTGGCGCCGTTTTCTTACACCCAGCTGCTTTGGGTCAGCATCCTCGGCTTCCTGGTCTTCGGCGAAGTCCCGGATGTCTGGACCGTGACGGGTGCCGCGTTCATCGTCGCCAGCGGCCTCTACACCGCCCACCGCGAGCGGGTGCGGCGATCGCAGCTTCTGGCGCTGGGGGAGCCATCACCCAACGCGTGATTGCTCCCAAATGACAGGGGCGTCGCGCGGTATCAGTGGTGAGCAGGCGTAACCGTTGACCGTTCAGACCGGCAGCGCGATTGAATATTTCACCTGGCTCAGCGCAAAGCTCGACTCGATCGAGGCGATGCCGTCGAGCCGCGTCAGCTTGTTTTTCAGAAACGCTTCATAGGACGACAGGTCGGCGGCGACGACGCGCAAGAGATAGTCGCGGTTACCCGTCATCAGATAGCATTCCAGCACCTCGTCCCATTTCGAGATCGCGCGGGCGAACCGGTTGAGGTCTTCCTCCTTCTGCCGCGCGAGCTTGATCGAGATGAACACGCTGACATGCAGGCCGAGCGATTTCTGGTCGACGGTCGCGATATAGCGCGTGATCACGCCGCGCTCCTCGAGCAATTTCACCCGGCGGTGACAGGGCGAGACCGACAGGCCGACCTTGTCGGCGAGTTCGGCCATGGTGGTGCGGCTGTCTGATTGCAGCAGGCCGAGGATCTTGCGGTCGATGGCGTCGAGGGCATGCATTGGGATAGACTCTGGTTGTGGGGGTCTGTAGTGGGAATTTATCCCAATTTTTCGGGGTATATCGCCAAAATTTGAGATTTTTAGCGAAACCGGGCGCGGTAACATCGCGCAAGGATCAATGTGCAGGGAAAACCGCCATGACGACCGAACCCGCACGCCTCGAAATGCTGTCCGCGCTGGCCCGCAAGGTGCTGTGGCTGTCGTCGTGGACCATCCACCACGCCAATCACATCCGCACCAATGTCGACGGCCTGAAGGTTGGCGGCCATCAGGCCTCCTCGGCCTCGCTCGCCACCATCATGTCGGCGCTGTATTTCTCGGTGCTGCGGCCGCAGGATCGCGTCGCGGTGAAGCCGCATGCGAGCCCGGTGTTTCACGCCATCCAGTATCTGTTCGGGCACCAGACCCGCGAGAAGCTGGAGAATTTTCGCGGCTTCAAGGGCGCGCAGTCCTATCCGTCGCGCACCAAGGATACCGACGACGTCGATTTCTCCACCGGCTCGGTCGGCCTCGGTGTCGCGCAAACCTTGTTCGCCTCGCTCGTGCAGGACTACGTCAAGGCGCATGGCTGGGCCAAGGATCGGCCCGAGGGGCGGATGATCGCGCTGGTCGGCGACGCCGAGATGGATGAGGGCAATATCTTCGAGGCGCTGCTCGAGGGTTGGAAACACGGGCTGCGCAACACCTGGTGGGTGGTCGATTACAACCGCCAGAGTCTCGACGCCGTGGTGCGCGAAGGGCTGTGGGAGAAATTCGAATCCATGTTCCGCAATTTCGGCTGGGACGTGGTGATCGTGAAATACGGAAGATTGATGCGAACCGCCTTCGCGGAACCCGGCGGCGAGGCGCTGAAGAGGTGGATCGATGCCTGTCCGAACCAGCTCTATGCGGCGCTGTGTTTTCAGGGCGGGGCCGCGTTCCGCAAGCATCTCTCCGACGAGATCGGCGACCAGGGGCAGGTCACGAAATTGATCGAGCGGCGCAGCGACGACGAACTCCTGGAACTGATGTCCAATCTCGGCGGCCACGACATGGCGAGCATGTGCGAAGCCTTCGAGGCGATCGATCACGATCGTCCGGTCTGCTTCATCGCCTACACCATCAAGGGCATAGGCCTGCCGTTCCAGGGCCACAAGGACAACCATGCGGGGTTGATGACGGTGGCCCAGATGGAAAAGTGGCGCGCGGCGCAAAACATCCGGCCCGGCCACGAGTGGGAGAAGTTCGAGGGACTTTCTCAGGCGCCGGCGGCGCTCGAGGCTTTCCTGAGCGAGGCGCCGTTTAACCGCGACGGCAGGCGGCGCCTGACCGCGCCCGTGATCGATGTGCCCGAGCGGCTCTCGTTCACGCCGTCGCCGCAAATGTCGACCCAGCAGGGCTTTGGCCTCGTGCTCAACGAACTGGCGCGCGGCGATACTGAATTGGCCGCGCGCATCGTCACCGCGTCGCCTGATGTCACGGTCTCGACCAATCTCGGCGCCTGGGTCAACCGCCGCGGGCTGTTCGCGCGCGCCGAAAAGGCGGATTTGTTCCGCAGCGAAAAAATCCCGTCGACCTTCAACTGGGATGCCTCGCCGAAAGGACAGCATATCGAGCTCGGCATCGCCGAGATGAATCTGTTTATCCTGATGTCGGCGCTGGGGCTGTCGCATGCCATCAACGGCGAACGGCTGCTGCCGGTCGCGACCCTGTACGATCCCTTCATCGAACGCGGCCTCGATGCCTTGAACTACGCCTGCTATCAGGACGCGCGCTTCATGGTGGCGGCGACGCCGTCGGGCGTGACGCTGGCGCCGGAAGGCGGCGCCCACCAGTCGATCGCGACGCCCTTGATCGGCATGGCGCAGGATGGGCTGGCGTCATTCGAGCCGGCCTTTGTCGACGAACTCGCCGTGATCATGGCTTTCGGCTTCCGGCACATGCAGCGCGAAGGCGGCGAGGGCGGCTCGGTCTATTTGAGGCTCACGACCCGCACGCTCGACCAGCCGCAGCGGATGATGACATCAGACCTGCAGGCTTCCATCACGGAAGGCGCCTATTGGCTGCGCAAGCCGGGGCCGAACGCCGAAGTCGTGATCGCCTACACCGGCGCGGTTGCGCCCGAGGCGATCGAGGCCGTCGGGCTATTGGGCGAAAGCCGCCGCGACGTCGGGCTGCTGGCGATCACGTCGGCCGACCGGCTGCATGCGGGGTGGACCGCCGCTCGAAAAGGGCGCCGCGACCGCCGTGGCGTGGCGCATCTCAGCCATATCGAAAAACTGCTGGCACAGCTTTCGCGCGATTGCGGCATCGTCACCGTGATCGACGGCTATCCCGCCACGCTCGGCTGGCTCGGCAGCGTGCGCGGCCACCGGGTCGAAGCGCTCGGCGTCGAGCATTTCGGCCAGACCGGCACGATCGATGATCTCTATCGCCACCACGGCATCGACGCCAACGCCATCATCGACGCCGCCGAAAGCCTGACCGCCGGCGCGCCGGTGCGCCATCGCAAAATGGCGGTGTGATTTTTGGTCGTCGCCCCGGCGAACGCTACCTCCTTACGTCGTCCTGGCGAACGCCGGGACCCATACTCCGCTGCGATCATTGTTTTGCACGCTGGGGGACGACTTCCTTAACGATTACCGCCTGTGGTTATGGGGCCTGCTTTCGCAGGGACGACCTCACGGTTAATGTGAGGCCGCCCGTCTTGCATCCGTCACACCACCGACTTTATATGCCGCATCCGCCGCAATGCGGCGTCCCGCATATGGCGGGTTCATTTTTGCCTGGTTTCGTGCAAGGATGCTTGCCGAACACCCGTTTCCCCTCCATTGCCCGTGAAATCAAGAGGTTTACGATGGTCAACCGCATGCAATTCTACATCGACGGCGCCTGGGTCGATCCCGTCGTCAAGAAATCCACCGCGGTCGTCAACCCGGCGACCGAAGAGGCGATGTATGAGGTTGCGCTCGGCTCCAAGGCCGACGTCGACAAGGCCGTGGCTGCGGCCAGGCGCGCCTTCGAGTCCTATTCGCAGACCTCCCGCGAGGAGCGCGTCGCGCTGCTGTCGAAGATCGTCGAAGTCTACAAGACCCGCATGAAGGACATCGGCGCCGCCGTCTCCGACGAGATGGGCGCGCCGTTGCCGATGGCCGAGAAGATGCAGGCCGGCGCCGGCCTCGGACACATCATGTCCACGCTGGAGGTGCTGAAGAACTATCACTTCGAAGAGCCGATTGGCTCGGCCGTGGTGTTACGTGAACCTGTCGGCGTCGTCGGCATGATCACGCCGTGGAACTGGCCGCTCAACCAGATCGCCTGCAAGGTCGCGCCCGCGCTCGCCGCCGGCTGCACCATGATCCTCAAGCCGTCGGAGTTCACGCCGTCGTCGGCATTGATCTTCGCCGAAATCCTGCATGAAGCCGGCGTGCCGAAGGGCGTGTTCAACCTGATCAACGGCCTCGGCCCCGAGGTCGGCGCCGCGATGGCCGAGCACCCGAACATCGACATGATCTCGTTTACCGGCTCGACCCGCGCCGGCATCGATGTCGCCAAGCGCGCCGCGCCGACCGTCAAGCGCGTCAGCCAGGAACTCGGCGGCAAGTCGCCGAACATCATCCTCGAAGGCGCCGACCTCGCCAAGGCCGTCGCCGGCGGCGTGATGCACATGTTCAACAATTCCGGCCAGTCGTGCAACGCGCCATCCAGGATGATCGTGCCGCTGTCGAAGATGAAAGAAGTCGCGGCCATCGCCAAGGGCGTGGCCGACAAGACCAAGGCGGGCGATCCGCGCGCTGAAGGCACCACGATCGGTCCGGTGGTGTCGCGCATCCAGTGGGACAAGATCCAGGCCTTGATCCACAAGGGCATCGAGGAAGGTGCCACGCTGGTCGCCGGCGGTCCGGGCCTCCCCGAGGGCGTCAACAAGGGCTTCTACGTGCGCCCGACTATCTTCGCCGACGTCACCAACGACATGACGATCGCGCGCGAAGAAATCTTCGGCCCCGTGCTCACCATCCTCGGCGCCAAGGATGAAGCCGACGCCGTGCGGATCGCCAATGACACGCCGTATGGACTGGCGGGCTACGTCTCCGCCGATACGGTCGAGACCGCGCGCCGGGTCGGCCGCAAGATCCGCGCCGGCAACGTCAACCTGCAGGGCGTGCCGAACGACCGCACCGCGCCGTTCGGTGGCTACAAGCAGTCCGGCAACGGCCGCGAATGGGGCAGGTTCGGCCTTGAAGAATATCTCGAGGCGAAAGCGGTCGCCGGCTTCAACGCCGCGTAACCATCGCGCGTCATCGAAACGCCGGGGCGGAACTTTCCGCTCCGGCATTTTTGCGTTTTGGGGATTACATCGCCGTCATTGCGAGGAGCGTCAGCGACGAAGCAATCCAGACTTCCTTTGTCTCTGCGGATTGCTTCGCTTCGCTCGCAATGACGGCGGGCGGGAAGCTATCCCCCCGGTGCGCCCTGCGTGTTCACATAGAGCGCATAGATCGACTGACTTGCGGCCATGAACAGCCGGTTGCGCTTGAGCCCGCCGAAGCAGACATTGGCGCATCGTTCGGGGAGCGCGATGCGGCCGATCATCACGCCGTCGGGCGCAAACACCACGACGCCGTCGAGATCGGGATCGCCCATGCCCCAGCCGCACCACAGGTTGCCGTCGATGTCGCAGCGCATGCCATCAGGCGTGGCGGGGCCGGCGTCGACCAGCACGCGCTTGTTGGAAATCCTGTCGCCGCTGGCCGCGACATCGTAGGCGAGAATCTTGCGGGTCGGCACGCCGCGCGATTCGATGATGTAGAGGATTTTTTCGTCCGGCGAGAAGCACAGCCCGTTCGGACCGAGAATGCCTTCGGCAGCGATCGTCGCCTTTCCGGTCTGGCCGTCGATCCGATAGACGTTCATCGCGATCTCGGATTCCGCCACGTAGCCTTCGTAATTGCCGAGCAGGCCGAATATCGGGTCGGTAAACCAGATCGAGCCGTCGGATTTCACCACCACGTCGTTCGGCGAGTTCAACCGCTTTCCGTCGAAGGAGTCCATCAACATGGTAATCGAACCGTCATATTCGGTTCTGACAACGCGGCGCCCGCCATGCTCGCAGGTGATCAGCCGACCCTGGCGGTCGCGGGTGTTGCCATTGGCAAAGTTCGACGGCTTGCGGTAGATGCTGACCGCGCCGGTTTCCTCTTCCCACTTGATGATGCGCTGGTTGGGAATGTCGCTGCACAACAGATAGCGCCCGTCGCCGAACCACACCGGGCCTTCGGCCCAGCGCAATCCCGTGGTCAGCCGCTCCACGGCCGCAAGTTTCAGCCAGTATTTTTCAAAGCGCGGGTCGAGCGCGCAGATCGCAGGATCGGGATATTGCGTCGCCGGCTGCCAGCCGGGACGTGCGGGTTTGTCGGACATTTGCTGTTCTCGTTGCCTGTTTGAATTCCTCACCGGAACCATTTGCTAGCATCCGACTGTTTCGGCAGCAAGCAACGGTGTTTCCCGTCGTTGCGAGCGCTAGCGAAGCAATCCATTGTCAGGGAAGCAGGCTGGATTGCTTCGTCGCGGAGCCTGTCATCGGCCGCGCATTCGCGCGACCCGTTGGCTCCTCGCAATTGTGCAAGTTCACTAATTCGCTGATTGAATCTTCGCAACGGAGGATTCGATGCGCGACAACAGCTATGACCGGACGATTGA
>JBKQRS010000376.1:0-10855 GCA_052143915.1 Bradyrhizobium sp.
GAACGAACCCGCTTCGCTGGAGCGCGCTGCGCGCGGAGGCGGTGGCGCCGATCGAGTGACGGGGTGAGGTAAGCGGGCGGCGGTGACAAGCCGGGCGTCCTGTCTTGAGAATCGAGGGGTTCAACAAACTCCACCTCAAGACAGGAGCACCCCGATGAGTGATAAGCCCATCAGCCCGCTGCGCCAGCGCATGATCGAAGACATGACGGTGCGCAACTTCGTCGAGAAGACGCGCAACGATTATATACGGCACGTCAGGACGTTCACAGCCTTTCTTGGCCGCGCGCCGGATACGGCCAGGCCTGAAGATCTTCGCCTTTTCCAGCTGCATCAGACGCAGATCGGGGTGCGTGCGCCGAGCATCAATGGCTCGGTTGCAGCGCTGCGCTTCTTTTTCAACGTGACGCTCGACCGCCCCGAGATGGCGCGGCACCTCACCTTCGTGCGGGAACCGCGCAGGATCCCGGTGATCTTGAGCCTGGAGGAGATCGCACGGCTGCTGGAAGCGGCGCCCGGGCCGAAGTACAAGGCCGCGCTGAGCGCCGCCTATGGCGCCGGACTGCGGGTCTCCGAAGTGGTGGCGCTGAAGGTGTCGGACATCGATTCCGAGCGCATGCTGCTGCGCATCGAGCAGGGCAAGGGGCGCAAGGATCGCTTTGCAATGCTTTCCCCGTTGCTCTTGGGGTTGCTGCGCGATTGGTATCGCATCGCTCGGCCCGCGGTCTGGCTGTTCCCAGGCCGTGATCCGCTGCTGCCGCTGACGACGCGGCAATTCAATCGCGTCGTTCATGCCGCTGCCGATAGGGCGGCGATCAAAAAGCGAGTGTCGCCTCACACATTGCGCCACAGCTTTGCCACTCACCTGCTCGAAGAGAAAACCGATGTGCGTTTGATCCAGGTTTTGCTCGGACATGCCAGGGTCGATACCACCGCGCTCTACGCGCAGGTAGCCACCAACGTGATCCGCGCGGTCATGAGCCCGTTGGATCGGCTCACGCCGCTGACACCGGAGAACAAGCCGCCGGCATAAGCCACGGCGATCATGGCTCGCCCCGCCCTGGAGATCGCGGATATCTTCCGCGACCACGGGCCCGCTTGGCGTAAAGCCAATGCAGGTCACGTCAGCCTCGGCCAGTTGAAGGTGATGTCGGCGATCGAGAGCTGCCGCACCGTGGCTCTCGGCGGCCATGTCATGCGCTGCGAGGACTGCTCGTACACGCAGATCGCCTATAACAGCTGCCGTAATAGGCATTGCCCCAAGTGCCAGGGCTCGCAGGCGCTGGCATGGATGAAGCAGCGCAAGTCAGAACTGCTGGACGTCCCTTACTTCCACGTCGTGTTCACGCTGCCGGGGCGGATTGCCGCCATCGCCTACCAGAATAGGGCCGTCGTCTACGATCTCTTGTTCAAGGCTTCCTCGCAGACAATGCGCACGATTTCGGCCGATCCCAAGCACCTCGGCGTCAAGATCGGCTTCACCTCGGTACTCCACACCTGGGGCTCCGCGATGACCCATCATCCACACGTCCACATGATCGTGCCGGGGGGTGGGATATCGCTCGACGGCACGCGCTGGATCGGCTGCCGTCCAAACTATCTCCTGCCGGTGAAGGTGCTGTCGCGGCTGTTCCGCCGCCTGATGCTGGAGATGCTGCTCGCCGCGCACGAGGCCGGCCGCCTGCAGTTCTTCGGCGACCACGCCCACCTCGTCGGCAACACCGCGTTCAAGGCCTATCTCGCGCCGATGCATCGCACCAAGTGGTTCGTCTATAGCAAGCGGCCGTTCGCCGGGCCGGAGCAGGTGCTGGCCTATCTGTCCCGCTATACCCACCGCGTCGCGATCTCCAACAGCCGCCTCATCGCCGCCGACGCGACCGGCGTAACGTTCAGCTACAAAGACTACCGGATCGAGGGACCCGGCCGCTACAAGACCATGACGCTCAAGCCGGACGAGTTCATCAGGCGGTTCCTGATCCACGTCCTGCCATGCGGATTCCACCGCATCAGGCACTGCGGTCTGCTAGCCAGCGGCACCAAGACCCAGACCATCGCGCGGGCGCGTCAGCTGATTGCTGCGGTGGCACCTGTGCAAACCGTGCACCAGCAGCAGCCTCCCGATGGTGCCGCGGCAACCGACCAGGCGACCCACCCGTGCCCGTGTTGCGGCGGGCGCATGAACATCATCGAGACCTTCAAGCGCGGCTCGACACCGCATCACCGGCCGACCGGTCCAACCATCGCCGTCAGGATCGATACGTCTTGATCACACTGAAACGACGCACTCACAACCTTGCCCAGCGTCGGTTGCTGACCGGCGCCGACCACGCTCGCGCAAATGCGCCGTCCCGACAGCTACGCATCCCTGCAACCGACACACTCAACAATAGTCTCAATCATAAACCCGAGCTATCGCTGCCTGCCAGCCGCCTCGAAGCACACGGCACCCCCGCGCTCGCACCTTCCGCATCAGCCAAATCCCCATAGCGGAGTGCGCGGCATTCTCCGCGCCCCATCCCCCGCGGGTTCTTTCCTTGGCGGCTTTCGGACGCCGGCCACTGGTGTATGTCGCGCCGCTGTCGCTGGCCGGCATCCGAAACCCTCAACAAAACCGGCCCTGACGAGACGGAACACGGACTTCCGAAATACCCCTGAGAGCAGACATTCTCATCGCCCATCGGCTTGAACCGGAAGATCGGCGACCTTTTCACCTTTGAGGATGCGAGAGACATAACCGGCTGCGCGGATACACCACTGCAGCCCCCGTGCGGTGAAGCCAAGCAAAGCCGCAACCAACTCCCTGCCGCGCGTGCCGCGGCTGAGGTTTTGAAAAAGCGTTTCTGGCGGGCTTTTTTTGCGTCTGGATTTTGGACGCAGTTCGTCGTGGCGTGCTATGCACGCGGGTAGCCTCGGCAAACGCCGCGCGGGTAATGAAGCTGCTTGAGGAGGTGGAGTGGCGGTTAGCGCTTGCTTTTTTTGGCAAGGCGCTCGTTGAACGAACGAAGATCGATCACCATACGCTGATGAGTTCCATTGCCGATCTCTTCCATCTCGTCGCTAGCCGACACCTTGAATTCGATTCGATTTCCCTCGACCTTGACTACCTCGGCCTCGGCACGGACATCATGACCTACGGGTGTAGCGGCAAGATGCCGTACATTTATCGCCGTACCGACCGCGCTCTCACCCATATCCAGAAATGGCCTGATAGCGCTGAGGGCGGCGTTTTCCATGATCAGGATCATCACGGGGGTCGCCAGCACCTGCGGTAACATGGCGTCCTTGAACCGATTGGCGAGATGCTCCGGCAGCACGCGCAACGTGAACGTTCCTTTTGTTCCCAGCGGAATTTGGCGCATACAATCATCCCCTCTGTGTGCATCGTTTTAGCGGAGTCGAACGTACGCAGCGATCATGCGCGCCAACGCGGTCGCGGCATAGGGCTTACCGCCGGCTCGGTTCGCGAAATGTCCGTGACTATGAGCGGTATTGCTCGGCTGGGTGACCGTGACGTTCTACGAAGGTTCGCCAGTTAGAGCGCGGCGTCGACAGCTTGGAGCAACGGCGCCGCGCCGGCCTTCCATATCCCTTGCGGCAAACCGCATGGAGGGCCAATGCGTGAAAGCCGATCGGGCGAATTGGTCCCCGCCCGAAGACCGCCTGGCTGATCCGGCCGATTTTTGAGGTGGCTAACCTGCCACAAGGACGCCATTGGGATAAACCGGTTCGTCAGCGCCGCTGTCGATCTCTTGCCGTAAACCGGGTACGGTTAAAGGAGGACTGGGAGACACAAAATGTCTGACCGCATGGAATACCAAGTCGCTTTGCAAAAAGACGGCATTTTCGACACCTATGAATCGGCATCCCTATTCGCCGATTCCGATGACGACGCCGTTGAGAAGGCTAAGGCGTGGGCCCATTCGTTCGACGGCACGCCGGAAGACGCTTGGCTTCAGGTGGTGATGAGCGGCAAAGGGATCGCCACCCTGCGGCCTGGAGAGTTCTAGAGGCCCCACTTCCGAGAATGGGATGGACCGGCCGTGCTCCCGCCCCGAACCGCTCAGAGAATGACCGGGGGGCTTAGAAGCATGAGGAGCACATCGCTATGTCCCATAAGACAACCGCTTCAGTCACTCACACCATCGGCATCGATACAGGCAAGAACACCCTGCATTTGATCCTGCATTTGATCGGCCTCGACGACAAAGGGGCAATCGTTTTGCGGGAAAAGATCGCCCGCGGCCGGATCGCAGCCCGGCTCGCCAATGTGCCGCCGTGCCTGATCGGAATCGAAGCTGGCATGGCGACGCACTATGTGGCGCGCGAGCTAAGTGCGCTCGGCCACGACGTCAAGCAGGTACCGCCAGCCTATGCCAAACCGTTCCGGCAAGGCCACAAGAACGACTTCAGAGACGCCCACGCGATCGCGGAGGCTGTGCAGCGGCCGTCGACACGCTGCGTTCCAGTAAAGACCGACGATCAACTTGATCTGCAGGCACTGCATCGGGTGCGATCTCGCCTGGTCGGCCAACGAACGGCAGTGATCAATCAGATCCGCGGCTTTCTCCTCGAGCATGGCATTGCGGTACGTCAGGGGCTTCGCTTCCTCCGCCAACAGCTCCCGGACATCATGGCCAAGCGCAGCGACGTGTTGTCACCTCGCATGATCAGGATCATAGGAGACCTCAGCGCCGATTGGCGGCATCTTGATGAGCGTATCGAACACATCACCGAAGAGATCGAGGTTCTGGCGCAGGGCAGCGAGGGTTGCCGCCAATTGATGACGGTACCGGGCATCGGCCCGCTCATCGCCAGCGCCATGGTAGCGGCCATTGGCAATGGTGCCGCCTTTGCCAAGGGCCGTGACTTTGCCGCCTGGCTCGGCTTAGTGCCGAAGCAGATGTCGACCGGCGATCGGACGATCCTCGGGCGCATCAGCAAGCGCGGCAATCGCTATCTACGCACAATGATAATGCAGGGCGCGCGCGTTATTCTGCTCAGGCCGGCAAACTGGGCAAAGCACAGTTTTGGCCCGTGGCTAACGGCCGCGGCAAACCGCCTGCATCACAATGTGTTGGCTACTGCCCTTGCCAATAAGTTGGCGCGTATCGCATGGACCGTGTTGATGCAGGCACGCAGCTACGAAGCACGCGTCAACTAACAAGACGAGAGGATACCCGCCGAGGTCTGCGAGTTGGATTGAGGAAATGGAGAAACGGTCTCGCCGTCGTACCCGTGATCTGGTGACCCAAGCGGCCTCTCAGGGCCTTTCCGAGAATGAGATCGGGTGCGCGCGGATATCCATGATGGCCAGGAGCCCAAACGCTCCATGCAAGGGCCGGATACAGATGCGCAAGACCAACCCCCTCCATTTGTTCACATTCGGCTTGCAACGCACGGCCGGTCCATACAGTTGGGTCACTATGAGTCAGGCCCTTACCGGCGATCGCCCCGACCGCCGCCGCCTCCAGGCTCTACAGCGGAGCGAGCGTATGCTTGAGCTGCTCCCTGGGTATCTGCAACAGGCCGGCAAACGGCCGGCTCAAATCCGCAACCAAAAATAGCGCGGTCGAAATCGACAGCGCGAACACCAGTAACGCGACGATAACGACCCGGCCGGGTTCGACGAACAGCCCGAAGCTGACAAAAATCACCACCAACCAGAAGATCAATATCAACAAAAACGGCGTCAGGACCGGCGTGTCGCCATCCGCAAACATCAGAAGCCGCGTGCGCGCGATTTCGGCGATAGCCTGCTCGACGCGCGCTTTGAGGGAGCGTTGAACGTCGTTCCCGGGCGAAAGCGCTTCGACCGCAGTGTAGAGCTGTTCGGCGAGCGAGCGGGCCGTGAATGCGGTGTCCTGCGCGGCCGCAGCCTTCTCGCGCCAGATGCGGTCAATCGCGGCCGGAACCGCATCGCGCATCAGCCGGCGCATGCCGGTCGCCTCCGGACCGTATTGCACGAGCAACTGGTCGGTCTCGACAAGATAGGCCGCCAATTGCCGGAAGTGGGCATCCTGGGTGTCGTAGGAAGATTTCGCGGAGGCTATCGTCAGACTGATCAGAACCGCAACCAGCGTTGTGAGCAGGCTGGTGCCGAGCCGGATCATTTCCCGGGTCTCGGCATTGAGCTGCGCGCCGGGAAGGCGGGCCCGCAGCGTCATGCCGATCGCGCCGCCGGCCAGGATGCCGACAAACGAGACCAGGAAAATCCAGACGGAAGTCACGAAGCGCTCCTGCCCCGAATGAGGTCCGACGCCTTGTCGGCGATCATCATGGTCGAAGCATTGAGGTTGGCCGAGATCATCCGCGGCATGATGGAAGCATCGATCACGCGCAGGCCCTGCAGCCCGTGCACGCGCAACTGGTCGTCGACCACCGCCCATGGGCTATCTGCCGGGCCCATCCGGCAGGTGCAGCCGGGGTGGAACGTCGTGGTGCCGCGCTGGGTTGCCGCAGCGAGGAATTCGTCGTCGGTCTGCACGCCGGGTCCCGGGAAATCCTCATAGGCGTAATAGGGCGCAAGCGGATCGGACTTGAGCAGCCGCCGCGCCAGCTTCATGCCGGCGACGATGACGCGGCGATCGAGTTCGGCGACGAGATAATTGGTTTGAATGAT
This sequence comes from Bradyrhizobium sp., assembly GCA_052143915.1. Lineage (GTDB taxonomy): Bacteria > Pseudomonadota > Alphaproteobacteria > Rhizobiales > Xanthobacteraceae > Bradyrhizobium. The sequence goes on from JBKQRS010000376.1 coordinate 6,617, forward strand.
CGGCGGCTCGAACGGGTCGGCCGAGCGCACGCGGACATAGCCGCGGCTCTCCGGCCGCTGCTGCCAGGACGCGACCGTCATGCCGGGCTCATCCTCGAGCTGGCCCTGCACGCCCTCCTTGTAGCTCGCGGGCGTGAACGTCAGTTGCAGATCCGAGCTCTCTGTGGTCTCGCCGGAGTGCCAGAAGCAATAGACCATGGTCGGCGACAGCGAGAGCAGGCCGCGCCGTGTCGTGGCCCATTTGATCGCCTCTCCCACCAGGCTGAGGCCGCGCCGGCGTTCATTGATGGTCCTGATGTTCTTGACGCGGGCGACCGAACGCGGCGCGTAGTGGTCCTGCAATCCCTCGCCGACGCCGGGCAACGCGTGGCGCACCGCGATGCCGAGCGAGCCCAAAAGCTCCGGCGAGCCGACGCCGGACAATTGCAGCAGCTGCGGTGAATTGTAGCTGCCGCCGGAAAGGATGACTTCCTTCCTGGCGCGCACCTCGTGCGTCGTGCCGCCCCTGCCGCCCCTGACGTAGCGCACGCCGACCGCGCGTTTGCCCTCGAAGATGATCGCCGTCGCATGCGCATGCGTCCGCACATGGACATTTCCGCGCTTGCTCGCCGGGTGCAGGAAAGCGGTCGCCGCGCTGACGCGCAGGCCGTTTCGGATCGTGCGCTGGGCGTAGGATACGCCTTCCTGGATCGCGCCGTTGTAATCGGGGTTGCGCGGAATGCCGAGGCTCATCGCGCCCGCCATGAACGCCTCGCAGAGCGGGTCTCTCCAATCCATGGTGGTGACGGTGAGGTTGCCCTCGCGCCCGCGATAGGCGTCCTCGCCCTCGCCGATGCGCCGCTCCAGCCGCTTGAAATAGGGCAGCACATCCGGATAACCCCAGCCGCGGTTGCCGAGCTGCGCCCAGGTGTCGAAATCCTGATGCTGGCCGCGATTATAGATGTGACCATTGATCGAGGAGGAGCCGCCGAGCGTCTTGCCGCGCGGCGCATAGATGCTGCGGCCGCCGGTCCAGGGACCCGGCTCCTGCTGGTAGGCCCAGTTGATGCTGCGCATGTGAAAGGTCTTGATGAAGCCTGCGGGCAGATGGATGTACGGGTGCCAATCCTTCGGGCCCGCTTCGAGCACGCAGATGCTGGTGGATGCGTCCTCGCTCAGCCGGTTGGTCAGCACGCAACCCGCGGAGCCCGCGCCCACGATCACATAGTCGAATGTATCCATTGCTTCAGCTTTTCCAGCGGCAGGTTACCGCGCCCTTTCATTGAGTTGATAATTCAAATGCGCCTTCACCGTCGGCCATTCGGCGGCGATGATGCTGTAGACCACGGTGTCGCGCAGCGTGCCGTTCGCCGCGATCTGATGGCTGCGCAGGATGCCGTCGAGCTTGGCCCCCAGCCGCTCGATGCCGCGCCGGCTCTGGTGATTGAAGAAATGCGTGCGGAACTCGACCGCGATGCAATCGAGCTTTTCGAATGCATAGGTGAGCAACAGCAATTTGCACTGGGTATTGAGCGCGCTGCGCTGAACGCGCTGGGCATACCAGGTCGAACCGATCTCGACGCGCCGGTTCGCGGCGTCGACGTTCATATAGGTCGACATGCCCGCGATTTTTCCCTCGGCATCGAAAACGGTGAAGGGCAGCATCGATCCCGCCGCCTGAAGGGCGAGCCTGCGGTCGATCTCCTTGCGCATGCCTTCAGGCTTTGGCACGGAGGTGTACCAGAGCTTCCACAATTCGCCGTCCTTCACCGCCTCCGTCAGCCCGTCGATATGATCGTGCAACAGGGGTTTTAGCTGCGCATGCGGGCCGCTCAGCGTCACCGGTTCAAGCCAGGGCATTATTCCTCCTTCTCAGACTCCGTCATTCCGGGGCGATGCGGACCATCGAACCCGGAATCCCGAGATTCCGGGTCGGGTGCTGGCGCACCATCCCGCAATGACGGCCTACAAAATAATGGCGAATGTCGCCATCACTTGTTCAAAAAATTCAGCGCTAGACCAGGCCGCGCCCAGTCCATCGCGACGAGTTCGCCCTTGCCGGACAGCGTGATGTAGGCGGTCTTCAGCTCGGGCCCGCCGAAGGCGATGTTGGTGGTGACGCGGTCACCGGTCGGCACCTGCTCGACCAGCGTTCCATCCGGCGCGATCACGGAAATGCAGCCAGAGATCAGCGTCGCGACGCAGATATTGCCGCAAGCTTCCACCGCGAGCGAATCGAACATCTGGTAGCCGCCAAGCCCCGCAATCGGCTTGCCGCGTTCGCCGCGATAGATCACGTCGCGCGGCCTGACCTCGCCGGGGCCTGCGAGATCGAAGGCCCACAACCGCGCCGTCGGCGTTTCCGCGACATAGACCGTGTTCTCGTCGGGCGATAGACCAATGCCGTTGGCCGGCAGCATGCCGAAGGAGCCTTCGACGATCTCCGTCATGCCCGGCTTGATGTAGTAGAACGCGCCGACATCCATGTCGCGGGCGCGGCGCTTGCCCAGATCAGTGAACCAGAGCCCGCCGTGCCGGTCGAACACCAGATCGTTCGGCCCCTTCAGCGGATGCTCGCCGCATTTGTCGAACAGGGTTTCGACCTTGCCGCTTGCAAGATCGACGCGCTGGATCGAGCCGCCGATATATTCGTGGGGGCCCGGCGCGCCCGGCATCATGGTGCCACGCGAGGGGACCCAGCTGAAGCCGCCATTGTTGCAGATGTAGCATTTGCCGTCGGGACCGATCGCCGCGCCATTGGGGCCGCCGGGAATTTGCGCCACCACTTCTTTGCGCCCGTCCGGCCACACCCGGGCCAGCCGTTGCCCGCGGATTTCGACCAGCACCACCGATCCGTCCGGCATCACCACCGGCCCTTCCGGAAATTCCAGACCGGTGGCGAGAACGCGAACATCGGGCATGAAGTCCCCCCAGGCTTTTCTTATACTAACAGCACCAAACAACGACCGTCATCCTGCCCGCGCTCTTGCGCGGGCCTCGAAGGATGGCAGCGACTCCGTGCGTGTTACCATCCTTCGAGGCTCGCTTCGCTCGCACCTCAGGATGACGCAGGATGCAGTTGCGCGCAGGCGGATTTCGCACGCGCAACAATTTGTTGCGCAACGTTATGGCAAAGTCGCTATCGCTTGCAAGCAATCACCGGTCCCATGATCGCGCAGGGCTGCCAAGCGTCCGAGAGCGTTTTCGAGCGAAGTGGGTACGGTTCGCGTGAAGAAAACGCGCCAAAACAAACGTCTAACCCGTGACCGGTATCCAAATCTCGAGCCCGCCATCGCCCGTGACCGGGTCGAAGTTTTCGTCGTAACGCTCGAAGTTGGGCGCGTCGGCCGCTTTCAGGCCCGACGCCGGCAACCAGTGATTCCAGATCGTGTTGACGGTGCGGCGGATGGTCGAGATGTGGTCCTTGTGGGTGAACACCGCGTAGCGCTGTTCGGGAATCCGAACGCGCGCAAATTCGCGCGGCAGATCGGAGAAATCCGTCACCTCGACACCGGCGATGTAGTCGAAATTTCCGGCATCGTCGCCGTTGCAGCAGACGCCAAAGGCCACCTTCCCGATCCGGCCGGGAATCCTGTCGACGGATTGATGGAAGCGCTGCCACTGGCCGGGAATGCCGGCGCCGTTTTCGCAGGTATAGCGCTCGCCGGGCCCTGCGACGAGAAATGGCTTGCCGGTCTCAAAACGCGGGGGCTGAAGATTGTCGGTGGCGGTTGAATCCATCTGGATCGGCTCCTGAAGCTTGAGGTGGTCGATGCGCGCGAGGCTGCGGACCGCTTCGGGCGTGACCCCGAAATGGTCGCGGAACGCGCGGGTGAATGCTTCGTGAGAGCCGTAGTCCGCATCCAGCGCCACGCTGAGAATATCGGGCGCGCCGCCGGCAAGGGCACGCGCCGCTTCGCTGAGGCGGCGGGCGCGCACATAGCGCATCACCGACAGCCCGGTCGCAGCGGCGAAGGCCCGGACCATGTGAAAGCGCGAGATCCCGGCAATTTCGGCGATCTCGTCGAGGGTCAGTTCGCCGGCCAGGTGGCTTTCGATGAACCAGAGCGCCTTCTGGGCAGGATTCATGGACGATGAGCCCTCATTCGAAGCGCGCCGATCATGATGGATTTGCGCATGCCGCGTTTGACAGTCCTTGCGCTCGCTTGCGATGGAACCATGGTCGTGAATGGAGAGAAGGACAGCGCGCACCAGTTAGAGGCCGTCATTCCGGGGCGATGCGAAGCATCGAACCCGGAA
>JBKQRS010000377.1:0-9193 GCA_052143915.1 Bradyrhizobium sp.
CTAGCCCCTTCGCCGAGGCGCGCGGTCTGAGAATCCGGCACGATCTCGGGCGGCGCCGGAGTCAATGTCCAGTTCGTTTCGGCTTTCGCGGCCGGGATCGGCAATACCGGCACGATCACGGCGCACACCTACGGCATTTACGTCAACAATGTCTCGACCTTCACGGGCAATATCAGCAATGCCGGCACGATCTCGGCGGGCAATTACGGCATCATCGTCGGCCGCGATGCGCGATCACACGGCGTGGTGTCAAACTCGATCTTTGCGGGCGGCATCAGCAATAGCGGCACGGTATCGGCGGGCTGGACCGGCATTTACGTCAACAATGTTTCGAGCTTCGCGGGCGTCATAGGCAATGCCGGCACGATCTCGGCGAGTCGGGCCGGCATCAACGTCACCAATATCGGCATGTTCGGCTCGTCGAGCGCTGGCGGCGGCATCAGCAATTCCGGCACGATCTCGGTCGGCAACAATGCCATCTTCATTTCCGCCATCTCGGCTTTCTCCGGCGGCATCAGCAATGCCGGCACGATCTTGGCCGCGCACACCGGCATCTATGTCAACAACGTCTCGACGTTCTCCGGTAATGTCAGCAATGCCGGCACGATTACGGGCGCTGTGGCTGCCATCCGGATCGACAGCGGCGTGACCTTCGGGCCCGGCAGCGCCATCGTCAATTCGGGCATCATCACTGGCACCGGCGGCACCGCGATCGATGCGAGCGCCGCGCCCAGCGCGGTGACCATCGATCAGACCGCGGGTGCCATCAACGGCGCGATCAAGCTCTCGGCCAATGCCGACGTGCTGAACATTTCAGGCGGCGCTATCGCCGGCAATATCGTCGGCCAGGGCGCCACCAACACGATCAATTTCAATCTCGGCAGCGGCACCTTCACCTATGGCAGCGCCTACGGGTTCACCGGCGTCAACCAGGTCAACGTCAATTCCGGCATAGTGGTGCTCAACGGAGCGAACAGCGCCACCTCTATCGCTGTCAACAACGGCGGGATGCTGGCCGGCGCCGGCACGCTGAGCTCAGCGAACGTCAATATCGGCGGCACGCTCGCGCCCGGCACGCCCGGCGTGGCCGGCACCATCATGAACATCAACGGCAATTTGGCTTTCCAGTCCGGCGCGATCTATCTCGTCACCATCGCCGGCGCGAGCGTCTCGCGCGCCGACGTGACCGGCGCGGTCTCGCTCAACGGCGCATTGGACGTCGTACTGCAGCCCGGCAACTTTAGAAGCAACGCGCCTTATGACATTCTCGATCCGACCAGCATCAGCGGCCGGTTCAGCAGCGTCAACATCCCCAACTTGCCGCCGGGCTTCTCCGCCATCGTCACTTACGACACAACCGCCGTGTATCTGGATTTGATGGCCAGTCTCGGCACTGGCGATCGGCTCAACGTCAACCAGCAGAATGTCGCCAATGCCATCAATGGCTACTTCAATGCCGGCGGCTCGCTGCCGGCCGGCTTCTCCGCGCTGTTTACGACCGTCAAACTCGGCAACGCGCTGTCGCAGCTCTCGGGCGAGCCGGCGACCGATGCGAGCAAGGGCGCTGATCAGTTGATGAACGACTTCCTCAATCTGATGCTCGATCCGACCGCGGGCGGGGGAGGCGGTGCGAATGGCGGCGGCGCGGCAGGCTTTGCGCCGGAGCAGGATGCAAGCCTGCCGCCCGATGTCGCGCTCGCTTACGCTAAGGCGTTGAAGGCGTCGCGTCCGCAGGACCAGATGCCGTCAAGCTTCGATCAGCGCTGGAGCGCCTGGGGCTCGGCGTTCGGCGGCACGAGCTTCACCGACGGCAATGCCGTGCTCGGCTCCAATAATGTCACGGCCAGCGACTATGGCTTTGCCGCCGGCATGGACTATCTCGCCACGCCGAACATCACTTACGGCTTCGGCCTGACCGGCGGCGGCACCAACTGGAATCTGGCGCAAGCGCTCGGTAGCGGGAGGAGCGACACATTCGGCGCCGGCATCTATTCCAAGACGCATTGGGGGCCGCTCTATCTCTCCGGCGCGCTCGCCTTCGCCAATCACTGGTTCACCACCGACCGCATCGCGCTCGGCGATCAGCTGCGTGCGACGTTCACGGGGCAGAGCTATGCGGCGCGGCTCGAGACCGGCTACCGCTATGCCGTGCCGATCACCGGCGCGCAGAACACTGGCGCGCAGAACACTGGTGCCATCGTCGGCGTGACGCCCTATGCCGCCTTGCAGGCGCAGGACTTCCGCACGCCGCGCTACAGCGAGACCGATCTGACCGGCGGCGGCTTCGGCCTCTCCTACAATGCAATGAGCGCGACCGACACCAGAAGCGAGCTCGGCGCGCGCTTCGATAATCTGCAAGTCGTCAACGGCATGCCGCTGGTGTTGCGCGGCCGCCTGGCCTGGGCGCATGACTGGGTGACGGATCCGTCGCTCGGCGCCGTCTTCCAGGCATTGCCCGGTGCGAACTTCACCGTGAACGGCGCCGTTCCGCCCAAGAATTCCGCGCTTACCACGGCCGCGGCTGAACTGCACATCAGCGCTAGCTGGACCGCCATGGCGAGGTTCGAGGGCGAGTTCGGCGTGGGCTCGCAGAATTACAGCGGCACCGGCACGCCGAAATATTCGTGGTGAACCGAGAGCAGCAGCCTTTATCATCATATATTTGAAGTTGTGGCGTGCGACGTAGGCTCGCTCTCATGTCATTCATTCAGAACTAATTTTCGAGAACATAATAACCCCGCGTTTGCTGGGGCTTACGTGGTGGGCGCACAAGGGATCGAACCTTGGACCTCTCCCGTGTGAAGGGAACGCTCTCCCGCTGAGCTATGCGCCCGGGATTTTGCCGCGCGATCAAAGGCGTTCAAACGGCGCCGGATCGGGCAGCGGACAGTGCCAGAGGCCGGGATTTACGGAGTGCGGGCTATCGGTGTCAAGCTTTCAGCGCGCCATAACCGGGTCCAAGACCCGCTGCTCGATCCACCGGCCGGCGGTTTGCGCCAAAACGCTATTTTATTGAGGCATTTCAAGCTGATTTGCCCAGTCCAGTCCCTCTCGCAAATATTTTCGGCTTTCGCCGTCGGGCAAATCACCTTTACCAACTCGCCCCGTCCCGCCTCGATAGGAGGGGCGGCTCGCGATCGTCACGGACGCGAGGCGGGATGCGATGGACGCGGATAGCGCCTTTTGTCGAATGGCGCTTGAGGCGGACGGCGAAGGCGTGTGGTCCTGATGCCCCGACGCTGGCATCAAGTCGGCGATGATGCTTTGCATCACGCTGGTGACGGGGGCAAGAAAGCCCGGTCCCCGGGGAGAGCGCGCTATAAGCCGTAAACCATTGCGCGGGGAATGCCGGGTGATTCCGGTGTGACCTGACGAACGCGTGTGCTTTTTGCTTTCTATCCTCGCACACGCGGCTATCGGGCGCATCGGGCACCCGGCATTCCCTGCGCCCTCTTGATCGAGAGGGCGGGAATTAAAAGCAAAACTCGCGCGATTTGCGCGGCGAGATCGCGAAGTCATGTCTGATGAATACGAAGCCGCCACAACTCACTCGTCGTCGCCCGCGAAAGCGGGCGATCCAGTATTCCAGCGACGTTAGTGATTGAATCGAGAGGCCACGGCGTACTGGATACCCCGCATGCGCGGGGTATGACGTTCTGTGCGGAGCGGCGCCAATGAAGTCGTTGCGTGAAAAATCCTCACACCCCCTGCTGGCGGGCGCGGGAGGCATGGGACTGCAGCGCGCGGATGCGCTCGGCCAGCGTTCCGCCACCTTCGGCAGCGCTGCCATTGGCAGCGCCATTGGCTGGTTTCGCCGGCATTGCAGGCTCTGCCTCCAGCAAGGCCTCGATCGGCGAATTCGGTCCTTCGAGCTGCATCGCCAGTTTGGCGACTTCGGCGGCGATATCGTTGATGCGCTCGCGCAGCAGCGCGTTTTCCATGCGCTCGGTCGCCCAGGAGCTTTCCGCCTGCTGCTGGATCGCGTTGATGTCGCGCTGCAGCTTGGCGCGTTCGTCACGCGCAATCCGAAGCTGTTCTTCGGCGGCGGCCTTCTCGGACTTCAGCTTCTCCAGCGCCGGCCACGAGCCGCTGTTGGTGAGGCTGATTTCGTCGCGCAATTCCCTGGCGGTGCGCTCGGCGGCATCCTTCGCCTGGCGCAGCTGATTGTTCTCATAGTCGCGCTCGGCCAAGAGCTTTCCCTGGGTCGCGAGGCGCGCTTCCAGGTCGTTGACGCGGTTGCCGAGCAATTCGGCTTCCTTGACCTGGACGATCAGCTGACGATCGAGATCGGTGACGCGCTGGCTGAGGTTCTCGACCCGGCTGCGGGCCTCGGTGAGTTCGCGCGTCGCGGTCTCGGACTGGCCGCGCTCCTGTTCGAGCCGTGCCTGCGTGGTGGTGAATTCCTTCTCGGCGTCATCGACGCGGCCCTTCAGCGCGTCGATCTGGGCGTGCACCGCCACCAGCTCGACCTTGCGGCTCTCGGCCATCACCGAACGGTCGGACAGCTCATGATTGATTTTCGCAAGCTCGCTCTGCTTGTCGCTCAGCGCCTTTTCCGCCTGACGCAGCGCGTCGGTCCTGGCGGCGAATTCCTCTTCGGTGGCGCGCAGCTGTTCCTTCATCGCCTTCTCGCGCGCTTCCAGCGAAAAGATCGTGGCGTTCTTTTCGCCGAGCTCGAGCTTCATGCGATTGATCGCGTCGGATTTCTTGCCGAGTTCGGCGAGCTGACTGGTGGTCTGGTGCTTGAGCTTGTCGACGCTCATCTCGAGCCTGCGCGCCGACATCGCGAACTCCGCGCGCAGCTGGTCCTTGTCGGCCTGGATTTCCGCCATCGACAAGGGCGTGGCCGCCTCCATCCGTCGGGTGGTCAGCCGCACCGCGCGGTTATGCACCAGCGGCACGATCATCAGACCGAGCAGCATCGCGACCAGAAAACCGATCGCCAGATACATGATCGGTTCCACCATGGATGGGTACTCCCGGAAAAAATGCCTCTATTCACAATGCCATGGCGGGCGGGGCAAAGGCCAGCCCAATGCAGCGTTAACGTGAATCCGGCAAGACCCTGTGCGAAGCAAGTGACTTCAGAACGGATTCCACGTCGCGCGCGGGGTGTATTTCAGATAGCCGATATTGGCGCCCAGCCGCAGGCCGAGACCGGAGCGGATCGGCACCAGCACGATATTGTTGGCGGTCAGCGCGGTCATCCCGAAGCCGCCGATGATATAGGCGGAACCGTCAATGCCGGCGAAACGCTGATAGATCGCGCTCGTCGCCGGAAGATTGTAAACCAGCGTCATGGTGCGCGCGCCATCACCGCCCCAGTCGAAGCCGACCGATGGTCCCTGCCAGAATACCCGCAGATCACCGGCATTCTTGGTGTAAAGCGTGCCCTCGCCGTATCGCAGTCCGGCAACAAAGGCGCCGGAGCCTTCCTCGCCGAGGATATAGCCGTTCGGCAGGCCCCACTGGCTGACCGCGCGCTCGATCACCGAGGCGAGGCCGCGCGAGACATTGCCGAAGAATTTGTGGCCGGCGCCGACCAGTTCGTCCGGCCCGTAAACATTGGGGCTGGGCTGGCGTTGCGGCGGCGGCAATTGCGCCGGGGGCGCCTGCTCAGTCGGAGGCGCCTGCTGGGCCGAGGCTGGCAGCGACGAGCCCATCATCACGGCGAGCGTCACCGCTGCAAGGCGCGAGGCGAAATTCATGAAACTACCCCTGGTATTGAAAACCCGGCCACAGCCTTAACCTGACGCTGACAAGCATGGCTTTAGGCTGCGCCCAGTGTCCCCCGACTCGGATGTTATCGGTATCAACTATGACGGCACAACGGCAGGAAAGAAACGTCAGTTGGTCCGGAATCCGTTTTCGCCCCGGAATAGCCTTGTTCATCTTGCTGGCGAGCCTGCTGGCGGTTGGCCTTGGTGGGCTGGGCAGTTCGGGGTTTGTCGCCCAGGCGGCAACGACCGAGCGCGTCGTGGCCAACCGTTTCAGCGGTCTGGCGATCGAGGGTTACGACCCCGTGGCCTATTTTGTCGATGGGAGCCCCATGATCGGCCTGCCGGAGTTCGAGGCGTCCGAGGCCGGCGTGGTATGGCGCTTTCGCAACGAGGGCAATCGCGCTTCCTTTGTCGCCCATCCCGACATTTACGGTCCCCAGTTCGGCGGCTACGACCCGGTCGATCTGGCGCGCGGCGTCACGGTTGCCGGTAACCCCCGGTTCTGGGCGATCTCGGGCGAACGGCTCTATTTGTTCGCCCGCGAGGAACACCGGGACGCCTTTGCCGCGGATTCGGAGCGCTTCCTGCCGCGGGCGAATTCACGCTGGCCGGCGCTGGAACAGGATCTGGCACAATGAAGAAGCCGGCGCTTTCAGCGGGCCGCCGGGGGATCGCCCCAGGCGATGAATTCCGGCACGATGAAATCCTTCGCGCCTTTGCCGAACTGCAAATCGGCCCCCCCGGCGTCGGTGACCTTGCCGCCGGCCGCGGTGAGGATGGCGTGTCCGGCTGCGATATCCCATTCGTGGGTCGGGGCAAGCCGCGGATAAATATCGACCGCGCCCTCGGCCACCCTGGCAAATTTGACCGACGAGCCGAGCGTCTGCCGGATGGCGCCGGGCCTGCCCTCTATAAAGGCTTCGGTCCTGGCATCGCCGTGCGAGCGGCTGACCGCCACCGTCCAGGGCGTGCCGGATTTTGGGAATGGGCGGGTGTGAATAGGCTCGGCCCGGGTGGTGCCGCCGTCCGTCGTCAGCCGTTGTGCGCCCCGACCGACGAGGCCCCGCCAGATCAATCCAAGCGCAGGCGCGCCAATAATGCCCAACAGCGGCGTCCCATTCGTCACCAGAGCGAGATTGACCGTGAACTCGGAACGGCCGGCGATGAATTCCTTGGTGCCGTCGAGCGGATCGATCAGGAAGAAACTGTCCTGATATGGCGGCTTTGCCAGGGGCGCACGCTCCTCGGACAATGCCGGGACCCCCGGAATGACCCGCGCGAGGCCGTCGATGATGATGCGGTCGGCGGCGAGGTCCGCTTCCGTCACCGGCGATCCGTCGACCTTGCCCTCGATCCGCATGCCCGCGCGGTTAACGGCGAGGATGGCCGCGCCGGCCCGGACCACCAGTTCGGTCAGGGGTTCCATGAGCGCGGCTGCGGCGTCGCAGTCGATCGACGGACCTGGCGAACATGCTTTAGTCATTGGCGGGCCTCATACTTCATGTAAGCCGGTACATAAGCCGGTCTGTTGCCGTCCGGGTTTTGGCCCCAGCCGACCTTCGCCCGCCCTGCCTTGTGTTGGCAGCACGCGCGTCCGCAGTGTATCAAGCCAGCAAGCATGCGTGATTCGCGGTATCCGCGCTTGTCATGGATTATCAGGAACGCCTTATGTCTGGTGCCTCGTCTCCCGGTCCCGCCCCCGATGCCCTCGAGCTTGCGGCGCTGCTTTGTTCCCGGGTCTGCCACGATCTCATCAGTCCGGTGGGCGCCATCGTCAATGGGCTTGAGGTCCTTGACGACAATCCAAAGCCGGAAGACCGCGAATTTGCCCTCGATTTGATCCGAAAGAGCGCCAAGACCGCGTCGGCGCGCTTGCAGTTCTGCCGCCTGGCCTTTGGCGCCGCCGGATCGTCGGGCGCGCAAATCGATTTGGGTGACGCGCAGGCGATGGCGCGGGGTCATCTCGAGGACGGCAAGACCACGATCGCGTGGAATCTGCCGCGCCTGCTATTGCCGAAAAACCGGGTCAAGCTGCTCTTGAACATGATGGTGATCGCGCAGCAGACGATACCGCGTGGCGGCGTCCTCACGGTGGATCCGATCGGCGAAGGCGATGCATTGGGCTTTCGTGTCGCGGCCAACGGGCTGAATGCCCGCATGCCGCAAAATATTGCCGACCTTTTGAGCTCGGGCCACCTCGCAATCGTCGATGCGCATGCGGTGCAGCCCTATTACACGCGGCTTTTGGCGCAATCTTGCGGACTGAGCGTGAAACTGGCGCCGGAAGGCGATGCGGTGGTGGTGACCGCTTCCTGATCGGCGATCGTTGAAAAGGCGGGCATTTTCCCGCGGCAAACCGCATCTCGCCGTGCCGGAAGATGCTCCCCCGGGCGAAAATATGGTTAACCAATGGTTTACCGATTCCCTCGGATTGAACGGCGCCGTCTTATCTATTTGTTGAACCCGTTCTTTTCCATTTGCTCAACCAATATTAAACGCTTTGCATAGAAGCTGGCCACACTCGGAATGGCGTGTCGACGTCGTACGCCCGTGGAGTGAAGGCCGGATTTCATGGATGATTTATTGCGAGAGTTTCTGACGGAGACCAGCGAAAGCCTGGACACCGTGGACAATCAGTTGGTGCGGTTCGAGCAGGATCCGAACAACGCCAAGATCCTGGATAACATTTTCCGCCTCGTTCATACCATCAAGGGAACCTGCGGTTTCCTGGGTTTACCGCGCCTCGAAGCGCTGGCCCATGCCGGCGAGACCCTGATGGGCAAATTCCGCGACGGAATGCCGGTCACGGCAGAGGCGGTGACACTGATCCTCAGCAGCATCGACCGCATCAAGGAAATTCTCGGCGGACTTGAAGCCACCGAGGCCGAGCCGGAAGGCAACGATCAGGACCTGATCGTTCAGCTTCATCAATTGGCCGAGCGCGACATGGAGGCCATGTCAACGCCCGCAGCAATCGAGCCGGTTGCGCCCGCGCCGCCTCCTGCCAAGCCAAGCGTGCAGGGCACGCTGGCGTTCCAGGTGTTGGAGCGCGAACTGCGCCCCGGCGAAGTTTCGCTGGATGAGCTCGAGCGCGCATTCCGCGAGACCGCGCCCGAGATCGCCCCGCCGCAGGCACCCGTGAAGGCCTCAGCGCCCGAGCCAAAGGTCAGTGCCCCGCCGGTTGCGGAAGTAGAGCCCGAACCGCGCGCAGCGTCACCGAAGGGATCAAAGCCGGCTGCGAAGAAAACAGTTGTCGAAGTGGAAGCCGCCGAAGGCGATCGCGTCGCCAACCAGTCGATCCGGGTGAATGTCGACACGCTGGAACACCTGATGACGATGGTGTCGGAGCTGGTCCTGACGCGCAACCAGCTGCTGGAGATATCGCGGCGCAACGAGGATACCGAATTCAAGGTGCCGCTGCAGCGGCTGTCGAACGTCACCGCCGAACTGCAGGAAGGCGTCATGAAGACGCG
>JBKQRS010000378.1:0-10748 GCA_052143915.1 Bradyrhizobium sp.
CGAACCTGACAGCGATTGAGAATGTAGGGGACCCACATCAATCCCGTCAAAATCACCGTCAAGGTGAGCCAGAACAACTCAGGCGTCATCAATCCAGGCGTCATCATTTCCCCCTGCTAGATTTGCAAATCCATTCTTGGGACGATCACTTATATCCGAGCGTGCATGGTTGCGCTACGCGCGGACACGGACGTAGCTGCCCGGCGCTTCCTCGATGGCAGGCAGCGCGGCCGCGCCGACCACGCGGGCCGGCACTTCCTCCGGATCGACGGTTTGAAGCCACTCGCGCCAGTCCGGCCACCACGACCCCTTGTGCTCCTGGGCGCCCTTGAGCCAGTCGGCAAGCGTTACGTCTCTGATATTGTCGCTGGTCCAATACTGATATTTGCCCGACGATGGCGGGTTGACCACGCCGGCGATATGCCCTGATCCCGAGAGGACATATTTCACCGGACCGCCGAAAAACTGCGAGCCGTAAAGCACCGAATCCGCCGGCGCGATGTGGTCTTCGCGTGTCGCCAGGTTGTAGATCGGCACCTTGACCTTCGAAAGATCGAGCAGCGTGTTGTCGAGCACCATGGTGCCTGCCGACAGCCGGTTCTCAAGATAGCAGTTGCGCAGGTAATAGGAATGGTTCGCCGCCGGCATCCGCGTCGCATCCGAGTTCCAGTGCAGCAGATCGAATGAGGAGGGCGTTTTTCCCTTCAGATAATTGCTCACGACATAGGACCAGATCAGGTCGTTGGAGCGCAGCATGTTGAAGGCCATCGCCATCTTGGCGCCTTCGAGCACGCCGGTGGCCTGCATGTCGCGCTCGATCGCCGAAATCTGGTCTTCGTCGACGAACACCAGAAGATCGCCGGCGTGGGTGAAATCGACCTGCGCCGCCAGGAATGTCGCCGAGGTCACGCGCACACGCCGCTTTTCCGCAAGCCATGCCAGCGTCGTGGCCAGCAGGGTGCCGCCGACACAATAGCCCATGGTGTGGACTTTCATTTCGCCGGTTACCCGCTCGATGGCGTCCATCGCCGCCAGCGGGCCTTCCTTCATGTAGTCTTCCCAGGTCTTCGCGCCCAGGCTCTTGTCCGGATTGACCCAGGAAATCACGAACACCGTGATGCCCTGATCCACGCACCATTTGATGAAGGATTTTTCCGGCTTGAGGTCGAGGATGTAGAATTTGTTGATCCATGGCGGCACGATCAGAAGCGGCGTGCGCAGCACGGTTTCCGTCGCAGGCGCGTACTGAATCAGCTGCATCAGCTCGTTCTGGTAGATCACCTTGCCTGGCGTCGTCGCCATGTTGACGCCGACCTCGAGATTGGAAGGATCGGACTGGCGGATGCGCAGCGTGCCGCGTCCGGCCTCGATATCTTCCGCCAGCATTTTCATGCCGCGAACGAGATTGTCGCCGTTCGACGACAGCGTCTCGCGCAGCACTTCCGGATTGGTCAGCACGAAGTTGGAGGGTGCGAGAGCATTGGTGATCTGCTGCACGTAAAACTCGGCCTTCTTGCGGGTGTGCGGATCGAGACCTTCCGCGTTGCGGACCAGCTCGTGGGCCCACTGCGTCGTCAGCAGATAGAGTTGCAGCACGAAATCGAAGAACTGGTTCGATTTCCATTCGGGGTCGGCAAATCGCTTGTCGCGCGGCGACGGCAAAATTGCCGGCGGAGCCTCTTCGCCGGCTAGGCGGCGCGCCGATGAGCCCCACAGATCAAGGTAGGCCTTGGCGATCTTCGACTGCAGCTCCGCCGATCGGTCGTTGTCCGACAGCCAGTATTCGGCGACCGCGCTGAACGTCTTGACGAGCTCGCTGAGTTCGTTCGGCGGCTTGTCCCTTGCTTCGCCGTTCTCGCGTGGCTTGAGATAGGCCGCCAGCGCCTGGCCGCTGTTCTCCATCGCCCGCGCGAGGTTCATCGCGAAAGCCTCGGGGTCAAATTTCTTCTCGGTCTGGGTTTCAATCGTGACGTCAGCCATGACCCGACACTATAGGTTCATTCGGGTTTCGTCACCGCGCAGATCGCCGCTGACAACTCGGAAAATCAATCGCGACAATCTGTGTGTTGCACTGCGACATTTATCTTGGTTCTGTCACATTGAGGCCGCACGGCTACGTTTTGTTGTTTGGGTTTTAATGATTTCGGGCGACAATGGCTCGGCCGCCCGTCAAATAAGCAGGGGCGCTGCCAAAGCGTTCATCTGGCGGAGCAGGACTGACGGACGCATGTCGGCGGGACGAGAAAAAAGGCCACTGGTCCTGGGCGCGCTGGTGTTCTCGGCGCTGGCGCTGGGTGGCTGCTCGATATCGATCGCCGATCTGCCGCTGGTCGGAACGCCGGCCGATGCGCCTTCGCGGGCGAAGGAAACCGGTGCGTATCTGCCGGTGAATGAGTTGCCGCCGGACCGCGATGAAGCCGCGATGAAGCCGGACGAGCGGGCCAAGATCCAGAAAGAACTCGTCGCCGCGCGGGAACGCCAGGCTTCCGCAACTGCTGCCAAGGACTCCGCCGCCAAGGACTCCGCTGCCAAAGACTCCACCGCGAAATGATCTGACCGCTGGCGCGACCGGGCGTCCGTGGTAAAAGAACCCAATTCAACCGCAAATCAGGGCAAGATTACCGTATTTGCGCCTGAATTCGCACTAAATCTTTGATTTTGCGCGACTTCTGGACGAAACCGAATTGAGTTTCGCCGCGAAAATGTACGGCGATTCTGCCCTAGCCGGTTGCCGGAGCAAGGTCCCATGGAAGATTTTTACCGCATCCGCCGTCTGCCGCCCTACGTGTTCGAGCAGGTCAACCGGGCCAAGGCGGCTGCGCGGAATGCCGGCGCCGATATCATCGATCTCGGCATGGGTAATCCGGACCTGTCGACGCCCCCTCATGTCATCGAGAAGCTGAAGGAAACGCTGGGAAAGCCGCGAACCGACCGCTACTCGGCCTCGCGCGGAATCACCGGCCTGCGCAAGGCGCAGGCGGCCTATTACGACCGGCGCTTCGGCGTGAAACTCAATCCGGAGACCCAGATCGTGGCGACGCTGGGCTCGAAGGAGGGCTTTGCCAACGTCGCCCAGGCGATTACCGCGCCGGGCGACGTGGTGCTGTGTCCCAATCCGAGTTATCCGATTCATGCCTTTGGATTTCTGATGGCCGGCGGCGTGATCCGCTCGGTCCCATCGGAGCCGACGCCGCAATTCTTCGAGGCCGTCGAGCGAGCGATCATCCATTCGATCCCGAAGCCGCTGGCGATCGTGGTCTGTTATCCCTCCAACCCGACCGCCTATGTCGCGAGCCTCGATTTCTACAGGGATCTGGTGGCGTTCGCGAAGAAGCACGAGATCTTCATCCTGTCGGATCTCGCCTATGCGGAGGTGTATTTCGACGACAATAACCCGCCACCCTCGGTGCTGCAGGTTCCCGGCGCGATCGATGTGACCGTGGAATTCACCTCGATGTCGAAGACCTTTTCGATGGCCGGCTGGCGCATGGGGTTTGCGGTCGGCAACGAGCGTATCATCGCGGCGCTGGCGCGGGTGAAATCCTACCTTGATTACGGTGCGTTCACGCCGATCCAGGTTGCCGCGACCGCGGCGCTCAACGGTCCCGACGATTGCATTCGCGAGATGCGCGATACCTACCGCAAGCGGAGGGATGCGCTGGTGGAGTCGTTCGGCCGCGCCGGCTGGGAGATTCCGCCGCCCGAAGCCTCGATGTTCGCCTGGGCGCCGCTGCCTGCGGCCTTCCGCGGCGTCGGCAGCATGCAGTTTGCGACCCTGATGGTCGAGAAATCAGGCGTCGTGGTTTCGCCCGGGGTCGCCTTTGGCGAGCATGGCGAGGGCTATGTCCGCATCGCCATGGTGGAAAACGAGCAACGAATTCGCCAGGCCGCCCGCGGCGTGCGCCGCTTCCTTGAAAGCGGCATCGAAACGTTGCACAACGTGGTTCCTCTCGCCAACCGGCGGTAGGTTCTCCGGCAGGTTTTTCCCGTCATGGTCGCACCCCTTAAAGTGGGTATTGCGGGGCTCGGCACCGTTGGCGCCGAAGTGGTCCGTCTCATCGAGCAGCAGAGCCGAACGCTGTCGGCGCGCAGCGGACGCGGCGTGCGCGTTGTCGCGGTCACGGCGCGTTCGAAGGTTAAAAAGCGCGGCCTCAATCTGCGCGGCATCGCCTGGGCTAAAAGCCCGCTGGCGCTGGCCAACGATCCCGGCATCGACTGCTTTGTCGAATTGATGGGCGGGGCAGGGGAGCCCGCTTTGTCGGCGATCGAGGCGGCGCTGAAATCCGGCAAATCGGTTGTGACCGCCAACAAGGCGCTGATCGCCAAACATGGCCTGCGATTGGCGAAATTAGCCGAGGCGCATGGCGGCGCGCTGAATTTCGAAGCGGCTGTCGGTGCGGCGATCCCCGTCGTCAAGACCCTGAGGGAGGGGCTGGCAGGCACCAACGTCAACCGCGTCTACGGTATTCTCAACGGCACCTGCAACTACATCCTGACCCGGATGGAACAGGAAGGCTTGTCGTTCGCTGAATGCTTGAAGGACGCGCAACGGCTTGGTTATGCCGAGGCCAACCCGTCATTCGACGTCGATGGCCACGATACCGCGCAGAAGCTTGCTATACTTGCCAGCCTCGCTTTCGGCACCAAGGTCGCGCAGAGCGCGGTTTACGTCGAAGGCATTTCTTCGATTGCGCCGGAGGATCTGCGCGCGGCCGCGGAACTGGGCTACCGCGTCAAACTGCTTGGGGTCGCGGTGCGGACCGCGAAAGGTATTGAACAGCGCGTGCATCCGACCATGGTGCCGAAATCGTCCTCGATCGCACAGGTCATGGGTGTCACCAACGCCGTCACCATCGACGGCGAGGGCATTCCGCCGATCACGCTGGTCGGCCCGGGCGCGGGCGGCGCGGCGACGGCCTCGGCGGTCGTGGCCGACATTGCCGACGTGGCGCGCGGCATCCGCGCCTTGCCGTTTGGCCGGCCGGTGGCGCGGTTGCGCGCCACAAAAAAGGCGCCGATGGAGCGGCATGAGGGTGGCTATTATATCCGCCTGATGGCGCGCGATTTGGCGGGCACTGCCGCAACCATCGCCACCCGGCTTGCCGAGCAAAAAATTTCCATTGAATCGATCGTGCAGCGCCATCCCAATGGCGTTGACGCGAACGGGATAGCGAGGAAAGCTGCGCCAGTGCCGGTCATCCTGATCACCTATGCGACCAGCGAAGACGCGGTACATCGCGCGCTTCAGGCCGTGCAGCGCGACAAGGTGATCAGCGGCCGGCCGCAGGTGATACGGATCGAAAAGAATTAGCCTGTGGCCTGAACAGACGATGCAAGTCACGACGATATGCGGGCTGCAAGATCCGCAAGTTAGGTTTTGAAGGAGTTCGCCGATGTCGACCCATATTTCCGTCCCGCCGCAGATGTTGCTCGAGCGGATTCTCACGCTCGAAATCGTCCGGGTGACGGAGCGCGCGGCGGTGTCGGCGGCGCGGCTGCGCGGCCACGGCAACGAGAAGGCCGCAGATCAGGCCGCGGTCGACGCGATGCGGCGTGAACTCAACAAGCTGCCGATCGAAGGTACCATCGTGATCGGCGAGGGCGAGCGCGACGAGGCGCCGATGCTGTTCATCGGCGAGAAGGTCGGGATGAACGCCGGGCCCCAGGTCGATATCGCCGTCGATCCGCTCGAGGGCACGACGCTCTGCGCCAAGAACATGCCGGGGGCCATCGCGACCATGGCGATGGCCGACGGCGGCACGCTGTTGCACGCGCCCGACGTCTACATGCAGAAGCTGGCGATCGGTCCGGGCTATGCCAAGGGCGTGGTCGAGCTGGATGCGCCGCCGGCCGACAACGTTCGCCGGCTGGCCAAGGCCAAGGGCGTCGACGCTTCCGCGATCACCGTGCTGGTGCTCGATCGTCCGCGGCATGCGGACATCATCAACAGCGTGCGCTCAACCGGCGCCGCGGTCCGCCTGATCACCGACGGTGACGTCGCCGGCGTGATCCATTGCGCCGACCCTGACAATACGGGCGTGGATATGTATATCGGCACCGGCGGCGCGCCCGAAGGCGTGCTGGCGGCGGTCGCGCTGCGCTGCATCGGAGGCCAGATGCAATGCCGGCTGATCCTCGACAGCGAGGAGAAGCGCGAACGCGCCCGCAAGATGGGCGTGACCGATCCGCGCATGATTTACGGCATCGAGGACATGGCGAAGGGCGATTGCCTGTTTGCCGCGACCGGCGTCACCGATGGTTCGCTGTTGTCGGGCGTCAAGTTCCGCAAGGACGTCATTCAGACCGAAACCGTGGTCATGCGCTCGGTGACCGGAACGGTCCGTTACATCAAGGCCGAGCACCGGCAGCTTGATAAATTCTACCTCGATTGAGGGGATGACGTCATTCCGGGAAGGTGCGTTAGCACCAAGCCAGGAATCTCGAGATTCTCTGATGTGCAATTGCTCATTGTAGCTCGCGGTTTGCGCGCCCCGGAATGACCGATAAGAAACAAGGAGCTAGAACATGTCCGATATTTCCGCGGTGAAAGCCTTGGTGTTCGATGTGTTCGGCACGGTGGTCGACTGGCGCACCAGCCTGATCAATGATTTCACCAAATGGAGCCTGACGCGCGGCGTCCATGCGGACTGGACCGCCTTGGTCGATGGCTGGCGCGCGGTCTATGCCGCGTCGATGGACGACGTGCGAAAGCACCCGGAACGCGGCTACGTGATCCTGGACACGCTTCATCGCCGGTCGCTGGAAGGGTTGGTCGAGCAAATGTCGATCTCCGGCTTGACCGACGACGACCTGCGTTACCTCACGATGGGCTGGCACCGGCTCCATCCCTGGCCTGACAGCGTTGCCGGGCTGACGCGGCTGAAGACGAAATACATCATCAGCCCGCTCTCGAACGGCAATGTCGCGCTGTTGACCGAGATGGCGAAATTCGCCGGACTGCCGTGGGACCTCATCCTGTCGGCGGAACTGTTCCAGCACTACAAGCCCGACCAGGAAACCTATCTCGGCGCCGCGCGCCTGCTTTGCCTGCCGCCGGAACAGGTCATGATGGTGGCCGCGCATAATCACGACCTCAAGGCCGCCCAGAAACTGGGATTGAAGACCGCCTTCGTCGCGCGACCGACCGAATATGGCCCGCTGCAGAAATATGACAAAGAGGCAAACGGCGACTGGGATATCGTCGCGAAGGATATTGGCGCCGTCGCCGAACGGATGGGGTGCTAAGGCCGTTTTCGGGCGCAACCAGTCGCGCGCTTGCGACTGAGATACCGCTTGGCGTGAGGAAAACGCGTCAGGCGAGGGCTTGGGGCCAGCGGTCGGACGCGAATCATTGAAGCGTTGCGCTTCGTGCTTACCTCTGGAAAGCATCATGACGCTTCCCGCATCCATATTGCCTGTTGAAGCCCCGCCGGCATTTCTCGGCGTGGCGCATTCGCTGACCGGAAAACTGTGGCGCGACCGGCTCGACGCGCGGGGCGCGGCGCGGGCGCTTGCCATCGCGCAACGCTATCAATTGCCGGAGATGTTGGCGCGGGTGCTGGCGGGGCGCGACGTCGAGATCGATGCGGTCGAGGATTTTCTCGATCCAACCATCCGCAAGCTGCTGCCCGATCCCCACACCGTGACGCAGATGGAGGCGGCCGCCAAACGTATCGCGGATGCGGCCACGCGAAACGAAAAAGTCGCGATCTTCGGCGACTACGATGTCGACGGCGCCACCTCGGCGGCGCTGCTCGCCTGGCATCTGCGCCATTGCGGGCTCGACCCGCTGATCCACATTCCCGACCGGATTTTCGAAGGCTATGGCCCCAATGTCGAGGCCGTGCGCATGCTCGCCGGCAAGGGCGCCACGCTGCTGGTGACGGTGGATTGCGGCACCACCAGCCTCGAGCCCTTAGCGGAAGCGCGGCGGCTTTCGATGTCGGTCGTCGTGATCGATCATCATCAATGCGGCGATGAATTGCCTGCGGTCGATGCGCTGGTGAATCCGAACCGGCCCGATGATCTCTCCGGCCTCGGCCATCTTGCCGCCGTCGGCCTCGTGCTGGTCACGCTGGTCGCGGTCAATCGCGAGCTGCGCGCGCGCGGCTTCTGGACCGCCGAACGGCCGGAGCCCGATTTGCTGGGCATGCTGCATCACGTCGCGCTCGGTACCGTCGCCGACGTCTCGCCGCTGGTCGGACTCAATCGCGCCTTCGTGGCCAAAGGCCTGATCGCGATGCGGCGCCGCGATCACGTCGGTCATACCGCGTTGATGGATGTGTCGCGGCTGAACGGTCCGCCCGAGGCCTGGCACCTCGGCTTCATGCTGGGACCCCGCATCAATGCGGGCGGCCGGATCGGCCGCGCCGACCTCGGCGTGCGGCTATTGTTGGAGGGCGACGTCTCGGAAGCAGCCAGGATCGCCGCCGAGCTCGACCGGTTGAACAACGAACGCCGCGTCATCGAACAGATGGCGGAGGCGCAAGCCGAAGCCGAGGCGCTGGCTTCGCTCGGGCTTGAGGACAAGGGCTCGGTGATCGTCACCGCGTCGGAAGGCTGGCATCCCGGCGTGGTCGGCCTTGTCGCGTCGCGTCTGAAGGAAAAATTCTCGCGGCCTGCCTTTGCCATCGCGCTCGAGCCCGGCGGCATCGGCACCGGCTCCGGCCGCTCAATCGGCGGCGTCGATCTCGGCAAGGCGGTGCGGCAGGCGGTCCATGACGGCCTGCTGCTCAAGGGCGGCGGCCACGCGATGGCCGCGGGCGTCACTTTGCGCAAGGAGAGACTCGCGGAGTTCCGCGCCTATATGGAAAGCGCGCTCGCCCATGACGTGGCGCAATCGCGCCATGTCAACGAGCTCTTTATCGACGGCGCCGTCAGCGCGCGCGCCGTGACGCCGGAACTGGCGGCAACCCTCAATCGCGCCGGCCCGTTCGGCAGCGGCAATCCCGAGCCGGTGATCGCTTTGCCGTCGCATCAACTGGTCTATGCCGATGAAGTAGGGCAGGCGCATTTGCGCGTGCGCTTCAAATCCGGCGACGGCGCGATCGTCAACGGCATCGCGTTCCGGTCGATCGGGCAAAAACTCGGCAACGCGTTGGCGGCGCATCGCGGCCAGCCACTGCATGTGGCGGGATCGCTTGCGGTCGATCGCTGGCAGGGCACCGAGCGTGTGCAGCTGCGGTTGCTCGACGTGGCCGTGCCGGACCAGGGACCGGCGGTGATCAGGTAGACAAGGCTGTCATTCCGGGGCGAGGCGAAGCCTCGAACCCGGAATCCAGAGGTAATGGCGCGAGATTCCGGGTTCGCGCTAACGCGCGCCCCGGAATGACAAAGTTGGATTGCTGGACCGCTAACCGCCCTGCCTCAACCGCGCCAGTACCTTCAGCCCGCCATAGCCGTCCGCCGGCGTGAGCCCCATCTTGGTTTGATAATCCAGGATCGCCTGCATGGTGTCGTTGCCGACGCGGCCGTCGGTGCCGCCGGTGTCAAAACCGGCTTTCGTCAGCCGCACCTGCATCTCCTGCACCTCGGCAAGCGTCAGCGCGCGTTCGGAGCCGGGGAAGGGCTGGATGAAGGGCGCGCCGCCCAGGATGCGGTCGCCGAGATGACAGATCGCCAGCGCGTAGTTCATGGAAGGGTTGTAGCTGCGCACCGAATAGAAATTGGGTCCCAGCAGGAAGCTCGGTCCACCCGGCACCGGCGTCCATAGTTGCGCCGACGCATGGGGTTGCGGAAACGGCTCGCCGTCGGCGCGCGTGACGCCGGCGCTCGCCCATGCCGCATAGGTGCGGCTGCCGTCGGAGGACACGCCATTGGCGCGGACCTCGTAACCCCAATGTTCGCCGCGGTGATATTTGCCGCGATTGACCAGATAGCGCGCGGTGGAACCGAGCGCGTCGTCGGGTTTGCCGAACGGCGACACCCGCCCGTCATGATCGTAATCGATGCCGACATTGAGCCAGACCTCCGGCATCCACTGGGTATGTCCCATCGCGCCGGCCCACGATCCCCGCATTTCCTCCGGCGTGCTCCAGCCGCGATCGACGATGCGCAGCGCATTGATCAACTCGGACTCCCAATAGGCGCGGCGGCGCGGCTCGTTCCAGGCGAGCGCCGCCAGCGATGGAAAAACCGGCCGCATGTGGTTCTGCTGCACCAGGGGATCACCGAAGGCGGATTCGACGCCCCACAGCGCCAGCAGCGTGCCGCGCTCGACGCCGTAATCCCGTTCGATCCGCGCAAACAGCGCCTCGTTTTTTCTCAGCGCTTCCTTGCCCGCGATGATGCGCCAGTCCGAGACGCGGCGATTGATGTATTGCCAGATCTCTTCGTGGAACTCGGGCTGGTTCCGCATCTGCTTGAAGACGGACATATCGGGCTCGATGTGGCCCATCACCCGCGTATAGGTTGCGTCCGAAATACCCTTCGCCAGCGCGCGCGCGCGAAAGGCGTCACGCCATTGGTTGAAGCCGGGCGGCGCGGCGGCAAACGCGGCGAAGGGAGGGGCGAGCAGGACACCGGCCGCGAAGCCGGATCGCAGCAGCGCGCGGCGCGTCGTCATACGCAGAGAATCAGGCGGCTTCATCGAAGCATTCTAGCGGCGCGGGAAGGCCGGCAAAACCATCGCGCCCCGCCGGAACTAGGGCGCGGTGACCAATTAACTATTTGAGCCAGATTGCGATGGCGGCAAGTTTGACGAAGCCCATGAAGTTGACAAGCAACTTGTCATATCGCGTCGCGACCCG
>JBKQRS010000379.1:0-49374 GCA_052143915.1 Bradyrhizobium sp.
CTCATGGTCTGGTCGAGCGTGAGATCGATATTGATCGCGCTGCCGAGCTTGACGTCCATTTCGGATTTGATGTCGGCGTCGACCGGCAGCAAATAGTTGGTGCCGTTGATGGCGATGCCGTGGCCGGCATAGAAGAACAGCGCGACATCGGCGCCTTGCGCCTTCTTGCCGAATTCGAGCAGCCGCTCGGTCATCTTGTCGCGCGTCAGGTTGGTGCCTTCCACCACCTCAAAACCGACATAGCGCAGAACCTTGGCCATCGATTTGGCATCGATCGCAGGGTTGGGAAGCGCGGCCACATTCCTGTAGGCGCCGTTGCCGACGACGAAGGCGACGCGCTTGTCGGCCTTGGCGACAGTGGCGCTGACGAGAAGTGCTGCGGCGGCGATTGCTGTGATCAAGAAGCGCATGTTCATTCTCCCCTGATCTGACCGAAATGCCTTGGACCGGTGGCCGATCCGATGGCGCCACTCTGATCCGGTCCGCGAGCACGGACTGTGATCTGCCTCACCTTGGCAAAGGGAGCGATCGAACCCGTGCTCTGCATGAGACGACGCGGCCAAAATCGGGCTGCGGCCGGCACCGATACCCAACGCGAGAAGCGAATTTCCCAAATTTGAATCTGGCCCAACTTCGGACCCGACGGACCCGCGTTAGCCCGAGATATCCGGGCTCTCCGAAGGTCGATCGGCCTCGGCGGGGTCAATGTGACCCAAATCACATTCGCGGCATCGAACCCGTCGTAACGTTCGATCATCCAAACGCTATCAAGCGTAACAGCGAGGATTACGACAATGACCAGCTCTCTCAGACTTTCCGGCTTAACGGCGATCCCGCTTGCTGCCGCGCTGTCGATGACGGCGGGCCTTGCCATCGCCGCCGACAACAATGTCTCCGCGGATCAAATCCTCAATGCGCTGCAGCCGAAGCCGCTGACGCGCGGCCTGTCGATCGGAACCCCGCAGGTCGATCCCTCGGTCAAGGCCAAGGAAATCAGCTTCGTCGACTCCTTGCGCAACCGGAAGACCCGATCGCTGTCGATGGGCGAGCGCGAGGAAATCGCGGAAATCGCATCAAGCAAGCCGAAGATCGATCTCAATATCCAGTTCGACTACAATTCGGCCGAGATCAGCAAGACCTCGTTGCCCTCCGTGCAGGAGCTCGGCAAGGCGCTCTCGAACCCGAGCCTCAAGGGTTCGACCTTCGTGGTCGCCGGCCACACCGACGCGATCGGCGGTGAGGCCTACAATCAGGATCTCTCCGAGCGCCGCGCCGATACGATCAAGCGGTACCTGTCCGAGAAGTACGGCATCAACGGCACCGATCTCATCACGGTCGGCTACGGCAAGACCAAGCCGATCGATCCGAACGCGCCGTTGGACCCGATCAACCGCCGCGTTCAGGTCGTCAATATGGATACCAAGACCGCGTCGAAGTGAGTGGTGCAACCCTTGACCGCCTGCCCACATGCGGCAGGCGGGCAAGACGATTTATCGCGAGCATGAATTTCGCGCATCCCGCAATCGGGTCTCACCTGCGCGATGATTTCTCCAGACACAGGATGCATTCCATGAAATCTCATTTCACCGGGCTTGCCATCGCCGCGTTACTCATTGTCGGCCCGATCTTCCCGGGACATGCCGAAGATGCGGCGCCCAAGGACTCCATGGCACCCGCCGCAACTCAAACCGAGGCACCGCCGCCGAGCGTGACCCGTCCGTCGCTGGTGCCGAAAGTCGCCGAGCCGGCGTCACCGGAGACGACAGCCGAGCCCACTCCGTCCTCGCAGCGGCGAGTAGTCCATCGTCACAGCCATCGATGGGGCTATTATCGCACCGCGTATTGGGAGCCGTTTCCGATCTACTGGCCGCATCTCTACCACCAGCGGATTCACTGGAGCCGGATACCCTGGGTCTTGCATTTCTGAAGCCAGCGCCACGTCGGGAGGCGTTCCATGACCGAGATGGGATTCAGATCCAGTTCTGGAAAATCATCAGCCGGTTGAACGTCTCCATCGACGTCCCCACGAACGCAGCCGAGATCGGCAGCATCGCGGCGAAACCAGCGAACGCGACCACGACGAAGGCCCATAACAGCCAGCCGGGACTGTTGCCCCGTCTCAGGACATATACCAGCGCAAGGCTCGCGAACGTTGCCGACGGCAGGTAGTAATAGAGAAATCCGAGCGTTCGCGGCAGCAACGCCCATGCAAGGTAGGGCCCGAAATAGAACGACAGGATGAAAAACGCATCAAACCGGCGTGCCACGACCCAGTCGCGCAGGCAGACCGCAAGCGCCGGCAACGCCGGCCACAGCACCAGCGGATTGCCGAGCAGGACGATAGCCGCGATCCGGTCATCGCCGATCCTGTCGAACAGATACCAGACCGGCCGCACCAGAGCCGGCC
Organism: Bradyrhizobium sp.; assembly: GCA_052143915.1. GTDB lineage: Bacteria > Pseudomonadota > Alphaproteobacteria > Rhizobiales > Xanthobacteraceae > Bradyrhizobium. The sequence continues at coordinate 2,408 of JBKQRS010000379.1, forward strand.
AGGATGGCCACGCGCTCATATAGGTGTGGCCCGCGATCGCGGTTGTGGTGTTGTCGCCAAAGATCCGGCGTTGCGCCTCGAGCAGATCGGGAATCGAAAATCCATGGAGCGGCACGAAGGTCGCGAGATAGACCACCGCTGGGACCAGCACAAAGCATGTGGCGAACTGGTGGGACTTGAAATCGGGCCAGAGATCGGGCCGGTACCAGTCAAAGGCGTTGCCATCGGCGAACCGCGTGCGCCAGCCCTGCATCAGGCGGATCGCAGCGACGATGACGGTGCAGGTCGCGAGCACGAACAATCCGCTCCATTTGCAGGCGATCGAAAGGCCGCAAGCGAGGCCCGTAAGGGCGAACCAGAAATGTGGCCGCGGTTTACGGAAGCCGTGCACGAACGCTGCGATCGCAAACAGGCCAAACGCGAGGGCAAAAATGTCCAGCATCGCGATCCGCGACTGCACGAACACCATCTGGTTGAAAAAGGCGATCAGGGCGCTGGCGATCGCAGGTCCCTGGGCTGCGAACAGCGCGAGGCCGCAGAGATAGACCGCAACGATCGCAAGTGAGCCGAACAGCACGCCGGGATAGCGCCAGCCCAGCGGGTTATCGCCGAACCCTTGAATCGAAAGCGCGATCAACTGTTTCGCCAGCGGCGGATGCATGGGATTGAGCCTCGGCTCCGACGTCGCCGGCGCCAGCATTTGCCTCGCGGCGGGGACGTAGTGCACCTCGTCGAAATAGAATTTATCAGGCGTGGTGACGCCGACCAGAAGCGCGAAGTGCGCTACGAAGAAAATGATGGTGGCAATAACGGCGGTCCGCGCTGTTGAATAAGCGGGAACAGAAGGTGATTTGGGCACGATGTTCACGAATTGATGGCGTTGCGGCTTACGAGTGTGGACGGACGACATTTTGGAGTCCATCGCATTGAACGCATTTCGATTTCGCGCTCACTAACCGTCGGATTCGTAACACGTCACTTGTGGTAGATTTGCAACATCACCCGCTGGGGCGATCCGGTACGATGAATGGGACAATCGATCGGTCACCTCATGAAATGGCGTAACAGCGTTCTCCATGTCGCCGCGCTTTGCCTGGCCGCGGGACTTTCGACAGCCCCTGCCCACGCCCAAGCGCGCGTCGGCGAAGCGGTAGTCATCCAAAATCAGGTGGTCCGCGTCTCGGGATCGGCGAGCAGCCAGCTCAATGTCGGCGACGGTTTGATGCGCGACGAAGTCGTGCGCACCGGCCTCGAAAGCGCGGCACGGCTGGTGATGGCCGACAACACCAATCTGTCGCTCGGCCCCAACGCAACCATCACGCTCGACCGTACCGTCTTCGATGACGAACACACCTACCGCGACATCGCGATCAGGCTGACGGCAGGCGCATTTCGTTTCGTCACCGGAAATTCCGCGAAGGCCGCCTACAAGATCACCACGTCGGTGGCGACGATCGGCGTGCGCGGTACCGTCCTCGACATCCTGTCGCAGCGGGGCAGAACCACCGTGGTGCTGCAGGAAGGCGCCTCGCGCGTTTGCACCCTCGGCGGTCAATGCATCGAGTTGACGCATCCCGGCGATACCGCCGTCATTACCTCCACCGGCGGCAAGTTCACGATACAGAAATTCAACACCCCGCCCTGGAGCTTCGCCGCAAACTGCGCGGCCGCGGCGGGACTTTGCACCGTGACGCAGTATGCCGATGCCACGCCCGCGGCGCCTGTCGATGACGGCAGCGATCCCACAGGCATGCTGTGCGGGCGCTGACGATGGCGAGATTCTTGCGCCGCCTTGTCGTATCTGCCGCGCTCACCGCGGCGATCTCGCTCGTGTTCATTCAGGTGCAAACGCTCCCGGCCTCCGCGCAATCTCCTTCGCCATCGCCGTCGCCAAGCCCTTCTCCAAGGCCATCGCCTTCCCCGACGCCGTCACCAAGCCCGACTTCGATACCGTCACCAACACCAACGCCGACACCTACACCGACGCCAACCGGCGCGAATTCCAGCGGGGGATCGATCAATAGCCTGGCCAACCAGCGCTTCAACCAGATGATCACCAATCGGGTGTTGGGCACGGTGCTGCTGGGCGTCAACGAGCAGGTCAATTGCAGCGACTGCATCAGCGCGTTCGGTTCAGCAGGATCGTTTTCGGCCGGCCTTCATGGCCGCAAGGAAATCACCTCCAATCTGTCGCTGCTGGCGGGCATCGCCTACACCCAGTACAGCGAGGGCGGATACAGCGTGACCAGCGCGCCGATCGGCGCATTCGCGCTACGATACGATTTCACCGACTGGGGGTCGTCACGGCCATTTTTCGACGTCGGCGCGATCCTGACACCGTTCGAGAAGGTGCGCTACAACCGCGGCTACGTGACGAGCCTCGGCGCGGTTTCGCTCGACAGTTCAACCGACAGCAGCGATTACGGTGTCTATGGAAGGGCGGGCTGGATCGGCCGGTTCTCGCCGCGCGACGAGGTCGCCGCGTCGGTCGAAGTCTGGCAGTTGTGGCAGCGGGTGAACGGTTACAACGACCCTGCCGCAGCATTCGATCCGTTCAACGCCACGATTGCCACCGGCACCGATCGAACCAACCTGGTCAAGCTCGGCGGACAATGGACCCATCTTTTCGGCAGCAGCGTCGAAGGCAACATCAATGGCGGGTTCGTGCAGTCGTTTGCGAACCATTCCGGTATTGTCGCCACCGTCACCGGCGATGGCCTCGTGGTACCGACGATCGGAAACCAGAGCTGGTTCGAATATGGCGGCCGCCTCGGATTCCGCATCACGCAGGGCTGGGTCGCCGACCTCTTCGTCAACGGCACCCTTGGACCGCAGCCGGTCGGCAACACCATCCACGGCGGCGTCGGCCTGAGGTTCAACTATTAGGCCGTGGACGCGTTTGTGTGCCGGGCGCGGTGGCGAGATTCCGATACGCTCGCGACCGCGCCGGCACCTCCGTGAAGATCTCTGGGAATCAGCCGGCATATGCCTTGTCGAGGTCGGCGATAACGATCTTTCGCATCTTCATCATGGCCTGCATGACGCGATCTGCCTTCTTGCGATCGGGATCGCTCAGGTAGCGGCTGAGGGCCGTGGGCACAACCTGCCAGGACAGTCCGAATTTGTCCTTGAGCCATCCGCATCTCGATTCCTCGCCGCCCTCCGCGATTAGCTTGTTCCAGAAGTAGTCCACCTCTTCCTGGCTCTCGACGCTGATAAAGAAGGAGATCGCCTCATTGAACTTGTATTTTGGGCCGCCATTGAGGGCGTTGAAGCTCTGTCCCTCGAGTTCGAAGGTCGCCATGAAGTCATTGACGGTTTCGACCTTGGCATTGGGAAAAACCGACTCGTAGAAGGCGACAGCCTCGGGAACGTTGTTATCGAACCAGAGGAACGGCGTGATGGAAGTCATAACGGATGTCCTTATTGGTTGGGTTCGGCTGAATCGAAATCCGATCGACCTGAGGACGAACTCCCGGACCCAAATCCGACATCCGATTTTTGGAATTTTTGACAGCGAACGTGTCCAAAACCTCGTCATTCCGGGGCGCTCGCGTAACGCGCGAAGCTCAGAAGTGCAATTGCACATCGGGGAATCTCGAGATTCCGGGTTCGCGCTTTGCGCGCCCCGGAATGACCGCATCGTGGGCGTTTACGTCGCGATCGGCGTCGGCATCGTGAGGAACGACCGGGTCACGTGCCAGAACAACTGCCGGTTGGTGGCCAGAGCAACCGAATGCGCAGTGCCCGGAAGAATAATGAACTGGCGGTCGCCGCTTGGCAGCAGATTAAAAAACTCTTCAAGATCGGCGACGGTGGCGATGCCGTCATACTCGCCGCGCACCAGCAGTACCGGCGACAACACCTTGTGGGGGTCGACCACCGGCAGATTGGCGACCATGTCGAGATAGGTGCCGGTCGGAATCTGGTCGCCGAATTGCATTTCCACATCCGCCAGCACATCGACCGCGGCCTGTTCGCTGGTGCCCGGCTTGTCGCGGGTGGCGATCGAACGAATCATGTCGCGGTCGCGCTTGCGCATGTTGTGGGTCCGGTAATAGTCGACCTGCTCGGCACGTTTGGTCAGGGTCGGCGATCCCTCCCCCTTGTAGGTGAACGCAGCAAGCACCAGCCGGTCGGCGCGCTCGGGCGCCACCATGGCATAGGCACCGGCGCGCAGCGCGCCCGAGGACTCGCCGAGGAAATGATATTTCTGCCGGCCGGTTTCGCGCGCGACGACTTCAACCGCCGCCTTCAGATCCTCAACCCCGCTCTTGATGTCGGAATTTCCGGAGGTACGTCCGGACTTGCCGTAGTTCTCGTGGTCCATCGTCCAGCAATCGAAGCCATAGCGGGCAAACTCATTCATCAATGAATATTCGCCATGGCCGGGCACGTTGAGATCGAACACCCGTGAGGTGACCGACGAACCATGAACGAAGAACAAGACCGGCCGGGGGGGTTCGCCGGCCTTGGGCGCGCCGACCCGCTTGCGAAACATCCATAGCGGCACGTCGCCCTTCTTGGCCCAGTACTCGCTGCTCCAGATCTCGCCGCCTTCCGTTGCCGCGCCGGCGTCCTGGGCAGGAAGCGCAGCTGCGATGCCCCCGGCGACGAGGCCCAGCCCCGCGCCCTTGATGACGGCGCGCCGCCCCAACGATTGATTGAGTTCTTTCACGATTCCTCTCCGATCACAGGTTCTTGATTTTGCGGATTTCCTTGCGGCACTGCGGCGCAGCTTTCCACAGAGAGTCTGACCCTTGTTTGAGGTCTCAGCCGACGCCGAATGTAGCAGACCGCCCTTGGACCCGGAAGTCACCTAGCGCTGCAGGGCGGGAGTGCAGGATCGCATGCAGCGACCCGATATCTCACCATGTGAAAATTCGAGGCTTTACTTCGTCTCTGCCGGATCGCGGTGTACGGGATCGACCCACAGCACCGTCTCGGGCTTTTCCACCGGCTCGATGTCGAGGTTGATCGCAACCGCCTGACCGTCACTGCGCACCAGCACACATTCCAGAATCTCGTCGCGGCTGGCGTTGATTTCCTGATGCGGCACATAGGGCGGAATGAAAATGAAGTCACCGGGACCCGCCTCCGCAGTGAATTGCAGATGCTCGCCCCAGCGCATCCGCGCCTTGCCCTTGACGACGTAGATGATGCTCTCGAGATGACCGTGATGATGCGCGCCGGTCTTGGCGTCGGGCTTGATGGTCACGGTGCCGGCCCACAATTTCTGCGCACCGACGCGCGCGAAATTGATCGCCGCCTTGCGGTCCATGCCCGCGGTCGAGGGCACGTTGGTATCGAGCTGGTCGCCGGGAATGACACGGACGCCATCATGCTTCCAGCGCTCAGCGTCGCCGTGATCGTGAGAATGATCGGCATGGGAATGATCGGAATGGGTGTGATCGTGCGATTTGGTCATGTCGCTGCCTTCCAGTGAACCTTGGGAACCAACGCTGGTCGGATCGAAAAGATCGGCCCAAGGACCGATCTTTTGTCGTTCGCAGCTCAGCCCTTCACATCCAGCAATTCGACGTCGAAGATCAGCGTCGCGTTCGGAGGAATGACGCCGCCGGCGCCGCGGGCGCCGTAACCCAGCGACGGCGGAATGATCAACGTGCGTTTCCCGCCGACTTTCATGGAGGCGACGCCTTCGTCCCAACCGGCAATCACCTTGCGTTGCCCGATCGGAAATTCGAACGGCTCATTGCGATCGACCGAACTGTCGAATTTCTTGCCCTTCTTGCCATCCTCGTAAAGCCATCCGGTGTAGTGCATCACGCAGATCTGGCCCGGCTTTGGCGCGGAGCCCGTGCCGACCTTGCTGTCGATAATCTGCAAACCTGAAGCTGTGGTCATGGTTTTTCCTGCGGTCTGGGCCGCTGCACCGGTTGGTACAGCGAAGAGAAAGGCGCCAGCCATGGCGATGGCAAAGGCGATCGAGGGACATCGAAACTGCAAGCGTCGCATCATTCGGCTCTCCTTATAATTGAGGGAAAAAGGCAAGTCCGTTCGCTCAATATCCGAGCGCGCAACCATCCTTGCGGGGATCGGAACCGCCGGTCAGCGTACCCTTGTCCCAGTCGATCCAGATCGCCTGGCCGCCGCCGAGCGGCGGGACCACGCTGGTGGTCTGATGTCCAAGCTTCTTCAGGCCCTCGACGATAGCGGCGGGCACGCCGTCCTCAAGCTGATAGACATTTTCATAATGCAGGCCGCGAGGCATATCGATCGCTTCCTGCAGGTCGCAGCCGTAATCGAGCATGTTGGTCAGCACATGAACCTGCCCGACCGGCTGGTATTGCCCGCCCATCACGCCGTAGGGCATCACAGCGCGGCCATTCCTGGTTGCCAGCGCGGGAATGATGGTGTGCAGCGGCCGCTTGCCCGGCGCGATACAGTTGGGATGGCCGGGCTGAATGCGGAAACCGGCGCCGCGATTTTGCAGGAGAATGCCGGTCTTGTTCGAGACGATCGCCGAACCGAAGGAGTGCGCAATTGAATTAATGAACGAGCAGACGTTGCGATCCTTGTCCACGACCGTGATGTAAATCGTCGAGGGATTCATCGGTGGCGACACTTTCGGCAGATCGAGCACGCCGTCCATGCGGATCTTGGGGGCATACTCGTCGGCGAACTCCCTCAATATCCCGGCAACGTCGACATTGACGAAGGCGGGATCGCCGATGCGCTGCTCGCGCATCATATAGGCGACCCGCGCGGCCTCGGCTTCGAGATGAAACCGCTCGACGCTCATCGCCGGGAATTTCGTGAGATCGAAGCGCGACAGGATGTTCAGCATCACCAGCATGGTGATGCCCGGCCCGTTAGGCGGGCACTGCCAGACGTCGAGACCTTTATACATGGTGCCGACCGGCACCGTCGTTTCGGTGGTGTGCGCTGCGAAGTCGTCCATCGTGTGCAAGCCACCGATCGCGCGCAATGTCTCGACCATGTCCTCGGCGACCGCACCCTTGTAGAAGGCGTCGCGGCCGCCCTTGGCGATCGCCCGCAGCGTCTGACCGAGCTCGGGTTGCTTGATGATGTCGCCGGCAACCGCCGGCCTACCATGCGGCAACAAATAGCGCTCGGTATTGGTACCCTTCTTAAGTTTTTCGAAACCGTTCTTCCAGTCGAACGCGATACGGGGCGCGACGACATAGCCTTCTTCGGCGGCCTTGATCGCCGGCTGCAGCAAGGTATCGAGCCCAAGCTTGCCGTGGTCGCGCAGAATGGTTGCCCAGGCGTCGACCGCGCCGGGGATGCTGACGGCATGCGCCGAGGTCAGCGGGATCGCATGCATCTTGCGCTCAAGGTACCATTCCGCCGTTGCGGCCATCGGCGCGCGGCCCGAGCCGTTATAGGCGACGATCTTGCCCTCGCCCTTCGGCTGGATCAGCGCGAAGCAATCGCCGCCGATCCCGGTGGATTGCGGCTCGATCACGCCGAGCAGCGCACATGCCGCTACCGCTGCGTCCGCGGCGGTGCCGCCGGAACGCAGCACCTCGATCGCCGTCAGCGCCGCCAGCGGGTGCGAGGTCGCCACCATCGCGTTCTGGGAATGGACCGTCGACCGGCCGGCGAGATGGAAATTCCTCATGCCAAATTGCTCACTTTGCCGCAGTTTTCTTGCATTTTCCTCGGCCGATATCCGGCGCAGGCTTGCCGAGGGGTTACTTGGCACATTCATCCGGTGCTGGGCAATGGTGGGAGGTGCATACCTCAATAACAGGGCCGTCCCTGCGAACGAACCCAGCCTTTCCCCTCCTCAGCGCCCCTGATAAACCAGCGTCATGCCATTCACGGTCGCCGCCTTCTATCAATTCGCCGCCCTGCCGGATTTTCGCGATTTGCGCGAGCCGCTGCGGGCGATTTGCGCCGGTCTCAGGCTGAAGGGCAGTGTGTTGCTGGCCCATGAAGGCATCAACGGCACGCTCGCGGGCAGCGCGGAGGCGATTGGCGAGTTGGTCAACATATTGCGCAAAGGCGACCTGTTCGGCGGCCGGCTCGACAATCTCGAGCTGAAATTCTCAAGCGCCGCGGCGATGCCGTTTGGCCGCCTGAAGATCCGGCTCAAGAAGGAGATCGTGACCCTCGGCGATGCGCAAGCCGACCCGACGCAGCAGGTCGGCACTTATGTCGACCCCGCCGAGTGGAACGATGTGATCGCGGCGCCGGACACGTTCCTGATCGACACCCGCAACGCGTTCGAGGTGGCGTTGGGCAGCTTCGAAGGCGCCGTCGATCCGGGCATCAAGAGCTTTGGGCAATTCAAGGATTTTGCCGCTCGCCATCTCGATCCCGCGAAGCACCGCAGGATCGCGATGTTCTGCACCGGCGGGATTCGCTGCGAAAAGGCATCGAGCTATTTGCTGTCGCGCGGCTTTGCCGAGGTCTATCACCTGAAGGGTGGCATTCTGAAATATCTGGAAGGCATCCCGGAAGCGCAGAGCAGGTGGCGCGGCGAATGTTTTGTCTTTGACGAGCGCATCGCGCTCGGCCACGGGTTGCAGGAGCGCGGCATGGGACAATCCGATGAGTGACATCAAGACGCTCAGCGATCGCATCGACACGCTGGAGGCCCGGCTGACGTTTCAGGACGACGCCATCGAGACGCTGAACAAGACCATCACCGAGCAATGGCTCACGATCGAGGCGCTGACGCGGCAGCTCGTCCATCTCAACGAGCGCCTGCAGGAGGCCGAGACGCAGGTGCCGGGCGCCGCGAACGAGCCGCCGCCGCATTATTGAGGGATCCGAAGCAGGCCAGCGATTTCGGGGCGGTCAACCAACGGCGGATGTAATGAGCCTGAGGGTTTGCGCCGCCATTACCAGTCGATCACGGCCGCCGCCCTTGGCGGCATAGAGCGCCCGGTCGGCGGCCTCAACCAGCGCAGTGGATCCTGACGATCTTTCGCTGGCCGGCTGACATAACGCCCCGCCAAGACTGGCGGTAACCAGTCCAGACGGCAGGTTGAGCGCGTGCGGGATTCCGGCTTCCCGAATCGCACAGCGAATCCGTTCTCCGATCCGCGCGCAGCCCGCCGCATCCGCATTCGGCAACAGCATGGCGAACTCTTCACCGCCATATCGCGCGGCGACATCGGTAACTCGCTGGGCTTCTGCGGCGATGATCCTGGCAATGGTGCGCAGGCACTCATCGCCGGCCGGATGTCCATACTCGTCGTTGTAAGTCTTGAAATGATCGATATCGATCATCAGCAGCGCCAGACATGTGCGCTCGCGATAAGCTCTCGCCCACTCCTCCTCCAATCGCTCATCGAAGCGGCGGCGGTTGGCGAGGCCCGTCAGACCGTCTTCGGTCGCAAGCGTCGCGAGCTTGTCCTCGATGCCCTTTTGCTGCGTCATGTCGCGCGTCATCGCAACCACGCCGTCGATCTCGCCGCTGCCCTTTCGCGTGATGCGCAGCGTCGATTCGACCCAGATCTTGGATTTCTCCCGATGGCGGGTCCGGTAGGTGATGCGTGCTTCCTCCATCTCGCCACGTTTCAGTTTGGCGACCAGTTTTTCGATGCGAGGCAAGTCCTCCGGGTTGACGCCGGCGAGCGCGGGCGTTCCCACCAGCTGGTCGGGCCGCCAGCCCACGACGCGAGCTGATGACGGCGAGGCGTACTGGACGCGCTCATCCAGCCCGATACGGGTCACCATGTCGCTCGATCCTTCCGCCAGCACCCGGAAATTCGCTTCCTTGGCGGCGAGCGCGGCCGCCATCCGCTGCCCCCGCAGCAGTTGCCGCACCAGGTAAAGTCCGATGACCGCAATCAAAACCACCAGACTTAGGACGAATAACAGGCGAAGGATGGCGGCGTGGCGCCATCGCGCCAGTACTTCGTCCACCGTCTTGGTTGCCAGAACGACGAATGGATAACGACTGCTTCGCTGATAGACGCCCAGGCGCTGGCGCCCATCCAGAAACGATTGAAAATATTTTACGCCCGATGGCCCGCCGGAACGGACGCCAGCGAAAAGCGGCCTACCCGACACGTCGCGCCCAACATTCCTGCCGTCGTCCGGCCGGCGCGCCTGTATGATTCCGTCGGCGCTCAGCAGCGACAGGGCGCCGGTCTCGCCGATATCGAACTGGCTGTAATAATCCTCGAAGTAGCTGGCGCCGATGGTCGCAACCACCACGCCGGCAAAGCTGCCGTCGGGATGATTGAAGCGCCGGGAAACGGTCGTGATCCATTCGCCGCTGGTCTTGCTCTTGATTGGTTGTCCGACGAAGGCAGCCGGGTCGGTGGATCGCTTGTGATGTTGAAAGTAGCTGCGATCGCTGAGGTTGGTTTCCCCCGGGCCGGACGACGTAAGCCGGCCGCCATTCTCGTCGCAGACAATGATGTCGTTGATACGCTTCGAGACGGTTTTGCGCGCGACCAAGAGGACTCCGAGCTTCGCAAGCGTCTCGCGGTCGGTCCCGTCCGTCTCAAGCCGGCTGACGGAACCGATGATACTGTTGTCCAGTATGTCGAAACTGTCGTCCGCGTGCTGCATCAGCGATCGCGTCAGGTTGGCAAGATCGACTTCCGCGGCCCTCAAGCTGGCTTCGCGTGCGCTCCATTCCCGCCAGCCGCTCATGCCGAGAATGGCGATGCAAACCAGCGCAACAAACGCCGCCGCTCGAAACGGAAGGCGGCTCAAGCCGGTTTTGTTGGGTGCAGCCGTCATCCTATGGAACTCTTTCGGAATACGAAAGAATCCCACGTATCTGTTATTTATCTCTGAAACAGGTCGCAGCAACTGCCATCGATTGTACTGTTTCTCGATAAACCCAGTAGTCCTACGGGAACGCGACGGCGGTTCCGATGCCTCCAGCCACGGCTTCGCCAAGAACCGCGCACCCGGGTTCGAAATCAGTAACGAAAAACAAACCAAGCGGGATCAGATGCGGGAAAACAGTCGCGGCGTTCCGCGCCGGACCCGCAGAATGCGGGTCAAAACATCGCCGGTCGGGGACCCGCGCTATGGCGCAAGACGGCTAAAGCAGTGATCTTAGCTTGGCCTCCTCTTGGCCTCCTCGGCATCGGCAGTGTATCAGGGGCGACACCTCGCTTCCCGATTAGCTGCGGAACCAGCGTTTGACCCAGATTCGACCCATTAAACCCTTCCTTGAAGTGCTTTCCGGCCGCAGGCAGCCAGTGCCGCCGATCTGGATGATGCGGCAGGCCGGCCGCTACCTGCCGGAATATCGCGAGTTGCGGGCCAAGGCCGGCAGCTTTCTCGATCTTTGTTTCACGCCGGAATACGCCACCGAGGTAACGCTGCAGCCGATCCGCCGTTTCGGATTCGATGCCGCGATCATCTTTTCGGATATTCTTGTCATCCCCCACGCGCTCGGTCGCTCCGTGAGATTCGAAGCTGGCGAAGGTCCGCGGCTCGATCCGCTGGACACGCCGGAGAAAGTCGCAACGCTGGCGCCGCATGCCGACTTCACCAGGCTGGAGCCGGTGTATGAGGCGCTGCGGCGCGTCCGCCGCGAGCTCGATCCGAAAGTTGCGCTGATCGGTTTCTGCGGCGCGCCATGGACGGTTGCGACCTATATGGTGGCCGGGCAAGGCACACCGGATCAGGCGCCAGCGCGGCTAATGGCCTATCGCCACCCCGAGGCGTTTGCGAAAATCATCGACGTGCTGGTCGAGAACTCGATCCAGTATCTACTGGGGCAGCTTAAGGCCGGCGCCGACGTGCTGCAGATTTTCGACACCTGGGCAGGCGTCCTGCCGCCGCGCGAATTTGCACGCTGGTCGACCGAGCCGACCCGCCGCATTGTCGAGGGCATACGCGGGAAGGCTCCCGACGCGAAGATCATCGGCTTTCCCAGAGGCGCCGGCGCGCTGCTGCCGGGATATGTGGAGGCGACCGGCGTCGATGCCGTCAGTATCGACTGGGCGGCCGAGCCAGCATTGATCCGAGAGCGCGTCCAGAACCGCGTCGCCATTCAAGGCAATCTCGATCCTCTGGCGCTGATCGCCGGCGGCACCGCGCTCGATCGCGCGATCGACGATGTGCTTTCGAATTTCGCCGGCGGCCGGCTGATCTTCAACCTCGGCCACGGCATTCAGCCGGAAACCCCGATCGCCCATGTCGAGCAGATGCTGAAGCGGGTGCGGGCATATCAGGGATAGAAGTTATCCCGGCCGGCTGCGCTCGATGATATCGGCCGCGCCCTTTGCCAGGAGTTCAAGCCCGACCGCGCGGCCGAGTTCGCGCGGACGATCGGCGGGCCCGGAGCGTGAGGCTTCGATGAACAGGTTGCCTGCTTCATCCAGCACCGAGGCGGTCAGCGACATCTGCGCCCCCTCGAAGGTGGAAAATCCGGCGATCGGCGAATTGCAGTGGCCGTTCAGCACCCACAGCACCTCGCGCTCGGCGTCGGCGCTGCGGTGCGCGGATAGGTCATCGATCGCAGCCAGAATGCCCCGCGTTTGCCAATCGTTGACGGCGCATTCCACCGCGACAATTCCCTGGCCAACCGCCGGCAGCATTTCCCCGATCGAAAACTCATAGGCGATACGATCGGCAAGGCCGACGCGTTCAAGCCCGGAGCGCGCCATGATCAGCGCGTCCGCAGGACCAGCCTCGCCGCCGTCAGGGAGCCGCTGCTTTTCCAGGCGATCGAGCTTGCGCACGCGGGTATCGGCGGCGCCGCGATAGTGAATCACCTCGACTTCCGGAAATAGCCGACGTGCATAGGCCGCGCGCCGCACCGCATTGGTGCCGATCTTGAAACCCTTGCCGTGCGAGCGCCTGAACGCCTCGATCGAAACCCCCGGCCGCAGCACCAGGACGTCGCTCGCGGAATCGCGTTCAAGCGTCGCGCCAAGCACCAGCCCCGGAGTGTCCTCGTTGCCCGGCATGTCCTTGAGCGAATGCATCGCGGCGTGCAATTTTCCTGACCGCACGGCGTCGCGGATTTCCGCCACGAATGCGCCCCCCTTGCCGCCGTGCTGCAGGAGTTTGCTGGTCTGGTCGGAATCGCCCGTGGTTTCGAACTTGACGATTTCGACATCGATACCGGGAACGGCCGCGGCGAGACGCCGGGCAATTTCCTCGGTCTGGGCCAGGGCCATGGCGCTCTTGCGCGTGCCGATCCGTAGTCGAATTGCCACCACTCACGCTCCAAATCGATACCGCCGCAGGAATCGCGGCCGACCGTGAGCGGCGAGGATAGAACGCGCCGATACCGGAATGCAAACGCCCACGGCGGGCCTTTCGCTACCGCGCATCCGCCAAAATCATGTCGGATGCTTTCTCTGCGATCATGATGACCACGGCATTGGTATTGCCCGACACCAGGTCCGGCATGACCGAGGCATCGACCACGCGCAGGCCTTCGATCCCGCGAAGGCGAAGCCGCTGGTCGACGACGGCGAGAGGATCATTTCCCATGCGGCATGTCGATGTCGGATGATAGATGGTGCTGCCGCGCGCCCGGCAATGAGCCAGCAGCGCCTCGTCGCTCACGGCCTTTGCACCGGGATCGACCTCCTCGACCACGTAGGGGCGGAGCGCCGGGGCCTGCAGGATCTTCCGCAACATCTTCAGGCCTTCGACATTGGCGGTGCGGTCGACCTCGGTCGAGAGATAGTTGATCCGTATTTCCGGAGGCGCCGCAGGGTCAGCGCTGCGGATGCGAAGCGAACCGCGGCTCTCGGGCCGCAGCTGACAGACCGACGCGGTGAACCCGGAGAACGGATGCAGCTTTTCTCCCATCTTGTCGGTGGAGAACGGCAGGAAATGAATCTGGATATCCGGCGTCGCAAGGCGGGGGTTGGTCCTGAAGAACGCCCCCGACGTGCCGGCGGCGATCGTCAGCGGGCCAGTCCGGAACGTCGCATATTGCAATCCGGTCAGGATCTTGCGGACGGGATTGTTGACGATATCATTGAGCGTGATGGGCTGAGAGCAGCGCATGACCACCCTGACCTGCATGTGATCCTGCAGATCGTGCCCAACGCCCGGTGCATCCAGCACGACGTCGATGCCATGCTTGCGCAATAAATCCGCCGGGCCCACGCCGGAGAGCTGCAGCAGCTGCGGAGAATTGAATGCCCCGCCTGAAATCAGGATCTCCTTGCGCGCCCGCGCCGTTTTCAAGATCCCGCCCTGGCGGTATTCGACCGCGACGGCGCGGCGTCCATCGAACACGACGCGCTGCGCCAGCGCGGAAGTCTCGACGCGCAGGTTGTTGCGGCCCTTGGCGGAACGGAGATAGGCGACCGCCGCACTCGCGCGCCTTCCGTACCGTGTCGTGGTCTGAAAAAATCCGGCGCCTTCCTGCGACGCGCCGTTGAAGTCGGGATTGACCGGCAGGCCGGTCTCGGCCGCCGCCGCGATGAAGGCCGCTGAGAGCGGATCGGGATGCCCCAAATCGGAAACCGGCAGCGGGCCACCGGTGCCGTGAAAGTCATCGGCGCCGCGTTGCTGATCTTCGGCTTTCCTGAAATAGGGCAGGACGTCGTCATAGCCCCAGCCATCGTTGTCATGCTGACGCCAGCGATCGTAGTCCTCGTGCTGACCGCGGATATAAAGCAGGCCGTTGATCGAACTCGATCCGCCCAGGACCCTGCCGCGCGGCTGGAACACGCTTCGCCCATTCAGTTCCGGCTCCGGCTCGGTCTGGTACATCCAGTTGACGGTCTTCTCCTTGAACAGCCTGCCATATCCGAGCGGCACGTGAATCCAGAGGTTGGTATCCCTTGGACCGGCTTCGAGCAGCAGCACCGAATTTTTTCCATCCGCGCTCAGGCGATTGGCGAGCACGCACCCGGCCGAGCCCGCGCCGACGACGACATAGTCGAATTCGCAAAGTTCGGTGCTCAATGAGGCTTTGGGGCTCATGTTATTCCCTCGCACGCGGCGTTGCCTGCGCTGCCGATGCCAAAATGGAGTGGACGAGCTACGCTCGCAGCATCATCTGAACGTTCGCCGCGCGCGCGGTCAACAACAGTATGGGAAAATACCCGGCCCCGGCGACGCGACATCCCGGTAAAGCACGATGAACCGACAAGCGCGGCCGTCTGATCCGGTTTCGAGGAGCAGACGGCCTGTCGTTGAGCGCTTGGTTTCAAAAGCAAGCGGAAAACGCCCGCCTATTTGATTTCGACCTTGCCAACCTGATTCACCAAGCTGTTGGCCATGACGGGGTTGCCGTCGGACGCGACACTCATATTGCGCACAATGTCACCACCGCCGGGAATAGCCCAGCTTTGAAATTTCTCCGTACCCGGATCGAAGCGAACGACGGTGTTCGGCTTGGCGTTGGATTCGCTGTACCACACCGCGCCCTTGGTAAAGACCATGCCGTAGGGTTCGGACTTCGGTCCGCTCGGCGACGGCCACTCCTTGACCGCGCCGGTTGCGAGATCAAGCTTGCCGATCATTCCCCGCGCAAAGTCGGCGTACCAGATCATGCCGTCGGGACCGATCGCGAGGCGCCGCGGCCGCGCCCCTGCGTCGGGCAGCGTGTACTCCTTGATCGCGAGCGTCTTCGGATCGATGGTGGCGATCTTGTTGGTGCCGAATTCGACAAATACCGGCACGCCCTGCGCGTTGATCTGGATCCCGTAGGGGCGGGACTTCGGCGTCGGCGGCGTAATGAGCTTGATCGCTCCGGTCGCGGGATCGAGACGGCCGACAAAGTTCGACTGTTGCACCGTAAACCAAAGGATCCCGCTCTGATCGAAATTGAGGGTGTGCGGATCCTTCGCCTTCGGATCCGGCAGCGGGTATTCGGTAACAAGGCCCGTCTTGGGGTCCAGCTTGCCAATCAACCCGGTGAGGTTGCCGGTGAACCAGATATTGCCTTCCTTGTCGTCGACCAACCCGTGGGGTCCGGTGAACGGCGACTTCAGCGTATATTCCCTGATCGCGCCGGTCTTCGGATCGACGCGGCCGAGCTTGTTGGCGAGTTGGGCGGCCCACCAGATCGAACCGTCCCGGGCGCCCAGCGGATCGTGCGGACGTGCGCCCTGGGTAGGCACGTCCCACATCTTGATATCGACCTTCGCAGGGCCATCGATAAGGACCGCCTCCGGGCGCTTGCGCTCCGGGAAACTCTTCATGAGGTAGTCGGTCATCGCTCCCCATTCTTCGGCGGGAACCGGCGCCTGCATGTTTTGCATCATGCGCACAACCGTCAGCCAGCCTTCCGGAGTATAGCCGATACGTACCCGGTTGATGTCGTGGCAGCCGTTGCAGGTGTCGACGAACCTTTGCTTGCTCGGGCCGTCCGGCCAGTCCTTTGCCGTGTACTGCGCATGCGCGACAGGCGTGCCGAGAAGAGCCGTCCCGAGGATAACCATCGCCAACATGAATATCAGTGATTTGCCGCGCATCATCCGTCTCCCCATGGGCATGGTTCATGACCAAGCCGTTTAATATTCGTTGGATTGAGCTAGACTGCGGTGACAGCACCCGTCAAGCTTTCGGCATGCAACAAGGACATGCAGTGAAGTTGAACTTCACCCATCGTTCCAGCCACTTTTCGGTGAATGCGTCATCTAACGGCGAATTGCCGACGAATGGCCGCGCAATTGGGATGGGATCGCCGCGGTCGAGCTTTGAGCCAGGCCGAGCCAGTTTCGACAATGTGAAAACCCGCGGCCGGCCCGCGAAAGCCGGTTGGGCGCTCCGAGCTTCGTCGCCGAACCACCAGGCGATGCGATTTTGCGCTCCCCCGGACGGGCTTGCAGATATGCCTCGATGCGCCGAACAAGGCAACAGGGAGGATCTGCCCGAGCCCCGCTCCCTTGAAACTCGCAATCCTGAAGGTCCACGAGATGAAATCCAGACAAGAAGAATCGCCCGGCGAAAATGAGCTCCTCCCAATTTTGGAGCAACGCCTGGGACGGCTGT
Organism: Bradyrhizobium sp.; assembly: GCA_052143915.1. Taxonomy (GTDB): domain Bacteria; phylum Pseudomonadota; class Alphaproteobacteria; order Rhizobiales; family Xanthobacteraceae; genus Bradyrhizobium. The sequence continues at coordinate 19,289 of JBKQRS010000379.1, forward strand.
ACGCGCGGCAACGTCTGGGAATTGAAACCGATCATGAAGCTCGAATCTTTGGCCACGGCATCAATTTTTTCCATATCGAGAATTGGTACTCTGTTCATTCAGTCATACGAGCGATACTGAAGCTGACCGGATTGTATTGGCGCGGGCGCAGGAATGCGGAACGCATTGTTGTAAGGACGAACAACATCCGATCCGCCAGGTTGCCGCGGCTCTTTGACGGTTTCACAATCCTTCACATCAGCGATACCCACGTCGATATGAATCAGCTGGCAATGCAGCGGCTCGGCGGGCTCGTCTCCGAACTGCGATATGACCTGTGCGTCCTGACAGGCGACTATCGCGGCAAGACTTTCGGAGCCTACGATGCTGCGTTGAAAGGAATGGCACGAGTGATGGGCCACCTAAGGCAGCCTGTCTTTGGTGTGCTCGGTAATCACGATACCATCCAGATGCTACCAGGGCTGGAGGCCATGGGCATAAGAATGCTGCAAAATGAGTGCGAGGTCATAAGACGCGGCGATCAGGCAATCTATCTAGCCGGAATCGACGATGCGCATTACTTCAGAGTCGACAACATTGAAAAAGCCGGAGCGCAGATTCCGGAAGGCGCATTCGCTATCCTGTTGTCGCATACGCCGGAAATCTTTCGTCAGGCTGCGCACGCCGGCTTCGATCTGCTCTTGAGCGGACATACGCATGGAGGTCAGATCTGCCTGCCAGGAGCAATACCTCTGACACTCGACTCGGTGCTGCCGCGGCGGATGGGAGCGGGAGCCTGGCGGTATCGCAACATGGCCGGCTATACCTCCACAGGTGCCGGATCGAGCGTAGTCGCCGTACGCTTCAATTGTCCGCCGGAGATCACCCTGCATCGTCTCTACTGTGACTGATGGTGGAATCAGTAGGGCTCGTCACGGAGACGCAGATCGTAAAGCAAGCGGGACAAAATCAACTCGCCGACAACGAAGATGCCGACACCGACCACCACATCAATAGTCGTCAGCGAGAGCGTTTCCTTGCAAACCAGCAGCGGCAAAAGGGATTCGGGCACCTGATCCAGCCCGATTGCCCGACTGCTGGACGGAAACTTCAAGCGGCGTTTCACGAAGCTGGAAAGCAGATCGCCGGCCATGGCCAAGGCCGCCACAAGTCCACCCGCCGCGAGGCTCACGCCAAGCAGGGGCGCGACAACGGCCGTGGTGAAAACCGAAATCACTACGCCGCGAATGGTCTTTGACGGCCCTAACAATGGCTGCCCATCAAAAAAACGCGCGCCCGCATCCAGCGGAAATGCAAGACGGGCCCCCAAGACCTTTTTCGCGACGACGGGCGCTCCGTTCGCGAGCGTCAAGAGCAAAACCGATTGCAAAAGAGGCCAAGTCTGCATTCAGCTATACTGCTTTATGTCTGCTTCTCCGCGGTCTCCTCAACGATCGCACGCTCTGCGATGAACAGCGGGAGTTCGGATTGGGTGAAAAAGCCTATCAGCGCCACACCGAACTTTGCAGCATGTTCCCTACTGCCCTGTTCCAGGGCAGCACCTGTTGATGCAGCTCAAATCCGCTTCAGCGAAGGCAAAGGTCCTTTGATCGGAGCGACATCGCTCGACCTTGGTGATCTCGTCGAGCTTGCTACTCTTGCAGGGGGCTTCCGTTTAGTCATACATTCGCGATTAATCAGCCAAACAACCGCGACGATCGATTGCGGTGCAAGATAAAGACGCCTTGGAGGAAGCACCATGAAGACTGTGCCGGTCAGCCGTCGCTTGTTCCTCAAATCGTCGAAGGCTTCGGTCGCCTGGCTGCTTTTTTCACCCGCTATCATCGGGCGGGCGCAGGCTGCCACCATCAAACTCAAATTGTCATCGTCGCTCCCCAACGACGCCAAATATGCCAACGGCCGGGTTTATTATGACAATCTGGTAAAGAGCCTGAAGGCGAACGGTCTCGGGGAGGCAATTGAAGTCACCTTCTTCCCGGACAACCAGCTCGGCCAGGAAATCGATGTCATCAATTCCGTCAAACTGGGGGTGATCGACCTGATGGTGTCGGGCTCGTCGATCTCTGCCAATCTGGTCCCCCTCGTGGGAACGTTTGATCTTGGGTATCTGTTCTCGAGCTTTCCACAACAGACAAAGGCGTTCGACGCCGGCGCCGCCAGGCCGGTCGAAGACGCTCTGCTCAAGGGAGCCAATATCCGGATCATCTCGTAGGCGTATAATTTCGGCGCCCGCAGCGTGCTGACGAAGCGGCCGGTGAAGACGCCGGAAGATCTCGCCGGCCTCAAGATCAGAACCCTGCCAAATCCCGTCATCACCGAGTGTCTTCGCCTGATGGGCGCTGCCGCGACACCGCTGGCGTTCGGTGAAATCTATACGGCGCTGCAGGCCGGCGTGCTCGACGGGCTTGAGCATGATCCTCCGACCATCCTCGCCAGCAAATTCTACGAAACATCGAAGCACTACGCGCTGACGCAGCATAATTTCTCGCCGCTCGCGACCTATTTCAGCGATGCCACGTTCACTCGCATGGAGGCGAAACTGCGCGAGGGATTTCTCGATGCCGCCAACAAGGCGGGTGCCGAGACGCGCGCCCATGGTCTTGCAGTCGAGAAAGAGGCGCTTGCGCTGCTCGCGGACAAGGGCGTTACGGTCGTGGAATGCGACAGGGAGGCGTTCCGCAAGCGCGTCCTTCCGCAAACCGACAATTTCGTGAAGGCGCGCCCCGAGGCAAAACCCGTGGTGGATATGATCCGCGCGACGCAGGCTTGAGGGGGACAGGCCATGTCAGGCGCCGCGCTTTCGCAAGGCGCCAGCCACCGATTCATAACATCGCTGCTGGCATTGAGCGACACCACGGCGGCAGCCCTGCTCGCCGCTGATCTTCTGGTCGTCTGCGGTTCGGTGTTGCTGCGCTTCCTGTTCAATGCCCCGGTGGAATGGGCCGACGACGTGGCGCGCGGCCTCATGGTCGGATCGAGTTTTTTTGGCGCCGCCGGCGCGCTGGCCCGCAGCGAGAATCTCGGCGTGGCGTTTTTCATCGATAGGCTGCCGACCGGCGTGCGACGCGTGGTCGATGCCATCGGCGCGCTGCTGGTAACTGTCATCGCGGGTTACGTGGCATACAACGCCATCAAGCTGGGCTGGCTGACCACCGGGCAGACTTCCGGCTCCGGGCTGCCGCTGGAACTGACGTTCTATCCGATGGGCGTCGGTGCGTTATTCATGACGATTTTCGCCGCCGATCTTTTTCGGCGGCGTCCGGCCCGCGACGCGATCGCCGCGACGGCCATAACGGGCCTGATCGTCGGCCTCTATCTGGCGTTGGATCGGCTGCTGCCGGCGTCGCTGCCGTCGTCGCTGCCGTCGTCGGGAACGCTGATGCTGGCGGGCTTTTTCGTCACCCTGTTCGGTGGACTGCCGATCGGCTTTGCGCTGGCGCTGGCGGCCCTGACATTCATCTGGGTCGAAGGCACCTTGCCCGGCGTCATCTTCGCGCAGCAGATGGCGCGTGGCATCGACAATTTCGTGCTGCTCGCGATCCCCTTCTTTATTCTGGTCGGCTATCTGATGGAAGCGAACGGCATGTCGGTTCGCCTCATCGAACTGCTGCAGCGTGCGGTGGGACGCATGCGCGGCGGTCTCAATGTCGTCATGGTGACGTCGATGGTGCTGTTTTCAGGCATCTCCGGCTCCAAGATGGCCGACGTCGCGGCGGTGGGGTCGGTGCTGATCCCCGCGGCCCGCCGTTCCCGGCAGAATCCAGGCAATGCGGTGGCGCTGCTCGCGGCCTCGGCCGTGATGGCGGAGACCATTCCGCCCTGCATCAATCTGATCATCCTGGGCTTCGTGGCCAATTTGTCGATCGGCGGATTGTTCGTCGCCGGCCTGTTGCCGGCCGGACTGATGGCGTTGGCCCTGATCGCGGTTTCGATCATCTTCGCAAGAAGCCGGGCGTCGTTGGTCGAGGCCGACCAGCGGCCTGCGATGGCGGGGCTCTGGAGTGGTGCGATCGCGTCGTTCGGACTGATCTTCATGATTTTCGCCGGATTCAAAACCGGGTTCGCGACCGCCACGGAAATCTCGGCCTTCGCCGTGGTCTATGCCGTGGTCGTCGGCAGCCTGGTGTTCCGCGAACTCGGCCTCAAGACCGCGGCCCATAGTTTCGTGCAGGCGGCGACGCGTTCCGGGCTGGTGTTGTTCATCGTCGCGGCGGCGCAATCGCTGGCTTTCATCCTCACGCTGCAGCAGGTGCCGCATGCGGTGGGTGAGATGATGCTGTCGCTGTCGGGCGCCCACGGCACCTGGCTGTTCATGCTGCTGTCGATCGCCGTGCTGATCGTCATGGGTTCGGTGCTCGAAGGCGCCGCGGCGCTGATCATCTTCGGACCACTGCTGCTGCCGGTTGCGGTCCGGCTCGGCATCGATCCCTTGCATTTCGGCGTGGTGCTGGTGATTGCGATGGGGCTCGGCCTGTTTGCGCCGCCGCTTGGGCTTGGCCTCTATGGGGCCTGCCTGATCGGCAATGTGCCGATCGAGCAGACGGTGAAGCCGATCCTGGGTTATCTTGGATTGCTGCTCGTGTGCCTGTTGGTGATTGCCTTCGTGCCCGGCATCAGTACCGCGCTGCCGCGCGCCTTCGGCTACTGACGGATCGTTCTGGAGAGAGCTTGCTTGATGGCAAAAGTTCTGCTGACCCATACGCCCCAGGCCAGGCGCCAGTATTACGGCGAGCGGAGCCTCAACGGCCTGCAGGCGCTGGCACAGGTCATCCTGCATGAAGCCGATGATGCGCTGGACGCGGCCGGTCTGATCGAGGCCGCGCGCGATGTCGATATCATCGTGGCCGACCGCTTGACCGAAGGGCCGGCGGCGATTTTTCCGCGGCTTCCCAGGCTGCGCGCCTTCGTTCGCTGCGCGGTCGATATCCGCAATATCGACGTGGAAGCCGCGTCCGCGGCGGGTGTGCTGGTGACGCGGGCCGGGCCGGGTTTCGTGCCATCGGTGGCGGAACTCGCGATCGGCTTCCTGGTCGATCTGTCGCGCGGAATTTCGCGCGCAGCGGCGGATTATCATTCCGGGCAGCTGCCGGAGGTGATGATGGGGCAGCAGCTCGCCGGCAGCATTCTCGGCATCATCGGTTACGGCAGCATCGGTCGATACCTCGCCGAAATCGCAAAAGCGCTGGGCATGGAGATTTTGGTCGCCGATCCCCATGCGACCGTCAGCGCGCAAGGCGTCAGCCACGTGCCGCTGGAAGCCCTGCTGGAACAGTCCGACTACGTCGTTTGCCTGGCGGTCGCCAATGAAGCAACCGAGAACCTGATCGGGCACGCGGCGCTGGCGCGGATGCGCCCGCGCGCGTTCTTTATCAACCTGTCTCGCGGCAATCTCGTCGACGAGGCAGCGTTGGCCGCGGCGTTACGCGAGAACCGTATCGCCGGTGCGGCGATGGATGTCGGCCGCGCCCGCGATCAGATGCCAACACCGGATCTGGCGAGGCTGCCGAATGTCATTGCGACCCCGCATATCGGCGGGTTGACCCCGCCCGCGATCGAAAGCCAGTCGCTCGAGACCGTTCGTCAGGTCGAAGCGATTATCAACGGCAAGGCGCCGGCCGGTGCCGTCAACGCCGACCATTGGACGCGGCGCTGAACGACTCATTGAGATAGGCCTGAAGATAGAGCCGCCTTAACGCGGTCAGGGCACGGCCGCTGAATCATGGGGCCGGTGCAGGAACGCCCTTTTGCAGTTGCGACAAGATCTTCCGAATTTCAACTCGCCGCGACCTGTCCCAAATTGGCCGGTTTGAAAGCTCAGGCAAAGTCAGGGCATGTTCGAGAACTTTGATCGCCTCCGCCCGTTCGCCGTGCCGATAAAGAAAGTCACCGTAGAAATAGTTCGCATCCAGTCCGTTCGGTGCGTTCCTGATCGCCTCCTGAAGATAGTTGCGGGCCTTGGCCTTGTCGCCGAAGCCTATCGGAAATCCAGGGACTCGATCATACAGGAGACCAAGGGTCGTCGGTGCTCCAGCATCCATGGTCGCGGGGCTGGTACTTTCAACCATCTCCAGAATATCGCGCGCGCGCTTTGCCAGCTCCAAAGCTTTCAGCGGGCTGCCGTTCTCGTTTGCCAGCGAGGCCTGCTCACTGGTGATGATTCCAATCCAAACAACGGGATCGGGAACATTTTCGTGTTGCTCCGCGATTTTTCCTGCGCGTTGCGCCAGACCCGCCATTTGCCTTTCCTGATCATCGCGGTCGACGACCTGAAGCTTCACATGTTCCCAATCATGCGCGAGACGCAGAAGCTCCGATTTCAGGGATGGATCTTCGCTCGCTTGCGCGTCTACCGACAGCGCGACGAGCAGAAGCATCTCGATCAAAAATGTACCAAGTCGCTTTGACACCAATTTCCTCAGGGAATTTCAGGACAATCCATTTTGCGGCAGGCGGCGGGACTCACGTTCGATATCCGCATGTGAACGCGACGATAGCTGGACGCTGGCCGTCAATTCGGAATGGGGAAGTGATCCGACGTGAATGGCCAGCAAGTGCGAGAAGATGCGAGGATGCGCAGCCAATACGCGAAACGCTTTCCGGCGCAGACCATCATTGCCGTCCAAGAGCAACAGAATTCGCGCATTCAGCCGCGGCAGCCACCCCATCCGGCGATGGCTTGCGTCGTATTTCTTGAGATCTCCTGCAGCGAGGGCGGTCGCAAGTGCATTTGCCTGTCGGAACGCCAAGACGAGCCCTTCGCCGGTAACAGCATCGACCGAACCGGACGCATCGCCCACCAAAGCTATACGACCGGCGATAGCAGAAGGCAGCCTCGCGGACATCGAAATTGCGCCGCGGGTCGGGCCGATCAACTCGGCGCCGCCGAGATGGCTCGCGAGTACCGGAAACATATCGGCCAGATCCGAAGATCGGAAATCTCCCGTGCCGACCATCGCGACACAAATTTCGTCCACCCCAATGGGGGTCACATATGCCTGACAGTCCTTTCGCCAATAAACCTCGACAAAATCGGTCCACGGTCGCACGCGATAGTGCTGGCGCAGTCCGATCCGCCGCCTATCATTCCAATTCGGCGCCAGTGCGGCCCACCGGCGCACGCTGGAATGAAAACCGTCGGCGCCCACGATCCATCGACAGCGGATCGTTCGGCCATCGACGACGACCCCGGCGTCATCAAGCCTCTCTATCTTCGTTCCCCACAATGCTACGACGCCAACATGCTTCGCTCGTTCTACCAGGATCCGATGAAGCTCGGTTCGCCGCACTCCCAGGCCGAAGCTGTGACTTGGAAACGACGCTTCAGCCTCAAGCTTCCCGTCCAGAAATCGTATGCCATGGAAGCAGGCCCCATTTCCGTTTCCCAGATTCACCCCGATCCGCCGCAACGCATCAAGCGCATCGGGCATCAGACCTTCGCCACAGGCCTTGTCGATGGGCGGCTCGGCGCGATCAGCGAGTATGACATCGAAGGCGGCTTGACGAACCGCCAGGGCGGCCGCGAGTCCGGCCGGCCCGCCACCAATAACGAACACATCTGTCTTGGACGGAGCCAGATCAGATATCACCATTTCAATAGGATCATTTCGAGACAGAATCCCGGACCCATGGCCATCAACACACCGAGGGTTCCTTGCGGGGGCGCGTCGTTCATCAACACCTCCTCAAGCACGAGCAGAACCGAGGCGGAGGAAAGGTTACCGAACTGCTTCAGGCACTCCCACGACCTATCCAGATCGCTGTCCTTCAATTCCAGGGTGCCTTGAATTGAGTCCAATACTTTGGGACCGCCCGTGTGAATCACCCAATTGCCGATATCGGCGCGACGAAGCTGGTATTTGTCCAGGAACGCATCGATATCTCCAGCGAGCCTTCCCTTGATCAGATCTGGTAACTGCGGCGAGAGAACAATTTTGAAACCGCTTTCCGAAATATCCCAACCCATGATTTCTTCCGTGTCAGGGTAGAACACCGAACCGGTGCCGAGAATTTGCGGACCGGGACGCGAGGATTGGGAAGAACCGTTTGAACTCCGATGGGCCGTCCTTGAGCCTCTGACAATGACTGCCGCAGCGCCATCACCAAAGAGGCCTGATGCAATCAAATTGGCCGTTGAAAAATCCTCCGGCTGCATCGTGAGCGAACAGATCTCGACGCATAAAATCGCCGCCGTGTGGTCGGGATAAGCAAGAGCATAGTCGGCGGCCCGTGTTAGTCCAATCGCACCACCCGCACATCCTATGCCGAAAATGGGCGTACGTTTGATATCCGGCCGCAGCGCCATTCGATTGATCAAACGCGCGTCCAGGGAGGGACTTGCGATGCCCGTTATCGACACCACGATAAGCGCGTTGAGGTCTTGCCGCGACATCCCCGCGCGGTCGAGCGCCGTATCGATCGCACGCTCCCCCAACTCTTCCGCCGCCTCCAGCCACGCGGCATTGGCCTCACCCCAGGTGGAAAAGTGCGGGTACCTGTCTAACGGAAATGCCAGATGACGGAAGTCCACCCCGACGCGCGAATGAAGCCAATCCAGTCTTTCCGGCTCTTGCAGTTTGGCCTTCCAATAACCCTTGAACGCCGCCGTGATTACCTCCTGAGGAAACCGGTGCTCCGGCACCGCGCTCGCTACGCTGGCGATCCTCACGTAACTCGCCTCTTGTTCTCGAGGCGCTGCTCCTATTACCTCAATCGCTTTTCCAAAACCGTTTTCGATTTTTCCCACTTCGTGTTCTTTCCAAAAGCTTTAATCGCATGAACCTGATCGAATGGACTACATCGACCGAAAGAGGCGTTGTCCGACCTTGATCGGTTCGACCCAGTAGCTGCTGGAGTTGTGAATCAACTCCACAGTCTGATCGAGAGCGGATACAAACTGCTCCAGTTGCGAATCTTCAATCGCAAGAGGGGGAGAGACCTTCAACACCATGAAATCGTTGCCACAGACCTGGCTCAAAATTCCATGATCCCGGAACAGGTGCATAACAAGAACCTGGCCAAACAGCGCCGGATGGATTTTCGAAAGCGTTTCGAAGCCGAGACGAAGCTTCAATGACTTTGGCGCCTTGAACTGGACAGCGTTGAGCAGGCCGATACCGCGAACCTCGCTGAACATTTCATATTTTGACAAACGCTCCGTGAGAACGTTTCGAAGCTTCTCCCCCGCCATTGTCGCGCGCTTACCGAGTTGTTCATCCTCCAGGATATCGAGCGTCGTCAAGCCGGCACGCATGGCAAGGCCGTTTTCGCTGAAGGTCGATGTATGTACGAGGGAACGCTTTATCGAACTATAAACCGATTTGTAGACGTCGTCCGACATCAGCACAGCACTGCATGGAACCAATCCGCCACTGATTGCTTTTGCCAACACTACTATATCGGGCTCGACACCAAACTGATGGGCGGCGAGAAACGAACCGGTCCTGTAGAAGCCGGTCTGAACCTCGTCCATCACCAGGAGTGTCTTATATTTTCGACACAGCTCCTGCACCTTTTTGAGATAGTCGTCCGATGGCAGGACAACACCCGCCTCGCTCTGAATCGGCTCCAGGATGAAAGCGGCAAAGGACCGCGTTGCGAGCTTGAGTTCGAGATCGCGCAGGTTGCCGAAAGGAACGAATTCGGTGTCCGGCAATAGCCGGCCAAATCCCTTTCGCCAGAAATCGTTGGTCATCAGAGAAAGTGCGCCGCAAGTAAGCCCGTGGAACCCACCCGATGCGCCCAAAATTCCAGATCGTCCGGTATGGGCACGTGCAAATTTGATTGCGGCCTCAACGCCCTCACTGCCTGAACTGCCAAAGAACGCCTTGGCAAGTCGACCTCCCGCGAGCCTGCAAAGCCTTTCGGCAAGCTGTCCGGCCAGGATCGGCACGTGGCTCTGCAGCATCGCAGGCCCCGCTTTATCAAGCTCATCCTTCAGTGCCGCGATAACACGCGGATGATTGTGCCCGATATTGTGAACGCAGTATCCGGAATTGAAATCGGTAATCAGCCGGCCATCTGCGGTATGAAGTTCAGCTCCGCTGCAGCGGGTATAACTCACATTCATCTGCAAAGCGTCGAGCAGCCTCACCCATTGCGGGTTGACGTACTGCGCGTAAAGATTGTCGCCGACATCCGCGTCTGGCATTATTTGAAGCATGAAACCTCCTTTTAGCGCTCCTCGGCGGGGTCAAGAAAAGCCACTTGCCCCCTCGCCGAGCGCCCATTTTCCAGTGGCGCCCAACATCGACTACGCTTTGCGCGTTGCGATGCAAGGTAATCCCTAAGCCCAGCCGATCCCTGCGAAATACCGCTCGTTGGTGGCAGAGAAGATTGCGCAGCCCAGTTGCATCGACATTCCTTGTTACGCATCGTCGTTGGGTGGTGCTGTTCTGCGGCCACCGATGGGTGAGCAGTAAAATTTTTCCGCGGTCGCCAGTAGCGCGCGAATTCCGAGGGGAAGCGTCAAGGTTTGAATTCTTATGCCAGCTCGCTGAAATCCGGCATTCTCGATTAAATCCCGCAACTCGGTCGCGTCGTAAGTTCGATGGGTGTCGGGGCCTGCGAAGGGCCATTTCTCCATCGTTTCGCGAGCCGTCACATAAACGACCAAACGGCCGCCAGGCTTCAGAACACGAAAGACTTCAGCGGCATCATTGCCGGCAGAGTCAAAGAAATAAGCCGCATTGACGAGCAAGATCTTGTTGAATGTGCAATCGATCCAGGGAAGCGGACTGAAGCGTCCTTTGATGAGTTGCATGCGGCCTGCGGCAATCGCGGCCTGATTGATATTCGCGGCTTGTTCCAGCATTCGATCCGATTGGTCTATTCCAAAAACCCGACCGCCCGGTATGCGCGCAGCAATTGTCCTAAGCGCCCAGCCTGGACCAAATCCCAATTCAAGAACCTGATCCTTCGGCCTGGGCCCCAATGCATCGATCGCCAGCCGGTTCGGCTTATCGTTGACGACGGCCATGAGCCATCCCGCAAGCGAGCCCAAGACGCCGGTCGGGTGCCGCAATTGGCAGCCGATGCGGCGCCAAATTCGATCCAGAACGTGATCGAAATTCGAGATAACGTAGCCCTCCCTCGGCAGATCCCGATGACGGACCGTCACTGCTTCGCCGCGATGCTGGCAAGCCGCTCCTCGATCACGAGCCGGCGATTTTTATCCCAGGCAGGACGATCGGGATGCTGTGGCAGGCTGAGTGCGTGGCGAAATGCTTCCGCAGCCTTGGAATACTCCTTCTGTTCAAACAGGAAGTCACCGTAAAAATACCAGGCATCGAGCCCCGTTGGTGCAAGTTTGACGGCCTGCTCCAGTAACTGCCGAGCTTTTACTTTGTCGCCGAAACCGACTGGGAAACCCGGGACGCGATAATAGAGCACGCCCAGGCTTGTCGGTGCACCCGCATCGAGTTTGGCGGGAGCCGTTTTGTAAGCCTGTTCCAGGATATCCCGGGCGCGCGTTGCGAGGCCAAGGGCAGAAAACATGCTGGCCATAGAGGCACGTTCACTGGTGATGATGCCATCCCATATCAGCACCTCCACGCTATCAGGGAACCGCGCGGCCACGGCGTCGGCGTCCTCACCAAGCGCATTCATTTTGTTGGTTTGCTCATCTCCCTCGGGGACGCCGAACTTGATCGCCTCCCATGTCGACTGCAGGCGATGAACTTCAGCCGCGGCCGCATCCGCAGCCTGGGCGGGAGCCACGTGGAAACCGGCGATTGCCAGCACAATAAATGAAAAGACTGTTCTGCGTGATGTTGAATTCATGCGTAGTTGCCTTGTTGTCGATTTCAGCCGAAGGGGATGTATCAAAAAGCTCATGATGAAGGCCGCGACAGCGACCGGTCGATGATGCTTGGAAAAAGCCGCTGGATCAGGACGTAGATCCTTTCCGGCGCCGGCGCGTAAACCGAATCACGTCCGTTCGCGATTGCCCGCCAGATCTGCCGCGCGACCTTTTCCGGCGAATCCAATTTCATTTTAGTTTTGGCAATCAGACCAGCAAATGCCACTGCTGCATCGGTTCGCGTTGCGCGTGGCGCAGCATAGGTTACGCTGATCCCCTTCTGCTTCCACTCCCGGCGCAGGGCGATCGAGAAGCCGCGCAGCGCGAATTTCGTCGCGGAATAGCAGGTGAACTCTGGATATCCGATGTCGCCGAAAATCGAGCCTATATTGACAACGCGAGAGGGCCTCGCAGCGATCAGCAAAGGCATGAGATCCCGCGTCAGCGACATCGGCGCCATGATATTCGTCTGAAAGGTTCGTCTAAGCGCATCATCATCGAGCGTCTCCAGCGCTCCACCCTCGACGAGGCCCGCATTGTTGATGAGCATGTCGAGCGATCCTCGCTCGTTTCCAATGCGATCGACGATTCGCCGTCGGTCCTCGGGCCGCGTGATGTCGGCCGGGATTATCAAATGCGGGACGCCTGGTCCGAGGAGTGCACCGGTTGCCTGCAGCGCGTCTTCCCGACGCCCGCACAATGCGACCGCCATCCCGAGCCGGGCGGCCTCGATGCATAGTTCGCGGCCAATGCCCGAGCCCGCGCCTGTGACGAGGACGAGCTTTTGATCAGACTGCATTGCTCAGCTCCGCGCGGGCGCCGAGATCCAGAAAGATCGATCCATACAGGCGATAAAAGATTTTAGCGTTGTCGATGATGATCCGTTGCGTGGCTGAGTCATCGAAGCCATCGATGAGCTTGCGGAAGAACGCGACATGTTCGATGTCGAGTGACCCGTGCGTGCGAAGGTAGCTAAAGGCTGCGTCGCTCTCCAGAGCTAGAGACGTCTTCAAGGCGTCTGCAAGCTTATCCGCCAAAAGCACGGACATTCCCTCGAGCACGTGGACGCTGCCCAAATAAGCATAAGGGCTGACGTGCTCGACGGCGTAATAGGCATAACCGACCATGATCTGGCATGGTATTCCCGGAGTGCCGTTTCGAACGGCATCCGGATTGCCGCCGACCATTCGAATGTCATCCAGAATCCATTTCTCGTGACCGCGTTCCTCTTTCATGTATTCGAGCATCGCGTCCTGGTAGCGCTCGTCGGAGGTACGCGAAGCGGCCAACGCAAGGATCGGGAAAGTGTGTTTCACATGGTGGTAGGCTTCGGTGAGGAAGTCGATGTAAAGGCTGCGTGAGGCGCCATTACGAATGGCGTGCTGCACAATCGGTATCGCAACAAATGCCTCGCAATCCTTTGCGGTCTCGCTGATCAGACGGTCGTAAAAGCTCATTTCCCGTTCCTCTAAATTCCAGGGAATGCTAGATGGTCGACGCTGGCGCAGGCGGCGCCTTCGCTGCGACGAATTTTTCGATTTGCTTGCGGGCTGGTCGGCCATTGGTCAGAAGCTGGTTGCCGACCGCTTCCTGGAGCGAGGAGACCACGCAGGCGCGAGGTACTGCATATTCAGGTGCACCCGAACAACACGCGGAAATCAGACCCAACACATCGTTGTAGGTTGCATTGGCAAACCAGGCTTCCCCAGGTCCTGACGGAACGATCACGGCGGTCAAATACGGCTCGCCATGTCCGACCACCGCGCAGAACGCGACGCGCAGGTCACCGAGCAGCATTGTCTCGATCCATTCGGGGCTGATATTCCTGCCGAACGATGTGACGATGAGACTGTCCTTGCGGCCATGTATCTTCAGAAAGCCGTTCTGATCGATTGCCCCGATGTCGCCTGTCCGCCACGGCCGCCGCGCCGGTCCCTGTCCCAGATAGCCGTCGGTTATCGAGGGTCCATCGATGACGATCTCACCGTCGTCGATCGAGACATCTAATCCGCCGAGCGGTCGACCGACCGTGTCAGAGCGCCGTTCGCCCGGCCGGTTGACCGCGACGACCGAACAGCATTCGGAAAGGCCGTAACCCTCGTGGACCGGAATCCCTAACTTCCATGCTTTCTCAGCCACCTGCTGCGGCACAGGCGCTCCCCCGACCGCTACGAAACGCAGTGAGCTCGGTGCTCGATTGCCCGTTGCCTGAAGTTCTCCCACCCATTGTCTTAGCAACTGCGGCACGACAACACTCGTCGTGGGTTGTTTCAGATCAAATGCTTTCGAGATTCCCTTTGCATCTCCGCAGGCAATCCTTTCGGCGAGCGCGGTATCAAAATGAACGTAAGCCCCGAGCATCGCCGGAATGAAAATGGAGCAGATCGTCTCGAGCAGCAGCGGCAACGGCAGCACCGAAAGGTAGGTGTCTTCCGCAGTCGCGCCGGTTGCGTTGGCCAGGGCTGCGGCTGACCAGGCGATCTGCCCGCTCTCGTGGCGAACGCCCTTGGGCTGCCCCGTGCTGCCGGAGGTATAAATAATCTGCCCAAATCCATCCACTGGATCGGGTGAACCTGTTGCCGGGACATGATCGCCGATCAGGCTGGTCCTCACGCCAGACTGTAGCGTCATTGTCTCAGTTTGACCGGTTGTGAGAATTAATCCTACCGACGCGCTGCACACGACGTGACCGAGTTGGGCCAGACTGAAAAAGGTCGGCAGCGGCACGGCGACCTTACCCGCGAGCGCACAGGCAAGCTGAGCGATGACCCAATCGATCCCGTTCGGGGCGAGAATCCCGATCGTTCCGGATTGGGTTTTGATATCGGCAGCAAGGCCGCGGGCTTTGCCGAGAAGCTCACCGCGCCGGATCACACCCTCGCTATCGCTCACCGCAATCTTGTCGCCGGCCTCCAAGGCGTGGCGATTGAGAGAGTCAAACAGCTTGCGCATCAACCAATCCCATACCCGGCATATTCCCGGGATCGGTCGCGAACACAGGATGTGCGACCGCAAAAGCCTTCGGCTCCGAAACGTCGTCTGGAAAGCGAAGCCCGCCGGAATGCGCGATCTCGTCGCGCGCGTGGGCGATGACCAAGAGGCGCGACGGGAAGACGTCTAGCCGAACGCCAGATCTGGAGGGACAACTCGCTCGAGTGAACCGTTCGGAGATAGTCCGCAACGGATCATCAGTCACAGCTCTCTTCGGCATTCGTCAGGTGTTTCCCCGCCGGCGCACCCCCACGCCAGAACACCGCGAAGACATGCGCCGCGAGACTTACGACCCGCTTACGGGGCCGAGGCTGCTTCGTGTTCAATATTTGGCTATTTTACGGCGAACGCCGTCCGGTCGCGGGCTGGAAACCGCATGGTCACCACCGCTCCTTCGGAATGATTCGCAATCTCGAGCTCGCCGTTATGGGCGATCATGGTGCGCTGCACGATCGACAGTCCCAAGCCGACGCCACCCTGGCGACCACTGCGAAACTGCTCCTGTGGACGGCCTTGCGCGGCCAGCATGACGGCCGGAAAGCCAGGACCGCAATCCCGTACCGCAATCGACGGAGCATCATTGACGATCACCGAGACTGTGGAATCTGGTGGCGCATATTCTATCCCGTTCTCGATCAGATTTCGCAAGGCTCGAAAAACATAGTCCCGTGCCCCGACGACTTGGACCGGCATCTCACCGCCCAGAACCTCTATCGAGCGGCCTTTGGCGATGGCAAGAGGAGCGAGAAAGCCAACCACTTCTCTCGCCACGTCGCCTAGTTCGAGCACCTCGTCATCCTCGAACCGAATGCCGTTCAGTCTCATTCGATCCAGCAGTTGCTGGACCAGCCGCTCCATTCTGAAAAAGTCCTGTTCCAGTACCCGGGCGAGCGGCATCTCCGAGATCGCAAGCTGAGCCTTGATCACGGCAAGCGGCGTGCGCAGTTCGTGCGCCACGTCCGCGACGAACTCTTCCAGGGATCGAAATCCGCTCTGCAACCGGTCCAGCGCCTGGTTCACCGCCTTCACCAGAACCAGAATATCTCCTGGCAGTTTCCCTTCCGTGAGACGAATGGAGACGCTTCCGGGTCCGATCCGTTCGACTTGCTGCGCCGCCTCGCCAAGCGGCTTCAAGGCGATTCGTGCGACCACGAGATTGGTTGCCAGAATGACGAGCAGGAACACGAACCAAATCCACGCCACATCCTGGATAAACTCCTCCAGCACGGAATCGTAGACCACCGGATTCGACGGAAAAGCGACCTGCACGAACAACGGCTGGGGCCGATCGTGAATTCTAAGGGAGAGACCATAGACCGGTCGCTTGTTTCTTAGCGTTCTCGGCAGCGCGAACAGACGCTCGTCAACCTGCTCGAGTGGAAACAGCGCTGCATTGATCCCGCTGGAGCTCGCGATCACGCCCTGCGTCGGCGAGACCACCGCAAATGTTCCCCCCGCTTCGGCGATGCGCGCAGCGGTAGATTGGACGGCGATTGAAATCGGCTCTTGCGAGGATTGAATGTCGCGCGCGAGAATCTCGGCGAAGCTGCGCAGGGTATCGTCACGAAAACGGGTGCCGATCGAGTCGAATCGCACATAGAGAAAAACCGCTGTGACGACCATCGCGAGCACGCTGACGGTCGCCAGGCCGACCACGAGACGCCAAAATACTGTGCCGCGAACACGCATCGTCAAGCCCTGCGGGACAGCATGTAGCCGACTCCACGCAAGTTGTGGATTTCAAGCGAAGCCCCCGCGGCGGATAGTTTCTTGCGAAGCCGGTGGATCAACACCTCGACGGCGTTGGAGTCCACTTCGTCGCCGAAGCTATAGAGCGATTCCTCGAATTCGGCCTTGGCGATCAATCGATTGCCACGGCGCATGAACTGTTCCAGGGCGGTCAGCTCGCGCCGGCTGAACGCAACCTCGGCTCCATTAATCCGAACCCGTCGCTCGATGGTGTCGAATTCAACATTCTGCTCGGACAGCATCCCGCTCAGAGCCTGGCCGGGACGACGGAGCAGCACCCGGATTCGGGCGATCAATTCATCCATGTCAAACGGTTTCGTCAGATAGTCGTCTGCTCCCCGGTTTAGCCCATCGATCACCGCCTGCTTGCCGTCGCGCGACGTCAGCACCAGCACCGGCATGGTAAGACCTTTGTCCCGAATAAATGAGAGAACGGTCATTCCGTCCCGATCCGGCAGGCCGAGATCGAGGATTACCGCCAGATAGGGAATAACCCGGACCGCCGCCTCGGCGTCGGCGGCGCATTCCGCCGCATCAACGGCGAAACCATTGCCGGTAAACGCCTGGCCAATGATAGCCCTCAGACGCTCATTATCTTCTACCAGGAGAATCCGCATCAGGTAGCCAGGAGTTTGGCGCGACGAACCGCATTCCCCTCGTCGGGACCGAAGGAGAGACGAGGACTCGCAATCGCAAAAACCTTCGGGTTTGAGGCGTAATATGTGCCCCATCTTTCATGATCAGGAATCCGTCGATAATCAGCGTCGGCCAGGTGGGTTAAAGGGTGGCCCAATCGCGCCACCAGCCGATGCAAACGGCGCGTCAGCGTAAAGAACGACCACACAAAGCCGTTTGCTTCGCCGAAACGTCCTATGGACTCGATGAATCCGACCGTCGCGCGAGGCGCCCGGCTCGCGAACGTTGTGACCTCGAAAATTTCGTCGCGTGCGATCCTTCGCTTTGACGCCGCGCTTAGCACTCGCTCGATCGGAGAATCCAGATAAACCTCGGAGAAGAAACCATCATCCTGAAATCGGAAACCGGCCGCGCAAACAATCTCGTTGCAGTCGTTCACATAGGCAAAAACGCGGGAAGGAAACGCCTGTATCCTTGCGCCATACTCGGCGGCATAGATATTCCGAATGAAGTTTTCTGCGTGGTCGCGTAAAGCATCACCCTCTCGGATAATGACGGTTTCGCACATCGGGGTACCTCGCTGTATCCCTGAGCAGCATGTGTCCCCCAACAACGGCTTCATTGAAAGTGTCGTCGTTATTCAGCGAACTCTTGCGAAATTGTCGGCGCGCGATGGCGATCCGAGACCTCTTCGCGACGCGTCGGTATGGGCGAATTGGAGAGCAAGCATTCCAATTTCGACCCAATCAGCGACGGCTTATAGCTGACTTAGAATCATTCTAAAAGGTATTTTTTACAGGGAAATCCGGCTGACATCGAACGATGACCGTCGGGCATCTCTTCCGAATGCACGATATCTGGAGATTCGACGATCAGCCCAGCCGGCCACAAGCGTTCGCGATCCGCTCGCATGCACCACGCAGTCGCTCGGTCGCGGTGGCGAACGAGATGCGAAAGAATGGCGCGAGACCGAAGGCCGAGCCGGGGACGACCGCGACATTGGCGTCTTCAAGCAGGAAGGTTGCGAAATCGACGTCGGTCTCGATGACCCGCCCATCCTCACGCTTGCGGCCGAGCATGCCCCGGCAGGATGGAAACAAATAGAAGGCCCCATCCGGCGTCCGGCAGCTCAGGCCGTCGATGCGGTTGAACGCAGCGCAACACAAGTCTCGCCGTTCGCGAAAGACTTCGTTCCTTTCAGCCAGGAAATCCAGCGGACCGGTGAGGGCCGCGACGGCGGCCGCCTGCGAGACCGAACTCGGATTGGTGGTGCTCTGCGACTGGATCGTCGCCATCGCCGCGATGAGGTCGGCGGGACCTCCGGCATAGCCGATGCGCCAGCCCGTCATCGCATAAGCCTTGGAGACGCCGTTGCAGGTCAGCACCCGGTCGAAGAGCCTGGGCTCGACCGCGGCGATCGTCGCGAATTGCCAGCCGTCATAGCGAATGTGCTCGTACATATCGTCGGTCAGCACCATCACGTGCGGATGGTCGAGCAGGACATCGGCGATAGCCCTCAGTTCCGCTGCCGAATAGCCGGCGCCGGTGGGATTGCTGGGCGAATTGAGCACGAGCCACTTGGTGCGCGGCGTGATCGCAGCCCGCAGTGACGGCGCGCGCAGCTTGAACCCGCAGGCCTCATCGCACGGCACGATCACCGGTTGGCCGCCGGCGAGCAGGACCATGTCGGGGTACGACACCCAATAGGGCGCCGGGATAATCACTTCATCGCCGGCGTCGAGGGTGGCGCATAACGCGTTGTAGAGCACCTGCTTGCCGCCAGTGCCGACGCTGATCTGCGACACCTCGTAGGACAGCCCGTTTTCGCATCTGAACTTGCCAACGATCGCGCGCTTCAGTTCGGGCGTGCCGTCGACATCGGTATACTTGGTCGCGCCAGCATCGATGGCGGCCTTGGCCGCCTGCTTGACGTGAGCGGGCGTATCGAAATCCGGCTCGCCTTGCGACAGGCCGATGACATCGCGACCCTGGCGACGCAGTTCATTCGCGAGCCGCGTGATGGCGATCGTCGGCGAAGGACGGACGGCCGACAATCGCGACGAGAGCCGGGTTGGCTTGAAATGGGTATTCATGTGCGGTGCTCCACCGAGTAGCATTTTATTTGTGTTGGTGGTCGGAAGATCATCCGAAGGCGTCGAGGCCGACGACACCGTCGATCAGGTTGAGGCCGAGGAGAAATTCGGAGCTGAGGCAAGTGCGCACCAGGGGTTCGACGACAATGCCGCGCGCCAGCCAGGCCGCCTCTTCGCGACGCGCCGCAACCGCCCGCGCGATCGATACCGCCTCGAACCTGAACGCGGTTCCCGGCCGCGCCTGCGCCAATCTTCCAAGATCGGGACCGATGACGGTGGCAATCTTCGGATAACCGCCGGTCGATTGACGATCGGCCATCAGAACGATCGGACGGCCGTCTCCCGGCACTTGGATCGCCCCCATGGCGATCCCGTCGGACACGATGTTGTAGCCACGCGCGTGAGCGAGACGAGGTCCTTCGAGAAAATAGGCCATGCGATCACCCTTGGCGGAGACGGACCACGGCCCAGCCAGGAATGCGGCGATCTCTTGGTCGGCGAAGTAGTCCTGTTGAGGGCCAAGGATCACACGAATTGTATCGAGGGGGCGGTCGAGCCACGGCGCCACGATTGCGCTCAGCGGCGGCTTCGACGCTGCGGACCGTTCGATGCAGAGACGATCGCCCGCGACGATCGCACGGCCCTCCACCCCGCCGAATCCGGTGCGCGTATGGGTGGCATGAGAGCCGAGTACCTTTGGCGCGACAAGACGACCCGCCACCGCCAGATAGCACCAGCAACCGCTGGTGCCGGCGCGAATTTTCAGCGCGGCGCCCTCAACCAGGTTGAGAACCACCGCGGACGGCAACGGCCTGTCGTCGAGACTGAGCGTGAATTCGCCGCCGGCGATGGCGACGCTGAGTGGTCCGGATTCGGCGGTCACTTCGATTCCGCCCACGGACACCTCGATCGCGGTTGAACCGGCCGGGTTGCCGACAGCGTGGTTTGCCGTGGCATGCGCCAGCGAATCCATCGGGCCCGCGGCGGTGACGCCATAACGCAGATAGCCGTGGCGACCGGCATCCTGCAGCGTCGCGCCCGGTCCGGCTGACAAGACGCGAATAATCGCTTCCGAAGCCGCAGCCATCACACAGCACTCTTGCGGCCGACGATCTCGCCGCTTGCCGCCCGCCGCTCCAGATCCCGAAAGGTCGCAAGATCGATCGGATCGAACCGCAAATTGTCGCCGGCCTGGATCAGAAAGGCATCCCTGCGCTCCGCCGCGTAGAGACGCTCCGGCGTCCGGCCGATGACATACCAGCCAGTCGGCATGGCGAACGGCGCGACAACGCAGAGCCCGCCGCCGATCAGCACCGCGCCCGGCGAATGCGGCGGCCTCGGTACCGGACGGCGCGAGATGACGAGCGCCTCCGGCACACCGCCGAGATAAGGCTGTCCCGGTGCGAAGCCGCACATGTAGACGCGATACGTGGCCTTCGCATGCAATGCGATGGCTTCGTCCCGGGTCAGCCCAAGAATTTGCATGGCCTCGTCGAGATCCTCGGCCAGCGCCGGATCATAGCAACAGGGCAACGTCCAGGTCGCGGCCTCGCGCCGCCACTCGGCGACGCTCCCCGTCGTCTGCCGCACAATGGCGACCAGCGTGTCCCGGTCGATCTGCAAGGGATCGTAATGGATCATGAGCGAGCGATAGGTGGGCACGAACTCGCGTGTTCCCGCGGGAGGATTGGCACGCAATACCGCGTCGATGGCGAGCACCCTGTCGTTGATCGCGGGATCGACCGTTTCCCCGAATTCGACGACGAGCGCGGCTTCCCCGGCATCGAGAAAGCGTGGAGCGAACAACGCCGTTGCTGGATCGCCGTCAACCTGCAATGTCATGCCGCAACCGGCCTGAACGGCTTCAGAACGATACCGGCCTGCTCCAAGCGCTCGCGGACGCGGCTAGCGGTCGCGACCGCGTGGTCGGAATCGCCATGGACGCAAATCGAACGGATCGGTGTCGGCAGGTGCTTGCCGCTCGCCGTGATCACCGCTCCGGCCTCGACCATCTCGAGCACGCGCGCGGCGGCTTCCTCCGCGCCTTCGATCATCGCGCCGGGCTGGCTGCGTGGAATCAACTGCCCGGTTTCGGTATAGCCGCGATCGGCATAGATCTCCTGATGGATTTCGAGCCCTGCCGCTTCCCCGGCGGCAACCAGCTCCGTCAACGCCACAGCCAGCAATGCCAGGCCGGGGTCGACCGCCCGCACTGCCCGCGCCACCGCGTCGGCAACGCTGCGTTCTTCGCAGGCGATGTTGCCGAGCGCGCCATGGGTCTTCACATAGCTGATGCGATGGCCTGCATAGGCGGCGAGCCCGGCGGCGGCGCCGATCTGATAGGCGACAAGCCTTTCGATCTCCCCGTTCGAGAACGGAAGGCGGCGGCGGCCGAAGCCCCACAGATCGGGGAACCCGGGATGCGCGCCGACCGCGACGCCGCGCTCACGGGCAACGGCAAAGGTCCGCGCCATCACCTCGGGATCACCGGCATGGAGCCCGCAGGCTACGTTGGCGGAGGTGACGATCGAGAGCATGGCATCATCGTCACCGCAGCGATAGGCGCCAAAGCTTTCGCCCAGGTCGGAATTGAGATCGACAAATGGCATTGCTGCCTCCTGATGTTGCCGGTGTTTGGAACCCGAGCCGGACCCTTGCCGCGGAATACGATCAGGCGTTCATCGGCCAGAGCGGTTCGGCAAGGGCCACGGCCGCGGGAAAGATCGTGACGAAGTTGCCGCCGATATACTGGACCAGCACCGGATCGGCATCGATGTTCTGTCCGTCGGCTTCGAACTTGACGCGCTTCCACGGCATGATGGTGCGCTCGCCCGGGATGTCGGTCGCCGCCAGCGCCTCCCGAATCTTCTCGCCGTCGGTCGACTTGGCGCGGTCGATCGCGTCGGCGAGGACGAGCAGCCCCATCAGCTCGCGCGAGGTGCTGTCATTCAGGTCGCGGTTGGAACGCGCTTTGTACATATCGTTGACCTTGAGAACACTCGGGCGCTTCTGCGCCATGTCGAGCGAGAAGCTGGCGCGCGAGATGATGCCGACCGCCTTGTCGCCCATCGCGTCGTAAAACGCCTTGTCGGAAAAGCCACTCGCCTGGGCCACGATATTCCTGGGCTTGTAGCCGAGTTCGCCCATGGTCCTCATCAACAGGATCGCATCGGTGATGTAGCTGGAGGGCAGCAACACGTCCGGATCGGCGGATTTGAGCTGCTGCACCTCAGCGCTTAGCGACGGCGAGTTCGATTTGTACTTGATGTCGGCGACAAGCTTGTAGCCGCGCTCGGCCGCGAGCTTGCGCTGGGTATTCGACGAATCGGTGCCGAAGATCGTGTCTTCGAAAAACAGCCCGATGGTTTCGACCTTCTTGCCCTTCGCCTTCTGGGCATCGAGAAAATCGAACATCGCGGTCGAAAACATTTCGTCCTGCGCGGCCGGACGGAAGAAGAACTTGAGGCCGCGGCGCGCCAGGCTTGGCGACGAGGAATCCGCGCACAGGAACGGCAAGCCGTAGCGTTCGGCAACTGCACTGACCGTGGAGGAAACCGACGACAGATAACACCCGATCAGGGCGCACACTTTCTCCTGGGTGATCAGACGCTCGGCCTCCGCCCGGCCCTTCTGCGGGTCAGACTGATGGTCGGCGAAGATCAGCCTGATTTTGGCGTTGCCGAGCCCAGCAAGGCCCGGATTCTTCGCCGTCGGCAAATCGAGATCGTACGAATTGTTGATGACATCGGCCGCCGTCTCCATCGCGTGGCGCGCATCGACGCCGGTCTGCGCGTTGGCACCAGACATCGGGAATAACACCCCGATGACGACGTCCTCGCTCGTCTCGGCAATGGCCGGTCCGGCCAGACTCGACAGGGAGGCGAAAGACAACAGGGACGCGCCGCTCATCAGCAATTGCCTGCGATTCATTTGACTGTTCCTCTATCTGAGTTTTCGTCCGTCGTTTTCATGCTCGGAGGTCTCGTTCCGGTTCTGTCGTCATGCAGCGAGAGCAACGCTGGATCGCCGATCGGCCGCCAGCTCTCGCAGCACCCTGGCAATGTCCTGGATGCTGGTGCCCCTGAGGTCCCGCAGCGGCAGGCGGACCGAACCGCCTTTGAAGCCGCGCAGGTTCATGGCGGCCTTGGTCGTCTGCGGCTGCCCGAACTCCCGCGCGAGCGCCCGGAAGGGATACCAGAGGCGATGCAGGTCTCGTGCCATCGCACCTTCGCCCGCCTCGACCGCACGGTACGCCGCAAGAATCAGCTCCGGCAGTGCACAGCTGTTCGTCGAACTGATCCCGTCGAAACCGGCCATCATCGGACCGAGGAAAGCGAGATCGGATGCGCAGAACAGCCTGATTTTGCCGCCGAGACGATTGGCAATCTGGTCGATCGCCGTCGGTGAAAGATCGCCCTGTTTGACGCCGGCAATACCTGGAATGTCAGCAAGCTGCTCAAGCGTGGCGGCGCTAAGCGTGATGCCGATGCCCGGCGCGTTGTAGACGAGAATTCCGGTCCTCGACAAAGGCGCCATATCCTGGAAGAATGACACGATCTGCGCGTCGGTAACTTCCGACACGAAGGGAGGCGTCACCATCGGCAGGCCACCGAGATCGCCTGCCAGCGAGGTGAGATCGCGGACGACCCGCACATCCGACGCCGCGCTGCACAACATCACGGGAACGCGATCGCCGACGATATCCATCACACGGCGGAACAGCCCAGCGCGCTCGTCCGCCGACATCGCAGGAAATTCGCCATACGTGCCGCCGATCAAAACGCCGTTGTAGCCCAGCGCGATGACGCGCTCGATATTTGCCGCCAGCCCTTCATAGTCGAAGCTGCCGTCGGCATGGAACGGCGTAATGGCAATGTTGAAGATGCCGTGCAGCCGCGCGCGGCACTCAGTGATGTCTCTCATGATCTTTCCCTCTTGGATGATGGATTTTACAGACCGAGCTTCAGCATCGGTCGAGCGACAGACCCGAGGGCCCGGTAACCGTTGTCGGTGACGACGATCGTCTCACTCACACCAACGGTGAACTTTCCGTAGATCCGCAACGCCGGCGGTATGTGGAAAGTCATCCCGGGGCGGAGTTCGGTGTGAACTCCCGTGTAGAGGCTGAGGATCGCCCCCTCGCCCCAATCGGGCGCAAAGGAAATACCGACCGAGTAGCCCGTACGTTTCCGGAAATTTTCGGTGTAACCGGCGCGGTCAATGATCTTCTGACATGCCGCATGCGGCGCCTCACAGGTTGCGCCCGGGCGAATGGCATCGAGTGCGGCCTGCAGCGCCTCCTGGCAGACCTTCTCCATCTCCTCGGCTTGCTTCGGGATGGCGCCGATCCAGGCCGAACGCATCAGCGCGGCATGGTACCGATCGTGGCAGCCAGCCATTTCGAGGAAGGCAGGTTCATTCGCCTCGATCCGGCGACGACGCCAGGTGCCGTGCGGGACACCAGTCCGTGGGCCAACCGAAACCAGTGGCTCCATGCCCATATACTCGGAGCCGGCGGCGATCGCCGCGCCCATCATCGCGGCGACAAGATCGTTCTCGCTGGCGTCGACCTTGAGCGCTGCCATGCCGGCCCGCATCCCGGCATCAACGTAGCCGGCGGCGGTGGTCAGTTTTGCGATTTCGGCGGCAGACTTGACGGCACGCAACTGCTCGATCACCCCTGCGCCGTCGCGGATCGTTCCGAGCTTTTCCTGCAGCGCTTCGTACACCGAAATCGGCAGGAACCAGCCGCGTTTGTCGATCGCAATACGTTTGGAGGCTAGTCCGCGCTCCTTGATGAGATCGATTAGGAAATCGACCGGCGCGTCGCCGTCCTGATAGACCTCGGCATCGGAAATAAAGGTGTTGGCGACGAAGTTGAAATATTCGAGCTGCCTGATGACGAAGACGGGAGCGCCGTCAACGGGCAGGACAAGCGCTTGAAATGTGTAATAGCCGGGCGTCTGCTGCCCGGTGAGATAGAAAATGTTTTCCGGACCGGTCACGATCATGACGTCGATGCCGGCCTTCGCCAGCAGATCCCGTGCCAGAGCCGTGCGTGTGTCGTATTCGCCCTTGGCGAAGGCGGACTCGCTGCCTTGGCGAACGCCGCTGGAACTAGGATTGCTCATTTCAAAACTCCCCTAACAGATGCGCTTTGCGCACATCGAAGCCGATACCGAGACCCGGGCCGCTGCCCGATCTCACGGTCCCGTCCGCGTAGACGACCCCGCTTGTTGGATCGTCGATCAGGCCATCGGCACCATAAAGTTCGGCAAAGGCCGGCGACGTAGCGGCTGCGACATGCAGCGCTGCTGCCGTCGCAGCCGCGCCCTCGTTCATTTGCCCGATCATGAAGGGCACTCCGGCAGCCGCGAGATCACGGGCAGCCGCGATAGTGGGTGCAATGCCGCCAAGCTTGACCAGCTTGAGATGCGCCCAAACCCTGCCGCCTAAACCGCAGATCCGCGCCACATCGCCGGCCGTTGCCATACTCTCATCGAGCATGAGTTTGACCGGGCTCTCCAGCGCGAGGCGCTCGATGGCTCTCCAGTCGCCGGCAGCGGTCGGCTGCTCGATATAGGCAAGATCGAATTCTGCCAGCTGCTTGAGATTGTCTCGAGCCTCGGCTTCGCTCCATTGTCCGTTCGCATCCGCGGCGATTGTTATGCGCTGACCGAACAGCCTGCGAAGTTCGGCGATCCGACGAAGATCCTCGGCCACGCCACTCACGCCAACGCGTACCTTCAGATCCAGGAATCCGCGGTCGACATACGCGCTTGCCCGTGCGACGAAGTCATCGAACGACGACCAGAACAGCGTTTGGTTGGTGTGCTGAAGGGGCGTCGCAGTTGTACCGAGCAAAGCCGCAACGGACACCCCGGCCCTTTTCGCGATGAGATCATGCAGCGCGCAATCGATCAGCATGCGTATCGGTGCATGAAAGCGAGCTGCCCAGCCGCCCATCGTCGAAAGCAGAAGGGTGGGATCTCGTGACCAGTCTACGCCGCTGATTGCCGCAATCGCCGCATCCTTGACCTCGTCGACGGTGAGACGGTTGAGATAGGAAATATTGGCGCGGACCTCTCCGACGCCAGCTACATCTCCATCGTCGATGCGCAGATAGAGTTCCGACAGCTGGTGCACCGAGCCTGACGACGCCGTGTGCAACACAAGGTCGCCGCCGTAGTGCAGGTTGGCGGTATGAAGGGACACATGCATGGCTATCCGTCCACCCGCAGCATGCTCCGCGCCACGTCGCGATAGATAAGACTGCAGGCGACAAACTCGTCGAGTGGCACGTATTCGTCTGGCTTATGGGCGACCGAAAGCGAGCCGGGACCGATCACCGCGCCTTTCGCGCCGATACTGTTGAAGTGAACCAGGTCGCAGCCCCCCTGGAATCCGAACGGGCCCGGATCGCCTTTGCCGTGGGCACGACAGGCGGCCAAACATGCCTGCACGATCGGTTCCCCGATCGCCGTTTCCGCCGCACCCCCAGTCGTCGCACGATACTCGATGATTTCTGACCGCAATCCGAAGCGCTCATGTGCGAGTCGCAACAGGCCGTTGATCTCGCGCTTCACTGCCGCTTCGTCTTCGCCTGGCACCATGCGCCGGTCGAGCAGAAGGTCGCACGATCCCGGCAGGACATTGTCCGCGTGTCCACCATGTATCCGCGTCACCGTCAGGCTCGCCTCGCCCACCAGGGGATGGGTGCGGTGACGAACGACATTTTCGTGGTGGGCCTTGATCAGGCCAAGCAGTTGCGCCGCCCGATAGATCGCGTTCTCGCCGAGATGCGGCGTGCCGGAATGAGCGGAAATGCCATGGATACGAACCAGCGGCCGCAGGCTGCCCTTGTGGGCGGAAAAGGTGGCGTTGGAGGTCGGCTCGCCGACGATTGCGAAATCGACATGCGGCCGGGATGCCGCATACGCCTTGGCGCCTTCGCTCGCGATTTCTTCGTCAGCAACGAACACCCCGAGCAGTGTTCCAGACCAGGACGTCCGATCTGCAGCAAGCATCCGCATGGCTTCGACCATGGCGATGAGTGGGCCCTTGCAGTCGCATGAGCCGCGCCCGTAGAGCCGACCATCTGCCTCCCGCAGGACAAGGGGATCGGACGACCACCCGCCGCCGACCGGCACAACGTCCATATGGGTGTTGAACGCAAAGACCGGACCCGAGCCGTTCTCCAGTCGGGCGGTCAGGTTGACGCGCCCGGGTTTGTACTCGCTCATCGACAGATCGAAGCCTTCCGGCTCGATCAATCCTCTGAGGAATTCCGCGGCCTCCACTTCACGTCCTGGCGGGTTCTGGGTATCGATCGCGACGAGAGCCGCAAGATCGCGCTTCATGCGCGTGTCGTCTGGAGTCGTAGCCATGGATGTCTCGTCGGCTCAATGCAGGATCTGGTCGAGAAAGTGGCGGGTGCGTTCACTTACGGTGCCGCCGAAGAACGTATCGCTCGCGGCGTTCTCGATGATATTTCCGTCTTCCATGAAGACGATTCGGTCGGCCGCCTTTCTGGCAAAGCCCATCTCGTGCGTCACGACGACACTGGTCATGCCATCCGCGCTCAGTTCAGCCATGACGTCGAGCACCTCGCGGATCATCTCCGGGTCGAGCGCGGACGTCGGCTCGTCGTACAGGACCATTTTCGGCTTCATTGCAAGGGCCCGGGCAATTGCGACGCGTTGCTGTTGGCCGCCTGAAAGTTCGTCAGCAAACGATTCGGCTTTTTCCGAGATATGGACCTTGCCGAGCAGACCAATGGCGATGTCATGAGCGTCGAAACGGCTCATGCCGAGGACCTTGGTCGGTGCAAGCATGATGTTTTCGACGACGCTGAGATGCTGAAACAATTCGAAGCTCTGGAACACCATCCCGATTTCCTGACGGACCAGGTGCGCGTTCTTTTTCTCGCGTGTGATTTCCCTGCCGTCGAAGAAGATGTTGCCGCTGTCGACGGGCTCGAGCAGATTCATGCAGCGCAGCAGCGTCGATTTACCCGAGCCCGACGGGCCGATGATGACGACGGTCTGCTTTTTCATCACATTGAGCGAACAGCGCTTCAGCACCCGAGTTCCGCCAAAGCTCTTGTCCACTCCGATGATTTCAAGCAGCGGCTTTGGGTCTGGTGCCAGCATATCGCAACCTTTCAACGCACGATCTGTGCGCCGGGGGAGCGCAACAACCGCTCCGTCAACGACGTGCCGCGCATCCGGGCGCGGCTCTTGGGATCGAGGCTGCGCTCGAGAAGGTTTTGCAGAGCCATGAAGATCGTGGTCAGGCCGAGATAGTAGATGCCCGCTGCCGTCAATGCTTCGAAATATCTGAAATTCGAACTTGCCGTTTGGTTCGCAACCAACAGCAGATCCTCCACCGCGATGACCGAAACAAGCGCGCTGAGCTTCAACATGCCGATCATCTGATTGCCGATCGGCGGCAGCACGATCCGCGCGGCCTGCGGAATCACCACATAGCGCATGACCTGAGAGGCCTTCATTCCGAGTGCGGCACCCGCCGTGCGCTGTCCGCTCTTCACGGCCTGCAAGCCCGAACGCAGTATTTCGGCCATGTAGGCCCCCTCGTTCAGGGAAAGCGCCAGCACACCGCTGACGAAGGCCGACAATCGAATCCCGAATGAAGGCAAAACGTTGTAGATGAAGATGATCTGGAACAGCACCGGCGTTCCGCGAAACAGCCAGAGATAGGCCAGGGTCAGATACCGACCCAGCCAGGTCTTCGTATCCTGCAATAACGCGATCACAAGACCGATGACGATACCCAGGGCTAACGCACACACCGTCAGCCGAAGGGTCGTCAATGCGCCGTTGATGAAAGCCTTGGAAACGAGATATTGAACGATCAGATCGATCGACACGGTTCGCCTTCCCCTGAATCAACACCTCAGCTCAGTCAAAAAGAGACACCGTCTCTGGTAACTTCCACTTTGCGATCAGCGCCTTGTAGCTGCCGTCGGCAACGATCTGTTGCAGCCCGGATTTGAGGAGCTTTTGCAAGGCGAGATCGCCCTTGCGCGTTGCAATGCCGATTTGCGTGTTGGTTTCGAATTCAGGTCCGACGGCAATGAAGACATCGGGAAGCTCAGTCGTCAGTTTCACCGAGCCCGGAGTCGATTCATAGATCGCATCGGCGCGACCCTGCCGGAGCGTGAGCGCGGAATCCTGAGCGGTTGGCAGCGTCATCACAGTCAGCCCGGGCTTGCCGGCTTCCTTGCAGCGCTTGTCGTCGGCCCGCGCCTGGCTCTCGGATATTCCGCCGAGGGTCACCGCAACCGTCTTCTCGCAAAGGCTGTCGTCCCTGCCCGTGATTTTGGCCGGGTTCGCTTTTTGAACGACGATCCGGTTGCCTATTTTCAGGTAAGGCACGAAATCCACCTGCTCGGAACGCTGCGGATTGATGTAAAGAGCCGAGTTGATGATATCGAGCCGGCCGCCTTGAAGTGCGGGGATCAACCCCTTGAACTCCATGTTCATCGCCTTGGAGGTCAGGTCCAGCTTCCTGGCGAGCAAATCGATCATCTCGATATCGAACCCGGAAAGCTCACCGTCCTTCTTGAATTCGAAAGGCGCAAACGTCGCGGCCACACCGAACGTAAGCGCACCCTTCTCAACAAGAGATGCGTCCTGCGCCATCAATCCCGTGACTGAACAGAGCGAGGTCGCCACCGCGATGGCCAGACGAGACAGCATCGTCGCATCCCATATTGTGTTTTTTACATCAACATGTACAATTTATTTCAGGCTCAGAAACTGGTCAAGCAGCTAAATTAGGCAAGTTGGCCAGTTTTT
>JBKQRS010000380.1:0-6270 GCA_052143915.1 Bradyrhizobium sp.
CAGGCCGGCGTGCTGCAGGGTGACGTCAAGGACGTGCTGCTGCTCGACGTGACGCCGCTGTCGCTCGGCATCGAGACGCTGGGTGGCGTGTTCACCCGCATCATCGACCGCAACACCACGATCCCGACCAAGAAGAGCCAGGTGTTCTCGACCGCCGAGGACAACCAGAACGCCGTCACTATCCGCGTCTTCCAGGGCGAGCGTGAAATGGCGGCCGACAACAAGGTTCTCGGCCAGTTCGACCTGATGGGTATTCCTCCGGCGCCGCGCGGCATGCCGCAAATCGAGGTGACCTTCGATATCGACGCCAACGGCATCGTCAACGTGTCGGCAAAGGACAAGGCGACCGGCAAGGAACAGCAGATCCGGATTCAGGCGTCCGGCGGTCTGTCCGAGGCCGACATCCAGAAGATGGTCAAGGACGCCGAGGCCAACGCCGCCGAGGACAAGAAGCGCCGCGAAGCGGTCGACGCCAAGAACCACGCCGACGCGCTGGTGCATTCCACCGAGAAGGCGCTGGCCGAGCATGGCTCGAAGATCGCCGAGACCGAGCGCCGCGCTATTGAAGACGCAGTCAGCGATTTGAAGGAAGCGCTGAAGGGCGAAGATGCCGAGGCGATCAAGGCCAAGACCAACACGCTGGCGCAGGCTTCGATGAAACTCGGCGAGGCGATGTACAAACAGCAGGCCGAGAGCGATGCGGCCAAGGATGCCGCAAAGGACGACGTGGTCGACGCAGAATTCACCGAGGTCGACGACGACAAGAACAACAAGAAGTCTGCTTAAACGGCTGGTATCATGACCCTCACTCTGACAGGCACGCAAACGGTGTCTCGAAGGATGGGGGTCATTTTTCGTTAAGCCGAGGGCGGCATTGTGTAGGCCGCATTGCTTCGGAATGAAGAATGAACTTCGGGCGGGTTTGACGGATGTCCACCAAGCGCTGCTATTACGAAACCCTTGAAGTCGAACGAAACGCCGACGAATCCAAACTCAAGGCGGCATTCCGCAAGCTCGCGATGAAATGGCATCCGGACAAGAATCCGGGCGACGCCACCAGCGAAGTTCGCTTCAAGGAAATCAACGAGGCCTACGAAGTTCTCAAGGACGGCGAAAAGCGCGCGGCCTATGACCGGTTCGGTCATGCGGCGTTCGAGCAGGGCGGCGGCGCTGGTCATGGCTTCGGCGCCGGCTTCGCCTCGTCATTTTCGGATATTTTCGAGGACCTGTTCGGCATGGCCGGGCAGCGCGGCCGCGGAGGCGGACGCGAGCGTGGCGCCGACCTGCGCTACAACATGGAAATCACGCTGGAGGAAGCTTTCCTCGGCAAGACCGCCCAGATCGAGATTCCGGTGTCGGTCACCTGCGAGTCCTGTTCGGGCACCGGCGCCAAGGCCGGCACCAAGCCGAAAACCTGCTCGATGTGCGGCGGGGCGGGCCGGGTGCGGCAGGCACAGGGATTTTTCACGCTCGAGCGAACCTGCCCGGGCTGCCAGGGCCGTGGCCAGATGATCGAAGACCCCTGCCCTTCATGCTCAGGCTCGGGACGGGTGACGCGCGATCGCAACCTCTCGGTCAATATTCCGCAGGGTGTCGAAGATGGAACGCGCATCCGGCTTGCCGGTGAAGGCGAAGCCGGTGTCCGCGGCGGACCGCCCGGCGACCTCTATATTTTCTTGTCGCTGGCCAACCACGAATTCTTTCAGCGTGATGGTGCCGATCTGCATTGCCGCGTACCGATCTCGATGGTGACGGCGGCGCTTGGAGGCGAATTCGATGTGCCGACCATCGACAAGGGCAAGTCCAAGGTGAAAATACCCTCGGGAACGCAGTCCGGCCGGCGCTTTCGCATTGCGTCAAAGGGCATGCCGGTGCTCCGCTCGCGGCAGACCGGA
The DNA here is from genome assembly GCA_052143915.1 of Bradyrhizobium sp. Lineage (GTDB taxonomy): Bacteria > Pseudomonadota > Alphaproteobacteria > Rhizobiales > Xanthobacteraceae > Bradyrhizobium. The sequence continues at coordinate 1,896 of JBKQRS010000380.1, forward strand.
GACATGTACGTCCAGGTCGTGGTCGAAACGCCCCAGAATCTGACCAAGAAGCAGCAGGAATTGCTGGCCGAGTTCGAAAAATTATCCTCCGGGGCAACCCAGCCCGAGGCAGCGGGCTTCTTCGCCAAGGTCAAGGACTTCTTCGGCAACCGCGCGAATAGCTGAGCGGTCGGCAAAGTTGTGGGTCTTGCGTTTGACCGCACTCCAAAACGATAGGGAGTGCAGGGTCTTATCGTCAAACCGCCGGCGCTTTCGCTGCCCATTCCACGCGCGTTTGGCTTGACCGTATCGTCCGCTACCTATACCTCTTTATGACTATTTTCTGACACTGCGCGCCGAAGCGCGGTCCCGCCTGGTAGCGACAATGCCTTTGCAATCGTCCGTGCGTGCGTTGAAAAAGCCGCCTCGTCTCGATGACGAGGTTCGTTTTCTTCGTTCATGGATCGAAAAGCCGCTTCACATGGGCGCTGTCATGCCTTCGGGACGGGTGCTGGCGCGCACCATGGCCCAGTATGTCGATATCGATTCCTCCGGGCCCGTCGTCGAGCTCGGTCCCGGCACCGGGGCTATCACCAACGCGCTGATCGAGCGCGGCGTCGATCAGAAGCGCCTCGTATTGGTTGAATACAATCCGGGATTCTGTGCGCTGCTGCGCGATCGTTATCCGCACGCCAAGGTGGTGCAGGGCGACGCCTATACGTTGCGCGATTCGCTCTGGAATGTGCTGAGCGTGCCCGCATCCGCCGTGGTGTCCGGCCTGCCGCTCGTCACCAAGCCGATGCTGACGCGCCTGAAATTGATCCGCGAAGCCTTTCTGGCGCTCGCGCCGGGTGCGCCGTTCGTGCAGTTCACCTATTCGGTCGCGCCGCCGATCCCGAAGTCGCTGCCGGGCGTCTCCACGGAGGCTTCCGAGCGGATCTGGATGAACCTTCCGCCGGCCCGCGTCTGGGTGTATCGGAAGGACTGAACCTCCCGCTTTTGTCGCGCGGAGGGTTCTTTCTGAACCGATTTAAATCATGTCCGCGCTGAAAATCCTGGTGATCCCCGGTTCGCTGCGCACCGGCTCGCATAATGCGAGGCTGGCTGCGGCCGCCGCCTATCAATTTGCGCAGGCCGGCGCCGAGGTCTCGCGCATATCGCTCGGTGATTTTCCGCTGCCGATCTATGATGGCGATCTGCAGAGCAGATCGGGTGTGCCGAAGAACGCGGTCAATCTCAAACGCATGATCGGCGCCCATCATGGCGTCCTGATCGTGACGCCGGAATACAATGCGTCCGTGCCGCCGCTGGTCAAGAATACCATCGACTGGGTGAGCCGCGTGCAGGAGGGGCACGAAATCCGTGGCCAGGTGTTTCGCGGGCGCGCCTTTGCGATCGCGGCGGCATCGGAGAGCAGGCTCGGCGGAACGCGGTCGCTGGCGGCGCTGCGGATGATCCTGTCCGCCTGCCAGGCGATGGTCATTCCGAGCCAGCTCGCGCTGTCGTTCGCGTCGGAAGCCTATGATGATATGGACAGATTGAAACATCCGGTCGATATCGAGGCGCTCGGCGCGCTGGTTCGGCAGCTGATCGACGTTTCCCAACGCATGATGTGAGGTGACATGCAGCCATCAGCCATCGCCCCCCGCGACCGATTGATTGTTGCGCTCGATCTGCCCGGCACAGCACCCGCGGAAGCGATGATCGGGCGGCTCGGCGACAGCGTGACGTTTTACAAGATCGGCTATCAGCTGGCTTACGCCGGCGGCCTTTCGCTGGTCCGTCAACTTACCGAGAACGGCAAGAAGGTGTTCGTCGACCTCAAGCTGCACGACATCGGCAACACCGTGGCGCGCGGCGTCGAGAGCCTGATAACGCTTGGCGCGACATTCCTGACCGTGCATGCCTACCCGCAGACCATGAAGGCGGCGGTGGAAGCGCGCGGGGGATCAGGCCTGAAGATCCTGGCCGTCACCGTCCTGACCTCCTACGACGACGCCGATCTGCATGCCGCGGGCTATCGGCTCGGCGTGAGCGATCTGGTCGAGGCCCGCGCCCGGCAGGCGAAGCTGCTCGGCGTCGATGGACTGGTGTGCTCGCCCGAGGAGGCCGCCGCCTTGCGCAGGATCGTGGGTCATCAGATGAGTCTCGTGACCCCCGGCATCCGGCCTGCGGGCTCGGCGACCGGCGACCAGAAACGCATCATGACCCCTGCCCGCGCGATCGCGGCCGGCGCGGACTATCTCGTGGTCGGCCGTCCCGTGATTGAAGCCGCCGACCCCAAGGCGGCGGCGGAAGCGATCCAGGCTGAGATCGCGCAGGCGCTGGGCTGATCAAGCAAAAAGGAGAATGGCGATGGCAAAGGGTTACTGGATCGCGCGCATCGATGTTCACAACATGGACGGCTACAAGGAATATATCGCGCAAAACGGTGCGGTGTTTGCGAAATACGGCGCCAGGTTTCTGGTGCGGGGCGGCAAGCATGTCCCCATGGAAGGCACGTCGCGCTCACGCAATGTGGTGCTCGAATTCAAGGATTATGAGACCGCGGTCGCCTGCTATAATTCACCTGAATATGTCCGCCTGGTAGCGCTGCGCAGCCCCTATTCGGAAGGCGATCTCGTGATCATCGAGGGTTATGACGGGCCGCAGCCAGGAGCCTGATCGGGGGCCGGATCGGTTGCCGGAAAGGCCTGCCCCGGCTATACGGACTAGCGCCCCGTTTCCGAAGTTCGCAAACTCCGGCGGCTCCGCCAATGCGAACTTCGGAAACGAAGGGGCCCTAGTAATCAAAATTAATCCAGTGCCGCTTTTCGATTTGAAGTTCCTAGGATAGCTCGCGGCAACCACCGTAGGAGCTTCAAATCGGCGGCACCGGCGAGGTTCGAACAATGTCCGACATGCGCTTGATCGTTGCGGGAGCCGGCGGCCGGATGGGCCGTGCGCTGACACGCGTCATCTCGGAAACTCAAGGCGCGGTGCTTGCCGGTGCACTGGAGGCGCCCGGCTCTGAACTGCTCGGCAAGGATGCCGGCGTGCTCGCGGGCCTGCCCGCCAACGGCGTTGAGCTATCGGCGGATCTCTGGTCGATGTCGGCGAATGCGGATGCCATTCTCGACTTCACCGTGCCCGGCGCGACCATCGCCAATGTCGCCATCGCCGCCCAGCGCGGCATTATCCACGTCATCGGCACCACCGGGCTCTCGGCGTCGGACGATGCCGTGATCAAGAGCGTCACCTCGCGCGCCATCGTCGTCAAGTCGGGCAATATGAGCCTCGGCGTCAACCTGCTCGCGGCGCTGGTGAAGCGGGTGGCGCAGTCGCTGGATGAGGGTTTCGACATCGAGATCCTGGAGATGCATCATCGCGCCAAGATCGATGCGCCGTCGGGCACGGCGTTGATGCTTGGCGAGGCCGCCGCCGCGGGCCGCGGAATCGCGCTCGACGCGCATTCGGCGCGGGGGCGCGATGGCGTCACCGGCGCTCGCCGGACCGGCGATATCGGCTTTGCATCGTTGCGCGGCGGCACCGTCACCGGCGATCACAGCGTGATCTTCGCAGGCGCCATGGAGCGCATCGAGCTGACGCACCGGGCCGAGGACCGCACGATGTTCGCGCAAGGCGCGGTCAAGGCCGCGCTGTGGGCGCGCGGCAAGAAGCCCGGGCTGTACTCGATGACCGACGTGCTCGGGCTCGGTGATTTTTAGAGCATGATCCGGAAAAGTGGATACCGGTTTTCCGAAAAAGATCATGCTCAAACAGAAGAAATAATCCTCTCGATTCGGATGGAACCAAGGGAATGAGCGATCGTCTTCTCGTGCTTTTGCGTCACGGCCAGAGCGAATGGAATCTGAAAAACCTCTTCACCGGCTGGAAAGATCCCGATCTGACGGAGAAGGGAATCGCGGAAGCCGAGGATGCCGGCCGCAAGTTGAAGGCGCAGGGGTTCATCTTCGACATCGCCTTTACCTCGGTACTGCTGCGCGCGCAGCACACGCTGGATCTGACGTTGGCCGAGCTTGGCCAGACCGGCATTCCCGTTCGCAAGCATCTAGCGCTCAACGAGCGCGACTATGGCGATCTGTCAGGCCTCAACAAGGATGACGCCCGCAAGAAATGGGGCGAGGAGCAGGTCCATGTCTGGCGGCGGTCCTACGATGTGCCGCCGCCCGGTGGCGAAAGCCTGAAGGACACCCTGGCGCGCACCCTGCCCTATTACGTGCAGGAGATTCTGCCTTGCGTGCTGCGCGGCGAGCGCACCCTGGTCGTGGCGCACGGCAATTCGCTGCGCGCGCTGATCATGGTGCTGGAAAAACTTTCGCCCGAAGGCATTCTGGCGCGCGAATTGGCGACCGGCGTTCCCGTGATCTACCGGCTCAACGCGGATTCCACGGTC
>JBKQRS010000381.1:0-3047 GCA_052143915.1 Bradyrhizobium sp.
GGGGGTAGCGCGGCGTTCACCGAAGCAGCGGTTCTTGCCGATAGACCCCCCACCCCCGACCCCTCCCCACCGCTTCGCGGGGGGAGGGGAGAAAATGAACCTCAAGGCGAGCCGCGCGTCTCCAGACGATGCGGAGCCTGTCATCGTTCGCGCGACCCGTTGGCATCGCCGAGCGAAAACCACGAGGCCGCGGGATTATCGACCCAAACGTAATGCGCCTCAGTTCTGTTCGGCCGCGCTGGCTTTCACACCACCTTTGGAAACCGCAACGAGGGCCGGCCTTAGCACGCGCTCGCCGATCATATAGCCGGCCTGCACGACCTGCACGACCGTGCCTGCGGGGACCGAAGTGTCGGGCACCTCGTACATCGCCTGCTGAAAATTCGGATCGAATTTCTCGCCTGCGGGGTCGAATTTCTTGACGCCGTTTTTCTCCAGCGCGTTGAGAAGCGACCGCTCGGTCAGCTCGACACCCTCGATCAGTGCCTTGAGGATCGGATCGGCCGATTCCCTGGTCTCGACTGGGACCGCATCGAGCGCACGCTGCAGATTGTCCGCGATGTCGAGGACGTCACGGGCGAATCCGGTGATGCCATAGGTTCGCGCATCGGCCACCTCTTTCGCCGTCCGCTTGCGCAGGTTTTCCATTTCCGCAAGCGTCCGCAGCATCTTGTCGCGTGATTCCGCGGCTTCCTTGGCAAGCGCCTCGACCGATCCTTCCTCGGGCTCGTCGGGCATGATGTAGGGCTTGGAAACGACGGGCTCGGGGCCTTGCGCCGGATTGTCCTTCTGCCCGTTGGGATCGGTCATCATACTGCCTTCTCGGAAAATCTTAAGGATGAGTTGGGAATGGTTGGGAATGCTGGCCGGGATATCGTGCTTTAGGCGCAGAAAATCAAGCGCCGGAACGTTTTCAACAAAGCCCTCCGAGGCATTGACCCGGAGGTGGGTACCGGTCCGCGCCAAGGAAGACACTCAAAAAGTCACAGTCCGGCCCATATCGGGACAGATCAACCCCCGAGCAGGCGGCTGACGATGCGCGCCGCATAGTCCACCGTCGGTATCACCCTCGCATAATTGAGCCGGGTCGGCCCGATGACGCCGAGGACGCCGACAATATGGCCGGCGGCGTCGCTATAGGGCGCGATGATCGTGGAAGAGCCGGACAGCGAAAACAGCTTGTTCTCCGATCCGATGAAAATCCGCACGCCCTCGGCGCGCTCGGCGCGGCCCAAGAGATCGATCACGCCGCGCTTGGTCTCGAGATCGTCGAACAATAGCCTGACGCGCTCGAGGTCTTCGAGCGCATGCAGGTCCTCCAGGAGATTGGCGTGTCCCCGCACGATCAGCTGCCGATCGTCGGTTTCGCCGCCGGACCAGCTCGCGATCCCCGCGGCGATCACCTTCTGCGTCAGCTGATCGAGCTCGGCGCGGTTTTGTGCCAATGCGGTTTCAAGTTCGAGCCGCGCTTCCGCCAGCGTCCGTCCCCTGATCCGCGCATTGAGAAAATTGGTGGCCTCGGTCAACGCCGACGAGGGAACGCCCGGCGGCAGCGTCAGCACGCGGTTTTCGACCTGGCCATCCTCGCCGACCAGCACCACCAGCGCCCGCTCCGGCTCGAGTCGCACGAATTCGATATGTTTCAGCCGCGAATTGGATTTCGCGGTCAGCACCACGGCGGCCGCCCGGGTGAGGCCGGACAGCCGCGTCAGCGCTTCGCCGAGCGCGGCCTCGACCGATTGCGCCTTGCCGACGGAGGCAAGCTGGGTCTGGATCGACTGCCGTTCTCCTTCGGTGAGATCGCCGACCTGCATCAGGGCGTCGACGAAGAACCTCAAGCCGAATTCGGTCGGCAACCGCCCCGCCGACGTATGCGGGGCGTAAATCAGGCCAAGCGCCTCGAGATCCGCCATCACATTCCGCACCGACGCCGGCGATAGCGGTACAGCGATCAGGCGCGAAAGGTTGCGCGAGCCGACGGGTTCGCCGGTCGCGAGATAGCTCTCGACGATCTGGCGAAAGATATCGCGCGAGCGCTCGTTCAGCTGGGCGAGCCCGGCATGCGATGCGATCAGGCCTATCGGTTCGTGGTGGGCCAAACGGAAACTCCTGGCGACCGACCCTAATTTGTCCATCTTGGGGGCCGGTTACAAGCAGGCAATCGTTGCAAATGACGGGCCGAAAGGCCTTGCCGCTGCGCGTTGGCGCTCCTTCAAGTACCGCCAGCCATTAACCCTTGCTGAATTTTGGAGGTTTCCCATGCGGCCAAGCCGCCGTGCGCCGGACGAACTGCGCGCCGTGTCGCTGGAACGCGGCGTGGTCAAATATGCCGAGGGTTCCTGCATGGTTAAATTCGGCGACACCCATGTGCTGGTGACGGCGACGCTGGAAGAGCGGTTGCCGCCATGGCTCAAGGGCCAGGGCCGCGGCTGGGTGACGGCCGAATACGGCATGCTGCCGCGGGCAACCCTTGAGCGCACCCGCCGCGAGGCCTCCGCCGGCAAGCAGAACGGCCGCACCGTCGAAATTCAGCGCCTGATCGGCCGCTCGCTGCGCGCGACCGTCGACCTTGAAGCGCTGGGCGAGCGCCAGATCACCGTGGACTGCGACGTGCTGCAGGCCGATGGCGGCACGCGGACGGCCTCGATCACCGGCGCCTGGGTCGCGCTCGCCGACTGCATCGGCTGGATGAAATCCCGCAACATGATCAAGACCAACGTGCTGCGCGACAATGTCGCCGCGATCAGTTGCGGCATCTATAACGGCACGCCGGTGCTCGACCTCGATTACGCCGAGGATTCGGAGGCCGAGACCGACGCCAATTTCGTCATGACTGGCGACGGGCGCATCATCGAGGTGCAGGGCACCGCAGAGAAGACGCCGTTCTCGCAGGACGAGTTCCTCGCTTTGATGGCGCTGGCGCGCAAGGGCGTGGCACGGCTGGTGGATCTGCAGAAAAAGGCCGTGGCGAGATTTCCAGACGCCCACCCACTCGCATGGACTGAACACATGCATCGTCTAATCACCGGCCAGCTCGTGATCGCGAC